>DASSDH010000051.1:0-3863 GCA_035697245.1 Jiangellaceae bacterium
CGATACTCGTCGACGGCAAGACCGTCCACTTCCTGGTCAGCCACCCGACGCCGCCGGTGTTCGACGGTCCCGAGGACCGCAACGGCACCAGGAACTTCGACGAGATCCGGTTCTGGGCCGACTACATCACGCCCGGCACGAGCGCGCGCTACATTTACGATGACGAGGGCCAGAGCGGCGGCCTCCAGCCGGGGGCGTCGTTCGTGATCGCCGGGGACCAGAACTCCGACCCGCTCGACGGCGACAGCATCCCGGGCGCCATCCAGCAGCTGATCGAGCACCCGCGGGTGAACACCAAGCTCACACCGGACAGCGAAGGGGCAGTCGAGCAGTCGGCGCTGCAAGGCGGCGCGAACCTCACCCACCTCAGCGACCCACGCTTCGACACCGCCGACTTCGCCGACACCGCGCCGGGCAACCTGCGCGCCGACTACGTGCTACCGAGCAAAAACCTACGCATCGACGATGCCGCCGTGTTCTGGCCGCTCTCCACCGACCCGCTGTTCCGGCTCGTCGGCACGTTCCCGTTCCCCAGCTCCGACCACCGGCTGGTCTGGGTCGACGTATCGGTGCCGGGCGCCACGGACTGAGGGCAGGGTTCGGCGGGCTGGGCCGGTCAGGTCGTGCGTTCATCCGGGTCGGTGCCGTCGGCGACCGTCGCGCCGAGGGCGGAGAGAATGATGCCTGTGTGCGAGCCGACGAGGGTGGATGTTCGCACGGGCGTCAGGCCCCACGCAGCGAGACCTGTGCGTGAGCCTGCCGCCGGCAGCGAGCGGCGTCGAGTGGCTGTCCGGCCTGCTCGAACAGCACGGCCGCGCGGTCGAGAAGAACCGCCTCCCGGTCCGGTTCCTGCCCGGCCCGGGCCAGATGTGCACGAGCCTCCAGGATCGCGGCCTGCCAGGCGGTGCCCTCCCACAGCTCCGACGAGCGTTCGGCGATTGCCAGGTACCTGTGGGCCTCGTCGATGTCGCCCACGTCGGCGCAGGCGATCACGGCTGGGACAGCGAACATAATGACGCAGAACGAGCACTCGTCCTCGGTTCCCATCGTGTCCTGGGCCTGGTCGACGACCGCCCGCGCAGCCTGCGGGTCGGGCGCCGCCAGGATCATCGTCCCGAAGATGCGTTGGACGAGGTGGAGGGCCATCAAACACCATCGCGCCCGCGGCAGGGCCTGTCGAAGCAGCCGGTCCGCTTCGCGCCGGTCGCCCTGCAGCAATCTGACCTCGGCGAGTCGTTGCAGTGACGCGGCCTCACCGGCCGGTGCACCGAACTCGCGGTGCAGGTCGATGGCATCCTGCAGCTCGCGCTCTGCCTCGGCGATATCTCCCGCGAGCAGGGCCGCCTCGCCCAGCAGCGCCGTAGCGAACGCCTCGGCCCGCAGTACTCCGCTGCGCCTGGCCGTTTCCCGCAGGGACTGGGCGAGCGCCTTGACCTCGGAGTATGGCGTCGTGCCGTAGAGCAGGTACTCAGCGACGCAGATATACGGATCGAACACCGAACTCGCGAGTGCCGGGGCGTCCTGGGCACGGCGCAGCTCCAGCCGTAGCCGCGAGAACAGCTCGCCGCGGTGATGTGCGATGAGAGCCTGCAGGGTCAGCAGGTCCAGCCGCTGCCAGCTGTTCTCGTCCGGTCTCACGAGTCCACAAACCTGGTCCGAGGCCTTCCACGCCGCGTCGACGTCGCCCGTGAAGTAGGCCAGGGTCCCCTGCGCGAGCAATATCGGCACGTCCGCAGGGCCGCCGTTCGGCTCCAGACCGTCCAGGACGGCCGCCGCGGTATCGAGGTCGCCTTCCATCACGGCGGACTGCGCCATCCGGGCGCGCAGCAGCGAGCGTTCCGATTCGGCGGCGACGGCGATCGCATCCCGGTATGCGTCGATCGTGGACCGGTCCCCCAGGGCGGCCAGCAGGTTCGCGCGCAACGCCAGCAGCAGGCCACGGTCGTGCGGGTTCGCCTGGTCTCGAACCGCGTCGACGAGGGCCAGTGCGTCGCGGTAGGCACCGATGGCGGCTTCGGTCTCGACGGCCTGGATGACGTGAGGCACGGCATCCGAAAGTTGCCCGGCCGCGATCAGGTGGTGGGCTATCCGGGCCGGTGGAGCCCCGACGGCCCTGAGCCGAGCAGCGG
The DNA here is from genome assembly GCA_035697245.1 of Jiangellaceae bacterium. Lineage (GTDB taxonomy): Bacteria > Actinomycetota > Actinomycetes > Jiangellales > Jiangellaceae > JACVRX01. The sequence continues at coordinate 2,130 of DASSDH010000051.1, forward strand.
CCTGGTGATGGAAAAAGCGCTGCTGGGCGGGCGGGATGTCGTCGAGCAGCGCGTCGCGGATCAGTGGGTGCCGGAACCGGTAGCCCGATCCCGTGTGTACGACGACGAGCCCGGCCAGCGCGGCGTCCAACGCTGCGTAGGCCTCCGGCTCAGGCAACCCGGTGAGTGCCACGAACTGGTCGGTGTCGAAACTGATCCCGATGACGGCCACCCGCTGGAGCGCCTCGCGAGTCCTGACCGCCAGCCGGCTCAGCCCGAGCGCGCCGAGCGTCCGCACCGTCGCAGACGCCGGTGCCCGGGCCATCTCGACGACGGCGAACGGCAGGCCACCCGACACCTCCCAGATGTGGTCGAGCGTCGTCGTCGAGACGTCGGCCGTATGCAGTCGGACGAGGTCGTCGGTGCCCTGCCGATCAAGTGGTCGCAGCGGGACGTGGATGGCGAGATTCCGGCGAAGCAGGCTGCCTTTGATCTGCTCAACCCGACGTCCACCCTCGCGGTGGCCGACGACGATGAGCGCACGTTCCCCGCTGATGCCCCGGGCGAGATAGTGCAGCAACCGCAGGCTGGCCTCGTCCGCCTCATGCATGTCGTCCACGGCCAGCAGCAGACCGGTGCCCGACGCCGCGAGCCGGAGCAGCTCGGCAGCCGCAACGAACAGCCGCTGGTGGGTTCCCTCGCCGCTCCACGTCAGCTCAGCGCCTGCCAGAGCACGTTCGATCTCCCGCCGGTAGGTATCGCTCAGCCCGTCGAGCAGCGTCGGATGCCGCCGGCACAGGTCGGCGAGCGCGTCGAGTACCGGTGCGTACGGCCATGCGCCCTCGACCGCGGCCGCGACGCCCTGCCCGACTCGCCAGCCGACGCGTTGAGCGCGCCGGCTGACCCATTCGAGCTGGGCTGACTTACCGACCCCGGGCGGTCCCGATACGAGCACGGTGCGGCCACCGCCGCGACCCGCGTCGGCCAGCAACCGCTCGAACTGCTCCAGCTCGCCGCTGCGGCCGACCAGGTTGGCTTGGCCGGATTCGACGTGGTACTCGGGGATGGCGGCCAGAATCTCGTCGCGGACGGCCAGCGCGCGCTGACCCGGACCGACGCCCAGCTCTCGGCGTAGCGCCGCGTCCATCCGCTCGAACTGCCGCAGAGCGGCACGATGATCGCCCGCCTCGACGTGCTGCGTCATCAGGGCGACATGCGCGTCCTCGTCGGCCGGGTCCTCGACGAGCAGGTCTTCCCAACGGCCGGCCAGGCGTAACAGCTCCAGATAGCGCAGACGGAGATGCTCACGGCGGTTCTCTGCCCACGTCTCGTAGAGGTCCTCCGGCAGCAGCGTGCCGCCGTAGCGTGCGGCCGCCGCGGCGGCCGCACTCGGCGTTCCGCCGGCGAGCGCCTCCTCCGCGACCCGCTCGAAGACGTCGACGTCGACGACCACCTCCGCTGCGGGCAGCAGCGCGACGGTTTCGTTGCGGAGGATGATCGCCGTCCGGTCCTCACCCAGGGCGCGACGGGCGTAGTGGGCGACCTTGTGCAGGCGCGGGGCCGCTTCCGCGACGGTGAGGTCGGGCCACAACCGGTCGACGAGCTGTTCCCGATGCAGCCGGCGCCCTGGGGCGAGGGCGAGCAACTTCACCAGCGTGGCCGCTTGTGGCCGCGGCCAGCCGGCTACCGGAACGGGCGAACCGTCGAGCAGCACCTCGAATCCGCCGAGCATTCTGATCTCGACCTTGGCGGCGC
>DASSDH010000052.1:0-14707 GCA_035697245.1 Jiangellaceae bacterium
CGGGATTCGGCGGCGGATCACTGCGACCTCGCGGTCGAAGTCCGGGTGGTCGAGCCAGTGGTAGAGACAGCGACGCTTGAGTGCGTCGTGGACCTCCCGGGTGCGGTTGCTGGTGACGACGACCACCGGCGGCCGCTCGGCCCGGATGGTCCCGATCTCCGGGACGGTCACGGTGAACTCGCTCAACACCTCGAGAAGAAACGCCTCGAACTCGTCGTCGGCGCGGTCGACCTCGTCGACGAGAAGCACCGCCGGGGTGTCCTCAGTGCTGCTCTCGACCGCCTGCAGCAGCGGGCGGGCGAGCAGGAATCGGCGATCATAAAGTTCCTGCTCAAGCTGGTCGGCATCGGTGATACCGGCCGCCTCCGCCGCGCGCAAGTGCAGCAGCTGCCGGGGGAAATCCCAGTCGTAGAGCGCCTGCGCAGCGTCGAGTCCTTCGTAGCACTGCAGGCGGATCAGCGGTGTCTGCAGCGCTTCGGCCAGTGCCTGGGCCAGCGCCGTCTTACCAACACCGGCCTCGCCTTCGACGAAAAGCGGGCGGGCCATCCGCAACGCCAGGAACGCCGCGGTGGCCACGCCGTCGTCGGCCAAGTAGTCGACCGCATCCAGCCGCTGCACGAGTTCGGCAGGCGACCGCGGGAGATCCACGGACCTACGCTACGTCCTCGATGCTGGTGGCATTGGCCCATGGCATTCGATTCGACGGCTAGAGGCGACAGGCCAGGATGTCCGTCACGAAGATCGCGCGGGCGCCGATGTCCCACAATGCGTCCATGACCCGCTGGGCGTCGGCGCGAGGGACCATGGCGCGGACGGCCACCCAGCCTTCGCGATGCAGCGGCGATACGGTGGGCGACTCGATACCGGGGGTGACGGCACAGGCCTCGTCCACCCGTTCGGCACGGATGTCGTAGTCCATCATCACGTAGCGACGTGCGACCAGGACACCCTGCAAGCGGCGAACGAGCTGCTGGACGGCTGGCGTGGACCCGACTGCAGACCGGGTGATCAGCACCGCTTCCGATGTCATGATCGGCTCGCCGACCAGCTCGAGCCCGGCCTGGCGCAGGGTGGTGCCGGTAGAAACGACGTCGGCCACCACGTCGGCAACTCCGAGCTGGACCGCGGTTTCGACGGCGCCATCGAGGCGAACGACCTGGGCGTCGATGCCGGCGTCGGCAAGGTACTTCGACAGCAGCCCGGGATATGAGGTGGCGACGCGCAGGCCGGAGAAGTCTCTGACTGCCGCGGCAGAGCCCTTGGGCGCCGCGAACCGGAAGGTCGAGTATCCAAAGTCCAGCGGGAGCAGTTCCTCGGCCGGTGAGCCGGAGTCCAGCAACAGGTCGCGACCGGTGATGCCCACCTCGACCGTGCCGGAGCCGACGTAGACAGCGATGTCCCGCGGCCGCAGGAAGAAGAACTCCGCATTGTTGTCCGGGTCGGCGAGGACGAGCTCACGGCCGTCGGACCGCTGCCGGTAACCCGCCTCGTGCAGCATCGTCGCGGCCGGCTCGGCCAGCAGCCCCTTGTTGGGTACCGCGATCCGTAACGGCGTCATCGCTCTCCTAGAGGCGCTCGTAGACGTCGTCAAGCGTGACGCCGGACGCGAGCATGAGCACCTGGACGTGGTACAGGAGCTGAGCGATCTCGTCCGCAGCGCGCGCGGCGTCCTCGTGCTCGGCAGCCATCCACGCCTCGGCCGCTTCCTCGACAACCTTCTTGCCGACGTGGTGCACGCCGCGTCCGACGGCATCCACGGTCCCTGAGCCGTCGGCGCCCGCAGCCACCTTCGCAGACAGCTCGGCCCAGAGTCCGTCGAAGCTCTTCACGAACTTCAGCCTATGGCGAGGAACAACCGGTACCCCTTCAGGCGTAACTTGCGCGCAGTACCAGCACCGTGGCCAGCGCCGCCTGAGCAGCGTCGAATCCCTTGTCCTCGCTGGAGCCAGGCAGTCCCGCTCGGTCGCGGGCCTGAGCTTCGTCGTCGCAGGTGAGCACCCCGAAGCCAATGGGGACACCGGAGTCGACGCTGACCCTGACCAGGCCTTCGCTCGCCGCACGACAGACGTACTCGAAATGCGGAGTCTCACCGCGGATGACCACCCCGAGGGCGACCAGGGCGTCGTAGCGCGCGCGGGCAAGGCGGGCACAGGCGACGGGTAGCTCGAACGAGCCTGGCACCCGCAGCACCAGCGGATCATCTACGCGGGCCTGTTCGAGCGCTCGCAGGGCGCCGTCCACCAGTCCCGCCATGACCTCCTCGTGCCACCGCGCGGCCACGACACCGACGCGAAGTTCGTCGGCGCCGATGAGGTCCATGGTCGGTGCGCCGCCGCGGTTCATGTGAACCTTGCCTCCATGTCGTCTCCCAGATGTGGCAGCGCATGACCCATCCGGTCCCGTTTGGTTCGCAGGTAGCGGATGTTCTCGGGGTGCGGGCGCACGGGCATCGGCACCCGCTCCACGACGTGCAGCCCGTAGCCGGTCAGGCCGGCGAGCTTGGTCGGGTTGTTGGTCATCAGCCGCATCGACTTGACACCGAGATCGGCCAGGATCTGCGCTCCGGTCCCGTAGTCGCGCGCGTCCGCGGGCAGCCCGAGGTCCAGATTGGCGTCGACGGTGTCACGGCCGCCGTCCTGCAGCTCGTAAGCCCGTAGCTTGTGCGCGAGACCGATGCCGCGGCCTTCATGCCCGCGCATGTACAGCACCACTCCCCTGCCCTCGTTCGCCACCGCCGTCATGGCGGCCCGCAGTTGAGGCCCACAGTCGCAGCGCAGCGATCCGAAGGTGTCACCGGTCAGGCATTCGGAATGCACCCGCACCAGGACCGGATCGCCTTCGGTGAGATTGCCCAGAACCAGCGCGACATGCTCCGCGCCGGTCACGACGTCGCGGTAAGCATGCACCTGGAAGGTCGCCTCCGCCGTAGGCAACCGGGTCACCGCGATACGGCGGACATGGCTCTCGTATCGCCGCCGGTACTGGATCAGGTCCGCGATGGAGATCATCGCCAGGCCGTGCTCGTCGGCGAACGCGCGCAACGCCGGACCTCGCATCATGGAGCCGTCGTCGTTGACGATCTCGCACAGAACCCCGGCCGGGCTTTGCCCAGCGAGCCGGGCCAGGTCGACCGCGGCCTCGGTGTGACCGGCCCGAGCGAGGACACCGCCGTCGCGATAGCGCAGCGGCAAGATGTGGCCGGGCTGCACTAACTCGTACGGTTCGGTCGCCGAATCGGCGAGCACCCGGGCGGTGTGCGCGCGATCAGCTGCCGAGATGCCGGTGGTGACGCCGTCGCGCGCGTCGACGGAGATGGTATACGCGGTGCGCATCCGCTCCCGGTTGTGCGGCGTCATCAACGGGATGTGCAGCCGATCCAGGGTCTCGCCCTCGAGCGCCACGCAGACGAACCCACTCGTCCACCGGATCATGAATCCCATCAGCTCGGGTGTCGCTTTGCCGGCCGCGAAGATCAGGTCTCCTTCGTTCTCACGGTCCTCGTCGTCCACGACGACCACGGCTCGGCCTGCAGCGGTGTCCGCAATGGCCCGCTCCACGGGATCCAACGAGATCGTCATCAGGTAATCACCCGCTTACTCGTCAGTCGCTCGACGTATTTGGCGATCACGTCGACTTCGACATTGACCGGTTCGCCCACACTGTGCCGACCGAGCGTGGTCAGTGCCAGTGTGGTCGGAATCAGGCTCACCTCGAACCACCCGTCCGCAACGGCGGACACCGTGAGCGACACGCCGTCAATCGCGATGGAACCCTTCTCGACCACGTATCGGGACAATCCTTCGGGCAGCGAGATCCGCATGATCTCCCATCCGTCACCCATCCGTCGGTCGATCACCGTTCCTACGCCGTCCACGTGCCCCTGGACGATGTGCCCGCCGAGCCGGTCGGACGCCCGTACGGCGCGTTCGAGGTTGACACGCGTGCCGACGGTCAGTTCGCCGAGCGACGAACGGCATAACGTCTCGCGCATCACATCGGCGGTGAAGACGCCCGTCGCGAGGTCGACCACTGTCAGGCAGACGCCGTTGACAGCCATCGACGCTCCGGTTACCGCGTCGGCCGTGACGCCGGGCGCTCGCACCGTGAGCCGGGCCGAGTCGACCCGATGGTCGAGGGCTACTACCTCGCCCAGTTCCTCGACGATTCCGGTGAACATGTCACCCCTTTCTTGGTCGGGCGGTGATTCGCAGGTCGGAGCCGACCTGGGCCACGTCGATGAGGTCGAACTGGACCGCGGCGGCGACGGTCGTGACACCCAGATCGCCGACCGCCGCTGGTCCGGCTCCGAGCAGAGCCGGAGCGAGGTACGCGACAACTCGGTCGACGAGCCCGGCACGCAGGAATGCCGCCGCCAGCGTCGGTCCGCCTTCGAGCCAGACACGGTGCCGACCGTGGCCGAAGAGCACCGCCAGGGCAGGGCCCGGATCCCGGGTTCTCAGGCGAAGCGAGTCAGCCGCGTCATCGCAAGCCGCGGCATCGGCAGGAATCGGGCGCATCCCCATCACTGCGCGTAGCGGTTGGAACCGTCGATGCAATGGGGTGCGTGCGCTGTCGCGGACGGTCAGGCGAGGATCGTCGGTGAGAACCGTTCCGGTTCCGACCAGGATGACGTCGCATTCGGCCCGGAGGCGGTGTACGTCGGCGCGTGCTTCCGGCGAGGTGATCCACTGGCTGGTGCCGTCGGCAGCGGCACTGCGGCCGTCGAGCGTCGCCGCGAACTTCCATGTAACGAATGGGCGTCCGTTGTCGATGGCGAACGTCCACTCCGGATTGACGTCCCGGGCCTCGTCGACCAGCACGCTGCCTTGGACGTCGAGGCCTGCCATTCGAAGTTCTTCAGCGCCACCTCGAGCCGCTGGATTCGCGTCGGGCTGTGCGTAGACGACACGGACGATGCCGGCTTCACGTAGTGCCGCGGCACACGGTCCGGTCCGATTGTGGTGGTTGCACGGCTCGAGGGTGACAACTGCGGTGCAGCCACGGGCGGATTCGCCGGCCGCCCGCAGCGCCTCGACCTCGGCGTGGGGGTTACCCGCGCCCCGGTGGAAGCCTTCTGCGACCACGGCGCCATGGCGATCCAGCAGGACGCATCCCACTCGCGGGTTCGGCCCGAGCGGAACGCCGGGCGTGCGGGCGAGGTCGAGCGCACGGCGCATCGCCGCGACCTCCGCGAAACTGGCCATCCCGGTCCTCCTCGCCCGTCCAGGCGAACTCCGGGATGCGGCGGCACACCGCTCAGACGACGAGCAGCTTCCCGGCGCATCGATACGCCGGGACACCGGCCGTCCGCGCGCTTCCTCCCATCCGGACTGTCACCGTCGGTCCCGGAGTTCCACCGGGTCCACCGCCCAACACCCCTGTTGAGGGGCGACGACCGGGTCGCGGACTGTCACCGCCGGTTCGGAGTTTCACCGACCCCGGAGCACGCGTCGTACTTCTGTGAAGTCTAGCCGTTGTGGCCGCATTCAGCCGGTCTCACTGCGGGCTTCGGCGAGGGCGCGCAGGTTGCCGATGGCCCCAGCGGGGTCGTCGGCACCGAACACGGCGCTGCCGGCGACGAAGACGTCAGCGCCTGCATCAGCGCAGCGTTCGATCGTCTCCGCGGACACTCCGCCGTCGACCTGAAGCCAGACTTCCAGACCAGAGCGAGACACCAGCTCACGTGCCTGCCGGATCTTGGGGAGGCACATCTCGAGGAACGCCTGCCCCCCGAAGCCGGGCTCGACGGTCATGATGAGAAGCAGGTCGATCTCGGCGAGCATGTCCTCGACCGCGTCCACGGGCGTCGCCGGCTTGAGCGCCACCCCGGCGCGCGCCCCGATGCGGCGCAGCTCACGGGCCAACCGGACCGGCGCTCCCGCCGCCTCGATGTGGAAGGTGACGCCATCCGCGCCTGCCTCGGCGTACGGCGGTGCCCACCGGTCCGGGTTCTCGATCATCAGGTGGCAGTCGAGCGGCAGCTCGATGCGGGCCAGCAAAGCCTCGACGACGGGCAGGCCGATCGTCAGGTTGGGCACGAAATGGTTGTCCATGACGTCGACATGCACCCAGTCGGCACTGACTGCCCGGGCGATCTCCGACTGGAGGTTGGCGTAGTCGGCCGAGAGGACACTCGGCGCGATCAGCGGGCCCACGCCAGCGCAGGCTAACGGATCTGATGAGCGAATCCGACGACTCCAGCCCGTGATCGTCTGTTAGGTCCGTCGCAGCAACGCGAGGTACATGCCGTCAGTGCCGTGCCGGTGTGGCCACAGTTGGACGTCCGGCCCGGCACCCACGTCCGGAACGCCGGGCAGGTACGACCGTGCGTCGAGCTGCTCGACGTCGGCTCGGTCGCGCAGCACGTCAGTCACGACGGTGGCGGTCTCGGCCAGATGTGGGGAGCAGGTCGCGTACGCCACCACTCCACCCGGCCGAACTGCGTCGGTGGCGGCGCGGAGCAGGCGCACCTGCAGCGAGCGTAATCCGGCCACCTCGTCCGGCTGCCGACGCCAGCGTGCCTCGGGCCGGCGCCGAAGTGCGCCCAGCCCAGTGCACGGTGCATCGAGCAGGACGCGGTCGAAGGCCGGCTCTGCATGGATCGGCTCGGTGCTGTCGGCAACGAGCACACGGTGCCCCCCAGGGTCGTCGCGCAGTGCCATCTCGACCATCCGGGCCCGGTGCGCCTGGCGTTCGACCGCAAGCAGGCGTGCGCCCCGCCCGGTAGCAAGTCCGCCGAGCAGGGCAGCTTTGCCGCCGGGACCGGCGCACATGTCCAGCCAACGCTCATCGGACCCGGTCAGCGGCACGGCAGCGAGGGCGAGAGCGACCAGCTGGCTGCCCTCGTCCTGGATGCCGGCCCGCCGCTCGCGAACGGCCGCGAGATCAGCAGGATCTCCCTCGGTCAGCACCGCGGCGTAGGGGGACCAGCGACCCGGTCGAGCGCCGGCCTGCAGGAGTTCGGCTACCTCGGCCCGCCCGGGCCGTGCGACCAGGGTCACCTCGGGCCGCTCGTTGTCAGCAGCGAGAGCCCGGTCGAGCTCGTCAACGTCGCCACCGAGTGAGTCGAGCATCGCTCGGACGACCCACGCCGGATGTGAGTGCCGCAAACCCAGCCGCTCGACCGGCTCGGTTGAACTCGCCGGCGCAATCGTGTCGACCCATGCGTCCAGGTCTTGGGCGCTCACCCGGCGCAGCACCGCGTTGACCAGCTTTCCGGGTCCCTCGCCGATCCGGGCCCGGGTCAGGTCGACGGTGGTGGAGACCGCCGCGTGTGGCGGGATCCGGGTGGACAGGATCTGGTGGGCACCCAGCCGGAGGGCGTCGATGACCGGAGGGTCCAGCTCGGATAGATCTCGGTCCAGGTTCGTGCTCAGGATGGCGTCGTAGGTGCCACGGCCGCGAAGGGTTCCGTAGGCGAGCTCGGTGGCCAGCGCGGCGTCGCGGCCAGTAAGGCCGCGTTCGCGCAGCAGATTCGGCAGGACCAGATTGGCGTAAGCGTCGCGCTCGTCGACGGCCCGAAGAACGTCGAACGCCGTGCCCCGCGCAGCGTCGACGACCGGGACAGATTTACTCTGGCGGCCGGTCACCGGCCCAGCCGCTCGGCTGGGCCGAGCCGAGCGCCGCGCGCCCAGTCATCGGCCGGCATGACGCGCTTGCCCTGCGACTGCACCTCGCCGAGAAGGACAGCCCGAGTGCCGGTGCCGACACGGACGCCGTCGCGATCCGCCCGCAGCTGCCCCGGCCCCAGGTCCGCCGCCTGCGGGTCGGCGCGGACCGGGCCGAGCTTGAGCCGGTCGCCGCGAAACGTCGTCCACGCGCCGGGCGCCGGGGTGCACGCACGGATCAGCCGGTCGACGCGTACCGCCGGTGCGGACCAGTCGACTTCCGCGTCGGCAGCGGTCAGCTTGGGTGCCCACGACAGGCCGTCGGAGGACTGCGGGTGCGCAAGGAGCGTCCCGTCCTCGATGCCGTCCAGGGTCGCGACCAGCAGCCTGGCGCCAGCCACCGCCAGCCGGTCGAGGAGATCTCCACTGGTGTCGGTTGGGCGCACAGGTTCGGTGACAACGCCGTAGACCGGCCCAGAATCCAGCTCTTCCTCGATCTGGAACGTGGATGCGCCGGTGAGATCGTCGCCGGCCAGGATGGCGTGCTGCACTGGCGCCGCGCCGCGCCACGCAGGCAGCAGCGAGAAATGCAGGTTGACCCAACCGTGCTTGGGCACGTCGAGCGCAGGTCTGGGCAGCAGCCCGCCGTAGGCAACGACTGGCGCGCAGTCGGGGCCGATCTCGGCGAGCCGAACGAGAAAGTCCGGGTCGCGTGGCCGCTGCGGCCTGAGTACTTCTATGCCCGCGTCCGTCGCCACCCGCGCCACTGGGCTCGGGCTGAGCTTCCGGCTGCGACCAGTCGGAGCGTCCGGCCTGGTGAGGACCGCTACGACGGCGTGGCGCGAGTCGAGAATGGCCCGCAACGACGGCAGGGCGGTCTGGGGGGTTCCGGCGAAAACGAGTCGCATCGTCACGGCCTCGGCCGGTTGGCGACGCAGATCGATGCGACCCGTGCGTCGTGCACCATCGGCCCGATCATCCTTCCGTCCAGAAGCCGGCGGCGAAGGGTCGGCCGATAATCGCTGCCAGCCTCACAATGCCCGGCCGAAGGTCGGGTGCGGCGAGAGCTTGACTGCCGGAACGGTCTGCCCGACCCAGTCGGCCTCCCGGATCGCCTTCATCGCTGCCTTGCGAGCCGCCCGGTCGAGGCGGTCGATGAACAGCACGCCGTCGAGGTGATCCGTTTCGTGCTGGAGGCAGCGGGCGAGCAGGTCGTCGCCTTCGATGACGACCGGATCCCCGTACTCGTTGAACCCCTTCGCGACCACACGCCGCGCCCGGCGGCAGTCGTACTCGATCCCGGGCAGGGACAAACAACCCTCGATGTCGTACTGATCCTCGCCCGACAGCTCCAGATCAGGATTGATCAAGTGGCCGAGCTCGTCGTCGACGAAATAGGTGAAAACCCGCAGCGCGACGCCGATCTGCGGGGCAGCGAGGCCGACGCCCGGGGCGTCCATCATCGTGTCGGACAGGTCTTTGACCAGCCGGCGCAGCTCAGCGTCGAAGTCGAGGACCGGCTCTGCCTTGGTGCGCAGGATGGGGTCGCCGAACAGCCGGATCGGCTGGATGGCCACCGCGGGTCTCCTCGGGTCAGACGTTGAAGCCGAGCGCGCGCAGCTGCTCGCGGCCTTCGTCGGTGATCTTGTCCGGCCCCCACGGCGGCATCCAGACCCAGTTGATCCGGAAGTCCGACACCAGGCCGTCGAGTGCTGCGCTGGTCTGGTCCTCGATGACGTCGGTCAACGGGCAGGCCGCGCTGGTCAGTGTCATGTCGAGGGTGGCCACCCCGGTGTCGTCGACGTCGATGCCGTACACCAGGCCGAGGTCCACCACGTTGATGCCCAACTCCGGGTCGACGACGTCGCGCATCGCTTCGGTGATGTCCTCGATCGAGGTCACGCTGGTGGACTCGGTCATCGTCAGTTCCCTCCCGACGGCGCAGCCGACAAAGCCAAGGCACGCGCCGTCGCGTCGCGAAACGCCATCCAGGACAGCAACGCGCATTTGACCCTGGCCGGGTAGCGTGCCACCCCCGCGAAGGCAATGCCGTCACCGAGCACATCTTCATCTGGCTCGATCTCGCCCCTGCCCTGCATGAGTTCGGCAAAGGCCGCGTGGGCGGCGAACGCCTCGGCTACCGGCCGCCCCGATACCAGCTCATGCAGAACGCTCGCCGACGCCTGGCTGATCGAACACCCCTGCCCGTCGTAGGACACATCGGCGATGCGGTCACCAGCGAGGCGCACGCGCACGGTGATCTCGTCACCACAGGTCGGATTGACCTGGCGGGACTCGGTATCGAACGGCTCACGAAGGCCGCGCCCGACCGGGCGCTTGTAGTGGTCCAGGATGATCTCCTGGTAGAGCGAGTCGGTGGTCACCGGAAGAACCTCTTCGCGTGCTCGACGCCGTCGGCCAGCGCGTCGATCTCGGACTGTGTCGTGTACAGGTAGAAAGACGCTCGGGTGGTCGCGGGAATTCCATACCGGACGCATACCGGGCGCGCGCAGTGATGGCCCACCCGAACAGCGACCCCGTGCTCGTCGAGGAGTTGTCCGACGTCGTGCGGATGCACACCGTCGAGGGTGAACGACACGGTCCCACCGCGCGAGATGGGCAGCCGCGGGCCGATGAACCGCACCCCTTCGATCTCGCCCAGCCGGTGGAGCGCATACGTCGTCAGCGCGTGCTCGTGGGCAGCCACGTTCTCCATGCCCAGTGCGGACAGATAGTCGATGGCAGCGCCCAGACCGACCGCCTGTGCGATCGGCGGGGTGCCGGCCTCGAACTTGTGCGGGATGGGGGCAAACGTCGAGCCGGTCATGTCGACGGTCTCGATCATCTCGCCGCCGCCGAGGAATGGCGGAAGGGATTCGAGGACCTCGGAACGGCCCCACAGCACGCCGATGCCGGTCGGCCCGCACATCTTGTGCCCGGTGAAGGCGATCAGGTCGACGCCGAGCTCGGTGACGTCGACCGGCTTGTGCGGGACCGACTGCGAGCAGTCGAGCATGACCAGTGCGCCCACCTTGCGCGCACGTGTGACGATCGGGGACACCGAGTTGACCGTCCCGAGGATGTTGGACTGGTGCACTATCGAGACGATCTTGCTGCGCTCAGTGACGAGCTCGTCCAGGTTCGAGATGTCGAGCCTGCCTTCGTCGGTGAGCCCGAACCAGCGCAGCCGAGCGCCGGTCCGCTGGCAGGCCAGCTGCCACGGCACGATGTTGGAGTGGTGCTCCATCTCGGTGATGACGACCTCGTCGCCTGGACCCAACCGGTAGCGGGGGTCGGCAGCCAAGCCGCTGGCCAGGGTGTTGGCCACCAGGTTCAGAGCTTCTGAGGCGTTCTTGGTGAAGACAATCTCGTCGCGTCTCGGCGCACCGATGAAGGCCGCGACCTTGGTGCGGGCATTCTCGTAGGCCGCCGTCGCTTCCTCGCCGAGTTGGTGCACTGCGCGAGCGACGTTGGCGTTGTGGCGCTCGTAATGATCAGCGAGCGCGTCGAGCACTGCCCGCGGCTTCTGCGAGGTGTTGGCGGAATCGAGGTACACCAGCGGCCGGTCTCCGGCCAGGCGCCGGTCAAGGATCGGGAAGTCCTTGCGGACCTGCTCCACGTCAAGCGGACTAAGTAGCTCAGACACCATCGGTCCTCCTCGAGCACTCAGGCCGACGTGCCGGCGTAGCTGACGTAGCCCTCGGCCTCGAGCTTCTCGGCCAGGTCCGGGCCGCCTTCCTCGGCGATCCGTCCGTCGACGAAGACATGGACAAAGTCGGGCGTGATGTAGCGCAGGATGCGCGTGTAGTGCGTGATGAGCAGGACACCCTTGCCGCCTCGAGCGTGGAACCGCGTGACACCGTTGGCGACGACCCGCAGCGCATCGATGTCCAAGCCGGAGTCGGTCTCGTCGAGGATGGCGAGGCGAGGGTCGAGGAGCTCCAGCTGGAGGATCTCGTGCCGCTTCTTCTCGCCGCCGGAGAAGCCCGTGTTGAGGTCGCGCTCGGCAAATGCCGGGTCGATCGCGAGTTCCTCCATGGCGGTCTTGACGTCCTTGACCCAGGTGCGCAGTTTCGGCGCTTGCCCGTCGACGGCCGTCTTGGCAGTGCGGAGGAAATTCGATACCGACACACCGGGGACCTCTACCGGGTACTGCATGGCGAGGAAGAGCCCGGCCCGGGCCCGCACGTCGACTTTCATGGCCAGCACGTTCTCGCCGTCGAGGGTCACCGTGCCCCGCGTGACGGTGTACTTCGGATGCCCGGCGATCGAGTACGCAAGAGTCGACTTGCCCGACCCGTTCGGCCCCATGATCGCGTGGATTTGCCCGGCCCGTACGGTGAGGTCGACGCCGCGAAGGATCTCCTTGGGGCCGGACTCGGTCGCAACGGAGACGTGCAGGTCGTGGATCTCCAGCGTGGTCATGACTGACGGGCCTCCGAAACGGCGAGCTCGCGCTCGACGGCGGCGCCGAGCCGGCCGACGAGCTCGGGCACACCGAGCTTGTTGATCAACGACGCGAAGAAGCCGCGGACGACAAGCCTTCGGGCCTGGTCCTCCGGGATGCCCCGCGTCTGCAGGTAAAAGAGCTGCTCGTCGTCGAACCGGCCGGTGGCGCTGGCGTGACCGGCGCCCAGGATCTCGCCGGTCTCGATCTCGAGGTTCGGGACCGAGTCGGCGCGCGCGCCGTCGGTGAGCACCAAGTTGCGGTTGAGCTCGAACGTCTTGATGCCCAGCGCCTCTGGACGGATGAGCACGTCGCCGACCCAAACCGCATGGGCACCGGTGCCCTGCAATGCGCCCTTGTACTCGACGTTGCTGAAGGCGTGCGGGGTGTTGTGGTCGACGAACAGGCGGTTCTCGACGTGCTGGCCGGCGTCGACGAAGTACATACCCAGCAGCTCCGCGTCCCCGCCTGATCCGCTGTAGTCGAGCGACGTGCCGACCCGTACCAGGTCGCCACCGAAGGTGATCACCGCGTGCCGCACGGTGGCGTCGCGACCGACCCGCACGTGGTGGTGGGACAGGTGGACGGCGTCGCCCGCCCAGTCCTGCAGACTCACCAGCGTCAGGTGCGCGCCGTCCTCCACCACGACCTCGACGTTTTCTGCGAACGCGGCCGAACCCTCGTACTCGAGCACGACCACGGCTCGGCTGAACGCCTCCGCCGTGACGACGACATGCCCGGCCGCTGCTTTCTCCGCCGACAGCCCACGCAGCCGGACAACGGTCGGCCGCTTTGTGACCACCTCGCGCGGGACGGTGACGGCGATCATCTTGTCGGCCTCGGCCCATGCGCGTGCGCTCACCCGGTCGATCGGGACATAACCAGAGACGCCCCGGCGAGTGTCGTCGCCTTCGCCGGTCTCGACGTGTACCTGCGGGTCGGCGTCTACCTCGATCTCGTAGTCGTGACCGTCCAGCGGGGTGTCGACGTGCAGGCCACGCAACCGGATCATCGGCGTGAACCGCCACGCCTCTTCCCGCCCGCCCGGGACCGGGTGGGCGTCGACGTCGAAGGACGCGAACCGGTGCAGCGAACTACCGCCGTGTCCGTCGGCACGGCCCGCGCCCGCACCGTGAGAGTGCTCGGTGAGGCCGTGCTGCGGCGACGTCGTGTCGTCGAGAATCGTCATGCGGCTCAGCCCACCGCGCCTTCCATCTGCAGCTCGATCAGCCGGTTGAGCTCTAACGCGTACTCCATCGGCAGCTCACGGGCGATCGGCTCGATGAACCCGCGCACGATCATCGCCATGGCCTCTTCCTCGGACATGCCCCGGCTCATCAGGTAGAACAGCTGGTCCTCGCTGACCTTCGAGACCGTCGCCTCGTGGCCCATCGATACGTCGTCGTTGCGCACGTCGACATACGGATAGGTGTCCGACCGCGAGACGGTGTCGATCAGCAGCGCATCGCAACGAACAGTGCTCGCGCTGTGTACCGCCCGCGGCATGACCTGGACCAGTCCGCGGTACGAGGTACGGCCGCCGCCGCGAGCCACCGACTTGGACACGATCGACGACGACGTGTTCGGCGCCATATGCAACATCTTCGCGCCGGCATCCTGATGCTGGCCCTCGCCGGCGAACGCCACCGAGAGCGTCTCGCCCTTCGCGTGCTCCCCCATCAGCCAGACCGCCGGGTACTTCATAGTGATCTTGGAACCAATGTTGCCGTCGATCCATTCCATGGTGGCGCCCTCGGCGGCGGTGGCCCGCTTCGTCACCAGGTTGTAGACGTTGTTAGACCAGTTCTGGATGGTCGTGTACCGGCAGCGGGCGTTCTTCTTCACGATGATCTCGACGACCGCGCTGTGCAAGGAATCGGAGGAGTAGATCGGTGCGGTGCAGCCCTCGACATAGTGGACGTAGGCGCCTTCGTCGACGATGATCAGCGTGCGCTCGAACTGGCCCATGTTCTCGGTGTTGATCCGGAAATAGGCCTGCAGCGGGATCTCGACGTACACACCTTTCGGCACATAGATGAAGCTGCCTCCCGACCAGACGGCGGTGTTCAGCGCGGAGAACTTGTTGTCACCGGCCGGGATCACCGAGGTGAAGTACTCCTTGAACAGTTCCGGGTGTTCCTTCAGCCCGGTGTCGGTGTCGAGGAAGATGACGCCCTGTTCTTCCAGATCTTCGCGAATTTTGTGGTAAACCACCTCGGACTCATATTGTGCCGCTACGCCCGCAATGAGCCTTTGCCTCTCTGCTTCTGGGATGCCCAACTTGTCGTAGGTGTTTTTGATATCCGCCGGTAGATCGTCCCAGCTGGCCGCCTGTTTCTCAGTGGAGCGCACGAAGTACTTGATGTTGTCGAAGTCGATTGCGGACAGGTCGGCGCCCCAGGTGGGCATGGGCTTCTTCTCGAACAGGTGCAGCCCCTTGAGCCGCAACTCGAGCATCCACTCCGGCTCTTTCTTCAGCGCTGAGATCTCGCGGACGACGTCCTCGGACAATCCGCGGCGCGCAAGAGCGCCAGCGGCGTCCGAGTCGGCCCAGCCGAACTTGTAACGGCCCAAACCCTCGAGCTCGGGGTGAGCGGTGGTGGTCATCGAGAGATCCCTTCAGGGGTGTGCTCGCGGGACATCATGTCAGCGC
>DASSDH010000053.1:0-8985 GCA_035697245.1 Jiangellaceae bacterium
GGACAACCGCCTCCGGGACATCGGCGCTGCCGTCGAGGACCACGTGCTGGGGGCAGGCCACTATGGGATCGTCGCCGAGTACGGCGGCCATGGCATCGGCACCGAGATGCACCAGGACCCGCATGTACTCAACTACCGCACCGGGATGCGCGGTCCCAAGTTGGTTCCCGGCCTCGTGCTGGCGCTCGAGCCCATGATCAACATCGGTTCAGCGGAGACAGTCCTACTCGACGACGGCTGGACGGTCGCCACCGCCGACGGCTCGCTGTCCGCACACTTCGAACACACCGTGGCGGTCACCGCCGACGGGCCGTGGGTGCTCACCGCGCTGGATGGCGGGGCCGCCCAGCTCCACTCCCTCGGCGTGCCTACGCCAGCCACCGCCTGACGTCGCGCAGATCCGGGTCATCCCGGATGGTCGGCGTCCGGTCGGTCCGGGATACTTGCGGTCATGGTCGACCGGCCGGAGATGCGAGCGTCAGACACCGACCGCGACCGGATAGCGGCCGTGCTCCGCGACGCACATGCCGACGGTCGGCTGGCGCAGGACGAATTGCTCGAACGGCTCGGCGCGACCTACGAGGCACGCACCTATGGCGAGCTCGACCGGCTGGTTGCGGACCTTCCCCGGCCAGCACGGCCGCCCGCGACCAGGTCGGCCGGTCGACCCACCGCCCGGCCGGCTCCCGTCTCACCGGCTCGGAGCCAGACCGGTCGCACCGGCCTGACCGCCGCGTGGTGGGTCTGGGGCACCGCCGTCTCGGTCAACGTGGTGATCTGGCTGCTGGTGTCAATACTCGGCGGCGAGGACGTGTACTTCTGGCCGGCCTGGGTCGCTGGTCCGTGGGGAGTCGTGCTGCTGATGATGACGCTGGCCAGCCGCCGCTTCGACCGAGGCCGGTAACTGCCGGACCGAAGATCAACCCGGTTTGGCATCGAGCCCCCGCCGTGCCGTACAATTCTTGGTCGGCCCACTGTGGCCTGATTCGGCGTGCTCCGCGGCTGATCCCATTCCCGGGGTATGGGCGCTCCGACGGGCTGGCTCGTCGGTGAGCCGAGCCGTCAGACACATCCACGACAGAAGCGCGGAGGCAATGCCGAAGAAGGACGGGGTCATCGAGATCGAGGGCACCGTGGCCGAAGCTCTACCGAATGCCATGTTCCGCGTCGAGCTCTCCAACGGCCACAAGGTTCTCGCCCACATCTCGGGCAAGATGCGCCAGCACTACATCCGGATCCTCCCCGAGGACCGCGTCGTGGTGGAACTCAGCCCCTACGACCTCACCCGCGGTCGGATCGTGTACCGCTACAAGTGACCACACCCGCCCGACGGAGACAGCCATGAAGGTCAAGCCGAGCGTCAAGCCCATCTGTGACAAGTGCAAGGTGATCCGCCGGCACGGGCGGGTCATGGTGATCTGCGAAAACCTGCGGCACAAGCAGCGGCAGGGCTGACCACCGCCAACTGAACAACGCACTCAACGCACCTGCACCCGCGATCCTGCGGGCCGCCCCCGGACGGAGGCCGGGACCCACTGAACCATCAGTGGGAGGCGGTGCGCCAGACACCTCCGCGAACCAAGGAGAACACGAGCCACATGGCCCGACTCGTCGGTGTCGACCTCCCCCGTGACAAGCGCCTGGAGGTCGCCCTCACCTACATATTCGGCATCGGCCGAACCCGTGCACTCGAGACGTTGAAGCAGACAGGGGTCAGCCCGGACTTGCGTGTCCGCGATCTCGGTGACGAGGACCTGGTCAAGCTCCGCGACTGGATCGAGGCCACCTACCAGGTCGAAGGTGACCTGCGCCGGGAAGTCCAGTCCGACATCCGACGCAAGGTGGAGATCGGCAGCTACCAGGGCATCCGGCACCGCCGCCATCTTCCCGTCCGGGGACAGCGCACTCACACCAACGCCCGCACCCGCAAGGGTCCGCGGAAGACCGTCGCCGGAAAGAAGAAGGTCGGCAAGTGATCCGGCAGCCATCGCCGACGACCTCGGCCGCGACCGCAGACAGGAGCACGGACTGACATGCCTCCCAAGAGCCGGCAGGCTTCCGGCGCCAAGACCACCAAGGTGCGGCGCAAGGAGAAGAAGAACATCGCGCACGGCGTTGCGCACATCAAGAGCACGTTCAACAACACGATCGTCTCGATCACCGACCCGCAGGGCAATGTGATCTCCTGGGCCAGCGCAGGCCAGGTGGGGTTCAAGGGCTCGCGCAAGTCCACGCCGTACGCGGCGCAGATGGCCGCCGAAGCGGCCGCGCGCCGAGCACAGGAGCACGGCATGCGCAAGGTCGACGTGTTCGTCAAGGGCCCGGGCTCGGGTCGGGAGACGGCAATCCGCTCGCTGCAGGCCGTGGGTCTCGAGGTGGGCACGATCGCCGACGTGACACCGCAAGCACACAACGGCTGCCGTCCGCCGAAGCGTCGCCGCGTCTGAGCATCCGAGACCACAGGAGAACTGACCCGCAATGGCCCGATACACCGGTCCCATCACGAAGAAGTCGCGCCGCCTTGGCGTCGACCTCGTCGGATTCGACAAGGCATACGAACGTCGGCCGTACCCGCCCGGCCAGCATGGCCGTGGCCGGCAGAAGGAGAGCGAGTACCGCCTCCAGCTGCACGAGAAGCAGAAGGCGCGGCACACCTACGGAATCCTCGAGAAGCAGTTCCGCCGCTACTACGAGGAGGCCAACCGGACCCAGGGCAAGACCGGCGAAGCGCTGCTGCAGATCCTGGAGTCCCGTCTCGACAACGTCGTCTACCGCGCCGGCATCGCCCGCACTCGACGGCACGCCCGCCAGCTCGTGGTCCACGGCCATTTCCTGGTCAACGGCCACAAGGTCAACGTGCCGTCGTACCGGGTCGCGCCGCACGACGTCATCGACGTCCGCCCGAAGTCGCTGGAGATGACGCCGTTCATCATCGCCCGCGAAACACACGGCGAACGTCCCGTCCCCGCCTGGCTGGAAGTGCTGCCCGGCCAGTTACGCATCCTCGTCCACCAGCTTCCGGTCCGGCAGCAGATCGACACGCCGGTCCAGGAGCAGCTCATCGTCGAGCTCTACTCCAAGTAAGACCCGATCGCGACGTCATATAGCGGTCGTCGCGGAGAGGAAACACCAGTGCTCATCACCCAGCGTCCCAACCTCACCGTCGACGAGGTCGACGACACCCGAGCCCGGTTCACCATCGACCCGCTCGAGCCCGGCTTCGGATACACGCTCGGCAACTCGCTGCGTCGTACCCTGCTCTCGTCGATCCCCGGAGCGGCGATCACCTCGATCCGGATCGAGGGTGTGCTGCACGAGTTCACGACGATCCCCGGGGTCAAGGAGGACGTCACCGACGTCATCCTGAACCTCAAGGAACTGGTCGTGTCCTCCGAGCACGACGAACCGGTGACCATGTACTTGCGCAAGCAGGGACCCGGCGCTGTGACCGCCGCGGACATCGCCCCGCCGGCCGGCGTAGAGGTGCACAACCCCGATTTGCACATCGCCACCCTCAACGGCAAGGGCAAGGTGGAGATGGAGCTGACGGTCGAGCGCGGCCGCGGCTACGTCTCCGCGGTGCAGAACAAGCGGTCCGACGCCGAGATCGGCCGCATTCCCGTCGACTCGATCTACTCGCCCGTGCTCAAGGTCACCTACAAGGTGGAGGCGACCCGGGTCGAGGGCCGCACCGACTTCGACAAGTTGATCGTCGACGTCGAGACCAAGCCGTCGATGCGCCCGCGCGACGCCGTCGCCTCGGCGGGCACCACGCTGGTCGAGTTGTTCGGTCTCGCCCGGGAGCTCAACGTGGACGCCGAGGGCATCGAGATCGGTCCGTCGCCGGTCGACGCGCAGCTCGCCGCTGACCTGGCGCTGCCGATCGAGGACCTGCAGCTGACTGTCCGGTCCTACAACTGCCTCAAGCGCGAGGGGATCCACTCCGTGGGAGAGCTGATCTCGCGCAGCGAGGCGGACCTGCTCGATATCCGAAACTTCGGACAGAAGTCGATCGACGAGGTCAAGGCCAAGCTCGCCACGATGGGTCTGGCCCTCAAGGACGGCGCACCCGGGTTCGACCCCGCGGCGGCCGTGGACACCTATGGTGACGACGACCAGTCCTACGCCGAGGACGAGCAATACTGACACCTGCGGGGCTTCGCCCGCCGCAATCCCCCCGGCTGTGGGGGACCAACCTAGATGGAGTAGGACATGCCTAGCCCCGCGAAGGGTGCTCGCCTCGGTGGGTCGCCGGCGCACGAGCGGCACATCCTGGCGAACCTGGCCACGGCGCTGTTCGAGCACGGCCGCATCACGACCACCCAGGCGAAGGCCCGTCGGCTGCGTCCGGTGGCCGAACGCCTGATCACCAAGGCCAAGCGCGGCGACCTGCATGCTCGTCGGCAGGTGCTCAGCACGATTGGCAACAAGAGCATCGTGCACATCTTGTTCACGGAGATAGGGCCGCGTTACGGCAACCGGAACGGCGGCTACACGCGGATCGTGAAGATCGGCCCGCGCAAGGGCGACAACGCCCCGATGGCCATCATCGAGCTGGTCGAGCCGCTCGCAGAGCAGGTCGTGGCCGAGGCGACAAGCGCTACCCGTCGAGCCGCCAAGAAGTCGGCGCCCGCCAAGAAGGTGGCCGCCCCGGCTGCGGCGGCGGCCGAGGAAGCCGACGTCACGCCAGAAACAGCCGGCGAGTCGACCGCCGAGGTCACCGAAGCGGAGGCCGCTGTCGCCGAAGCCGAAGGGAGTGCCGAGGAGCCTGCTGCCAGCGAAAGCGAAGACGCAGAATCTTCTCCGGAAACGCCTGATGTCGAGACCGTCGTCTTCGCCGACCTGCCCGCCGAGGATTCCACCGAGGAAGCGGCCGACGACCAGAAGAACGCCTGATCGTCCCGCCCGCAGCATGCAGCCCGTCGCTACCAAACCCGGTGGCGAGGGGCTGTTACGAGTGCGCCTTGACGTGGCGTACGACGGGACCGACTTCTCAGGATGGGCCGACCAGCCGAGCCGGCGCACGGTTCAGGGTGTGCTCGGGCAGGCCCTTGCGACCGTGCTGCGGATCGACCGGCCGTTTCTCACCGTCGCCGGCCGGACCGACGCCGGGGTCCACGCTGCGGGTCAGGTATGCCATTTCGATGTCGGTTCGCCCGCGTGGGTGGCGCTGCCGGGTCGGACCGACCGGACGCCGGCAGAGGCTCTGGTCCGACGCCTCGCGGGGGTGCTGCCGGCCGACCTGAGGGTACGCTCGGCGCGCGTTGCTCCGGACGGCTTCGACGCGCGGTTCTCAGCGATCTGGCGCCGCTACGTCTATCGAGTTGCGGACACCGCTTACGGTGCGGACCCGTTGCAACGATCGGTTGTGCTGTGGCATCCGCATCGTCTGGAGGTCTCCGCGATGAACACGGCCGCGGCCGGCCTGCTGGGGGTGCACGACTTCGCCGCGTTCTGCCGTCCGCGGGAGGGAGCCACGACGATCCGGACGCTTCGAATGCTGACATGGGAACGCGCCGAGGAGGATCTCGCGGTGGCGACGATCCAGGCAGATGCGTTCTGCCACAACCAGGTGCGGGCCATGGTTGGCGCCCTGTTGGCGGTCGGCGACGGCCGGCGACCTCCTGATTGGCCAGCGGAAGTGCTGGTGGCGGGCATTCGGGATTCGGCGGTGACGGTGGTGCCACCGCACGGCCTGACCCTCGAAGCAGTCGGGTATCCACCGGACAACGAACTCGCCGCCCACGCGGAGGCGGCCCGGAGCAGGCGGACGCTGCCGGCCTCCCACTGACGCCGTGAGTGCGGACTCCTGTCGCGGCTGGTGGCGCCCATCGTCAGGGTGAGGTCAGGGACGACCCTGAGGTGTACCGACGTTGGCACGCGTAGCCTGGAAGCGTGCTCCAGGACGCCATCTCCATCGCCATAGCCGCCGTCGGCGCCGTACTGGTCGCCCTCTCGATCAGGCGGGCCCGGTCCAAGGGCGCCGCAGCCGCGTTACAGCAAGCGGCTGTTGGCTTTCTGCTTATGGGTGCATCCGCCATCGGCATCGTCGGCTTCCTCGCCGGGATCGCCCTCAGCCCACTGGCCTGGCTCGGAATTGTCTCGCTAGCGCTCGCCGGAATCCTGTTCGTCGTCGGCCAGCGTCTCGAAGGCCGGCAACCCACGCGCCGAGCTGCAACAACCGTGCGCCCAACCAAGGGCGAAGTGACGGCGAAAGCGCCCGCCGCCGATGACGACTTCTCCGACATCGAGGCCATCCTCAAGAAGCACGGCATCACCTAGCGCTGCTCGCTGCTCAACCCAGCGGGGTTCACCGCCCGACTCACCGCCTGGCGACGAGCGATGAAAGTGATTGGAAGGCAAGCCGCGGAACCGACAAGACTGGATCCTCGTGGGCCATGTCGACCTGAACGCCGTCACGTACACGTTGCCGGATGGGCGTGTGCTGCTCGACGACGTCTCGTTTCGGGTCGGGGACGGCGCAAAGGTCGCGCTTGTGGGTGCCAACGGGTCGGGCAAGACGACGCTGCTGCGCATCATCGCGGGTGACGTCAATCCAGACGGCGGTGCCGTAACCAGGTCCGGGGGCATCGGTGTCATGCGTCAGTTCGTCGGGCGCGGAGCCAGCGACATTCACGACTTGTTGCTCTCTGTAGCACCGCCTCGAGTTCGCCTTGCCGCAGCTGCTCTCGACACGGCTGAGCTGGCCATGATGGACCACGACGACGTGGCCACCCAGATGGCGTACGCGCACGCTCTCACCGAGTGGACCGACGCCGGTGGGTACAAAGCCGAGGTGCTGTGGGACGTCTGCACGACATCGGCATTGGGCGTTGCATACGACCAGTGTCGATGGCGGCAGCTCGCCACGCTCTCCGGCGGCGAGCAGAAGAGGCTGGTGTTGGAGGCCCTGTTGCGTGGGCCGGACGAGGTGCTGCTTCTCGACGAACCGGACAACTTCCTCGACGTGCCGGCGAAGCGGTGGCTGGAGGACCGGTTGGTCGAGACACCGAAGACCGTCCTGTTCGTGAGCCACGACCGGGAGCTGCTGGCCCGAACCGCAACCCGGGTCGTCACGCTGGAGCTTGGTGCCGCTGGGAACACCGCCTGGGTCCACGGTGGCGGCTTCGAGACGTATCACGAGGCGCGACGGGAGCGGTTCGCACGGTTGGAGGAATTGCGCCGCCGCTGGGACGAAGAGCGCGCCAAGCTCCAAGCCCTCGTGCTCATGTACAAGACGAAGGCTGCCTACAACGACGGGATGGCCTCGCGATACCAGGCGGCTCAGACCCGGTTGCGCAAGTTCGAGGAGGCCGGCCCTCCGCAGGCCATTCCACGGGAACAGGATGTCCGGATGCGGCTGCGTGGTGGGCGCACCGGGAAGCGCGCGGTGGTAGGCGAACGGCTGGAGCTGACCGGGCTCATGCGGCCATTCGATCTGGAGATCTGGTACGGCGAGAGAGTCGCCGTCCTCGGCTCCAACGGCTCGGGCAAGTCGCACTTCCTGCGCCTGCTTGCTGCAGGTGGTACTGACCCCGACGGCGAGCATCGGCCCGTCGATGAGACACCGGTAGAACCGGTGGCCCACAGCGGCCTGGCCAAACTCGGTGCGCGGGTCCGGCCGGGTTGGTTCGCGCAGACACATGAGCACCCCGAGCTCATGGGCCGGACATTGCTCGAAATCCTGCATCGCGGAGACGGACACCGCGACGGGATGCCGAGGGAACCAGCGAGCCGTGCGCTTGACAGGTACGAGCTGGCTTATGCGGCGGAGCAGCGCTTCGACACGCTCTCCGGCGGCCAGCAGGCACGTTTCCAGATCCTGCTGCTCGAACTAGCCGGCGCGACGCTTCTGCTGCTCGACGAGCCGACCGACAATCTCGATCTGGTGTCCGCCGAGGCGCTGGAGGAGGGCCTGTCGGCGTTCGAGGGCACCGTGCTCGCCGCCACCCATGACCGGTGGTTCGCCCGCGGCTTCGACCGGTACCTCGTGTTCGGCGCCGACGGTCAGGTCTACGAATCACCCGTACCGGTGTGGGATGAGGGTCGCGTGGTCCGCGCCAGCTCGACGACGGGGTAGTACGAGGCCGTTCCGTCAGTTCGGCTGCGGTCCTGCGGATCTATGGGGTGGGAGGTTGGCTGGTATAGACCGTCGGGTCACCCTGGACGATCCAGACAGTCGAGTTGTCGATCGGCAGGAACGACCGGTCACCGCCCGGCTCGCGGGACGTTGGGACTGTGTCGCCGCTCGGCAGATGCATGATGAAGTTGACCGGTGCCTGGTCGTTCACCAGCGGTATCTGGTAGACCGCCCAGCCATCTGCGTCGACCGTGGTACGCGGCCATGGGTTGTCCCATGCGATCTGCGCCAGCACCGCCGGGTCCACGGCGTCCCCCCACATGTGCAGGCCCCATCCGTCGTCCACCGTGCCGTAATCCCCGGCTGGCCGGAAGTACCGCAGCGTCGCCGTGGTGACTTCTGGCCCGGCGGCTTGTACCGTCCGGGCCGCGCTGGTCACCTCTGTGCCGTTGGCCGTGGTGAGGATTGCGCGGTAGGCGATTGCGGTGCCTGCCGCCAGGTTGAGCGGAGCCAGATCGTCGAACACTGTGTAGACGGGAGACGAATCGTCCGTGCCGATTGGTGTCCACGGACCGCCGGCAACGCTGCGCTCGAAGCGGACGACGTGTGTCGGCAGTTCGGGGTCGGCGACCGCGCGAACCTCGACCGTGTCGCGTACCTTGCTGCCCTCGGCTGGCACCTCGATCCTGACCAGCGGTGCGGGTACAGCGGTGCTCTGCGGCTCGCTCATCGCCGTATGCCGGCCATTGTCGAGGACGACCGCCCGGTACTCCAGCGGCGTTCCCGGGTCAAGCGAGCTGACGTCGTGGAAGACGCGATATGGCGCCGTATCGTCCGTGCCGATCGGCTGCCATTCGCCGTCTCCGACCTTCGCGTAGAAGGTGACCTCATAGAAGGACGAGCCA
>DASSDH010000054.1:0-11553 GCA_035697245.1 Jiangellaceae bacterium
TCGAGCCGGGCGACCGCGTCAGCGAAAGGGGTCAGGTGCTGCCCGATCTGGGTGTCGACGGCGGCGATGTCGAGGTCGACGGCGTCGACGCGGGCCAGCATCCGGGCCAGCAGGAACCGGTGATGGTCATCAAAGGTGCCCAGCCGAAGCCCAGCGAACGACTCCTCCAGTCGCGGGATCTTGGTCCGCATCCTGGAGCGGGCGAGATCGGCCAAGGTCGTGGGATCGCGTCCCCCGGCGATCAGCGCGGCCATCATCGCCCGGCCGGAGACGCCGAAGATGTCGGAGGCGACAACCGACAACTTCAAGCAGGCATCCTCCAGCAGTTTGTCCACCCGGTTCTTCTCCGCGGTGCGGACCCCGACCAGATCGATCCGATACCGGGTCAGGTCACGCAGCTGGCGGATGTCAGGCACCAGCTTGAGCGCCCGACGCAGATCACGACGGACGTTCGCTGGATCCAATTCCGACGGGCTGTTTGGCCCCGAAGGCAAGACGGCCCCTAGTTCGGCCGCTGACCTGACGAGCTGGTTCCAGCTCCTCACCATGGCTGGCGCGTGATCGGGTGTTGCGTCGAGGAGCGTCTCGTGGGCCAGTTCGTCGCTGTCGGCGAGGAGCTCCCCGACCGTGCGCCAGCCGCCGACACCGGTGTTCGCCTCCCGTTGCCGGCTCATTCACCCTCCCCTTGCCCCGACGCGCATTGCCATCGAGCCATAACAGCCGCCCGACGGCACGAACCGGGCGTAACTGTGGAAAACCTGTCGTACCTGCGATCCCGAAGCATCGCGAAGAACGCTGGCGGTCGTACCTCGGAGCGCGCTCGGCCACCCTCTTTGCATGTTGCGGCGGCGCGCATCCTGGTTGATCCGGCGGACCCGCCGACAGACTCCGGTGAACGCGTTACCGCACCAGCTGGGCATGAGCACAGGCCAGGTCCAAACGGGCGATGGCGAGCTCGTGCCGTAATGGCGAGATCGTCAGTGGATCGGGCGAGGCGTACGAGAACGAGGCGTACGTGATGGAGGCAGCGAGACGGTTCGGACCGGCGGATGCTGAGATGGAGTGGGAGTCCGAGTTCGAGTCTGAGTGGGAGTTGGAGTCCGAGGACTAGTGAGCGAGGCGCCTTGACTGCCGCCAGTCGTTGCGCGCAATGCGACATTCTCGGTCAGCTAGGACCTGTTGCTAACGTCCCGATGCCGCGCGTCGCGTTGACCTGTAGTGAGGCTTCCTCGATAGTGGACAAAGCGGGGGGTTGTCTGCCGCATTGAAGGAGGGCACCCATGAGTTCCACCGCCTACCCAGGTTCCGTCGCCTACCCGATTTCCGTGCGAGGCTTTTTCGATCAGCCCAGTCGAGCATTGTGGCTGGTCAAATGGTTACTGCTCATCCCGCATTACATCATTCTTGTTTTCTTGTGGCTTGCGTTCTGGATAGTCACGGTGATCGCCTTCTTCGCGATCTTGTTCACTACCAGGTATCCGAAGGGCTTGTTCGACTTCAACGTCGGGGTAATTCGGTGGTCTTGGCGGGTGAGCTTTTACGGCTATACGGCCCTGGCTACCGATCGGTACCCGCCGTTTACTCTTGCCGATGTCCCGGACTATCCGGCGCGGCTGGAGATCGACTACCCACAGCAGCTGAATCGTTGGCTGCCGCTGGTCAAGTGGCTGCTCGCCTTCCCGCAATACATCATTGTCGGCGCGCTCTTCGGCTCCGGTTATGTCGTGGCCACGAGCATGCAGGACGGCCAACCCGTTACCTATTCCACCCCCAGCCTGATTGGCGCCTGTGTGCTGATCGCAGCTATCGCCATGCTGTTCACAACCCGTTATCCCCCTGGCCTCTTTGATTTTGCAGTTGGTATCAATCGGTGGGGCTTCCGGCTGCTGGTTTATGTGGCGCTGATGACCGACCGGTACCCGCCGTTCCGGCTCGACCAGGGCAGTATCGACATCGAGGGTTCGGCGCAACCTTCTGAGTCCAGCGAGCCGACTCCGTAGCGCAATCGTGAGGGCGCTGACATGTGCCTGGATACTTCCTTGTTGATCCTGGCTGGGCCGCCAGGACGACTCCGCCGTTGAGGGCTATTCGCATTTGACCGTGGTGCCCTGCCTGGTCAATGGGTTCACGCCGCGCGTCGGGCGGCGCTGGTGAGCAGGATACGGGCTTGGTAGTGGGCTGGGTTCCGGTATCCCCGACCAGTGCGTTTGATCTGCTTGATGCCGGTGTTCGCTGCCTCGGTGCGAGCGTTGGTGACGCCGGTTTCGATGAGCACCTCGACGGCGGGCCACCAGGTCTCGATGGTGGCCCAGAGCCGCCAGGTCTCCTCCATGTCGGCAGCCAGCACGTAGCAGCCCAAGATCATCTTCTCGTGGCGGACCTGTTCGACCGTGCTGGTGTTGAGGAGCCGCCGGAGCTGTTCCTTCACACCCCAGGCGGCCGACAGCTCATCGGTGGGGTCGTCGCTGGCGAAGACAGTGTCGAGTCGGGTTCGAGCGCGGGCCGACAGGGTCTCGTAGCCGCGGAGCAGCAGAGTTCGGTGTGCCCAGGCCGGGTCGACCTTGCGGCCACGGCGCTGTTCACGCTCGCGGACCAGCCGCTGTCGCACCCTGGTCACCATCAGGTTCGCCAGCTGCACCAGGTGAAACGGGTCCACGCTGATCTTCGCGTTCGGTAGCTGCTCGGTGATGGCCTTCTTGAACGCCGCCGACGGGTCGATCGCAACAACCTCGATCCTGGCCCGCCAGGCCGGGCTCCGCTGGGCCAGCCAACCGCCAACCGTGGCGGAGTCACGGCCGTCGACGATGCCCAGAACCTGACCAGAGGCTGCATTGACCATCGTCGACATCCACGGCTCGACCCGCCGCCAGCCACCACACTCGTCGCGGAACCAGCGGACCCGCCGGTAGCGGTGCTCATCGATCCCGAGCCGCCTAACCTGCAGCTGGTCCACCTCAGGCAGCAACACCGCCGCGGCGTTGACCGTCGCCTGCACCGTCCACCACGCCACCTGGTAGGCGGCGGCCACCTCGACGACGGCCCGGCCGGAGTCGATCACCGCAGCCAACAGCGCCGTCTTCAACCGAGTCGTGCACCTGGCCCTGGCCGGCAACTGCGGAGTAGCTGGGGTGAAGGTGCGTCGCGGACACGCCGGCTCGGCGCACACCAGCCTCGGCTTACGGACCAACACCTCGACCTGGCCCGCGTACGCGACGTCACGAACCCGCTGCACCACCCAGGCATGCACTCGGCCCGACACCACCCCACACGCTGGGCAGCCATCAGCAAGATCAACAGGCTCCACCTTGACCCGGCGACTGCCCAGGGGCAAATCGACCGCGTCGATCACCCGATATCCGTGCAGGTTGAAGATCACGCTCGCAGCATCACGCTGCGAGCCCGTAGGCTCGAACAAGCTCGTGGTCCTTCCTCGATGGATGCGTGAACACACCCATCTCAGCGCAGGGCCACGAGCCCTTGCATCACCGACTCACCACGCTCAACTGCGAATAGCCCCGTTGAGACTCGCGCTTCGACGTGGACCAGTGACCTGGGGAAGCCGGCCAGCGAACACGGCGATCTCTGCCCTAGGCGCAGCGGGGCGGCCTAGGCGGCCGCCGGCATCGGCCCTACCGCGCGGAATCCTCCGCCGAAGTCAGCGCTGGTATACGACAAACGATGTCCGATGGGCGAGGGTGTCGTAGAGCGAGGATGGCCATGCTCGCGAAGTAACGCGCCACATCGACGACCAGATCGATCCCCACGTCGGCGAGGAACAACTCATCCCCGCTGGCCTCGGCGTACTGGATAACGCTGTACGCGACGGCCAGACCGACATGCCGCTGGCGGCGCGAGTTATCAGGCTGCCAGGAATCGGTGCGGGGATTGAATGCGGTTTCGTCGCGTCCGTCGCTCCCGCTCTGCCACGGAAACAGCGCCCCCTCCAGGGCAGCTGCCCGCGCAGCCGCCCGCGCGGCTCCCAGCCTGCGATAGCGATAGAGAAGTCTCGCCCGAGTGATGGGCTAGCAGTTGATCTTCCGCCTATTCCTGGTCTGGGCCGAGGCGAAGCTCCGCCGCGTTGCGCGCGAGTTCCCGTCCGAGCATCCCGCGGCCGAGTGGCTGAGCTTCAGTCCCACGCGGCGGCGGCTTTGATCGAACAAGGCGTGGTCACGAGCCCGCGCCTGGTCGATCGCCTGTGCCGGGCTTTCGAGTTGCTCGTGCCCTCGTGCCCTGGCCAATCCCGCGCTCGGCTGCCAGCTGGCGAAGTCGCGTCTCAACCCATCATGAGGTAGGCGCCGCCGAGAGCCAGCAGAGCCGCCGAAAGGACCAGCTCATACCGCATTCGGAGCGGAGGCGCGAACTTGTAGACGAGGACGAAGATGCCCAGGATCACCGCCCACCAGAGACTGGACATCCCGAGAAGGACCATGGCGACCATGAGGGCCGCGCTGCATCCAAGGCAGCTGAGGCTGTAGCGCGCGCCAGCCACCGCGGCACTGCGCATCAGGTTGAAGGGAAGCGGCCCATGCAGCGCGCACAGCTCGCGGCACCGCGCCTGGCTTGCTCGTTTGATCGGGCTGACAGAGTAGACGCCGGCGAGAGCCAGCGCCAGTCCCACTGCCACGGCCTGGTTGGGCCAGGGCATTCCCGCGGCGGTGTAGATCGCGTAGCACACCACGCCGAAAATCAGCCACACGCCAAGGTACGTGGCCGCAAGCACCCCAGTGGCGACCTGCCATCCCTTTCGCCGTTCGGCCGTTCGCGCGAACTCAAGCACCACCGGGATCGCGGAGGGCAACATCATCGCCGCAATCATCACGACCCACGTCGCGGCGAAGGACTCGATCGGGCCCAGGCCCACCTCCATTCCCCCCATGAAGCGCGAATGGTGGACCATGGCCGCCCAGGCAACGGCGGCGACAGCGAGGACGACCAGCGCGG
The DNA here is from genome assembly GCA_035697245.1 of Jiangellaceae bacterium. GTDB lineage: Bacteria > Actinomycetota > Actinomycetes > Jiangellales > Jiangellaceae > JACVRX01. The sequence goes on from DASSDH010000054.1 coordinate 4,942, forward strand.
CCGCCATGGGCTTGGCCAGCTGCTGTCTGGCGTCACCGGCCTTCATCAACACTCGACACGCTGGACAAAATCCGCCCGGCCTCACTCGTCTGACCAGCCCGATCGCCGGAAGGAGTCGGCCGCCGTACATCAGTGCTGATACTCGTCGCGACGGCGAAGCCACGATGCCGCGGCCCCGTCGCCGTCATCGCGACCCTTCGGCACGAGATCCATGTAGTGGTACGCGACGTTCAACATGTCGAGTCCACGCTCATAGGTGGAGTACGTGTGGTAGATCTGGCCGCCATCCTTCACGAACACGCTGATCCCGGGCGCCTCGGTCGATCCCCACTGGCGGCGCCGGTAGTTGTAATCGACCTGGTGGGTCGCATCATCGGTGAACGAGACGCGATAGTCGAAGTTGAAGTCGCTTCCCAGCGACGACAGCCACGGAAACCCCCAACCCATCCGTTTCTTGTAGGCGGCAAGCTTCGGGTAGGGAGCCCGTGAGACTGCGGCCATCGTGATGTCCCGGTGGTTCAGGTGGATGGTGATGCCGTTGAAGTTGTCCATCCAGAACGAACAAACAAAGCAGGCCGCGTCCGCCGTCCAGCTCGTATCGGCCCCGGCGGTGTCGGGGTTGAACATCGCGTGATAGATGACCAGTTGGCCGCGTCTCTCGAAGAGGTCGCTGAGTGACTGCCTCCCGTGCTCGCCCTCGAAGGTGTAGTGCTTTTCGACGAGCTCCCAGGGCAGGTCGCGGCGCTCCCGGCTCAGCTGATCGCGCAGCCGGGTGAACTCCTTCTCCTTCGCCAGGTGCCTCCTCCGTGCCTTGAGCCACTCGTCGTGCTTCACGACATTGTGGGTTGTCATGTGATCCCTCCTCCTCCTCCTCCTCCTCATGATCCCTCCGCGGAGCGTCGCCCGGGCCTGCGGACCGCTCCCACCTTCACGCTCGGACCTCCGGCGCAGAAGAGTGACGCCACTATCTGACTCGAGCATGGGCCGACCCGCGCTGGCCTTGACCCTCCTCGCAGCCGTCTTCGAGGCCAGCATGGCCACTTGCCTGCGGGTGCTCCTTCCGTAAGTGGGACGGATCGGGGCGATCACGCTTCTCATCGCTGGCGTTTACATCGTTTTACTACTGGTTCACCGTCGGCGCCCACCTCGAACGCATCGCCTGACCTGGCCCGGACTCGTGGCCATCTGTGACGCCGATCACGGATGACCGCCCGCCTCGCATGAGTTAATGCTGTCATGGACAGATCGGACACGATCACGTCCCGTGGCACGGTGCGTCTCGAGCGCAGCGCCAAGCGGGTGCGCGTCCAGCTCGGCGGCCGGATGATCGCCGACACGACGCGCGCCATGCTGGTCTGGGAGAAGCCGTACTACCCCACCTACTACATCCCGCTGGATGACATCGACCCAACGCTGCTCAGCCCCAGTGGCGAGACTCGGCACTCCCCCAGCCGTGGCGACGCCACCCTGTTCACCGTCAAGGTGCCTGGGCGCGAGGCGGCCGACGCGGCGGCGCGTTACGAGGACTCGCCGATCACCGAGCTCCGCGACCTGGTTTGGTTCGACTGGGACGCGATGGATGCGTGGTACGAGGAGGACGAGCCCGTCTACGTTCATCCGCGCGACCCGCACACGCGCGTCGACATCCTCGCCAGCTCCCGCCACGTCCGAGTCGAGCTCGCCGGCGTCACGGTCGCCGACTCGCCGCGGCCGAGGCTGCTCTTCGAGACCGGGCTGCCAACCCGGTACTACCTGCCGCGGACCGACGTACGGATGGACTTGCTGGAACACAGCGAGACGGTGACCCGCTGCCCGTACAAGGGACAGACAGAGCACTTCGCCGCCCTGATCGACGGCCAGCTCAAGGATGTGGCCTGGTCCTACCCGACGCCCTTGCCGGAAAGCCAGAAGATCGCGGGGCTCATCGCCTTCTACGACGAGCGGGTCGACACGTTCGTCGACGGCGCCCGGCAAGAGCGACCGAAGACACCGTTCAGCTAGCGGCCGTCGAGGGCGCGGGAGGCAACAGCTAGCTCGACCAGCGACTCCTCCGACAGGGCGACTGGCCGGCACTGGCGCAGCTCCTGCAGAGAATCGATGATCAAGGACACGATGTCGGCGCGATCACTCGAGCCGTGACCCAGGACGCCGCTGAACGACCTTCCCACCCAGGATCTCCGATACCGACTCGCCGTCCAGCTCGACTTCGGCGACGACCTGCAATGGCCCCCAGTCCATCCTCTACGGACCACGCCGGGAAGCTGCCGCTTCCTTCGTGGCAACGACGCCGACGCCCCCTCGTTGACCAACCGCTTCCTGTCACCGCTCGTAGCCGCCGTCTGAGACCCGCGCAACCCGTCGGCATTCGAGCCGCCATGAAACGTGGCCGCGTGAGACGACCGTTGAGCGGCCGGTGTCGGCCTCCACCGCCGTTCGCCGGGCCGGGTCATCATGCGGTCAGCATGTCGGCGAGCGTCTCGAGGTCGGGTCCTGGAGGTCGGGCGGTAGGAACGCGGGCGGGTACGGCGTCTTGCGGAGGTCGACCCAGACGCCAGTCAGTCCGGCGCGGTGAGCACCGTCGACATCCCAGGGATGGACCGCGACCAGCGCCAGCGCAGCCAGCTCGACGCCGCAGACTTCGGCGGCATACCGATGCGTCGGGATGCGGCTTCCACCGCTTCGGCACCTCCACCGAGAGGCGGTGCTCAAGCAGCGGGAGCACGCCGGCCCCGTCGAGCATGCGGTCGGAGATCGCGGTCGCGCCGTTGGTCAGGGTGACGAGCCGGATACCGGCGGCGTGGATCGGGTGCAACCCGGGCGAAACGTCCAGATGCGCCGGGGGCTCGGCGAATCCGGCCAGCACCAGGTCAACGGCGTCGGCCTCGTCGACCCCGTGAGAAGCAAGCACCGCCGGCAACGCGCCGCTCGCCACATCGCCAAAGGCTGGGTAGGTGCCCGGCCGCGGTCAGGCGAACCCGTCGCGCAGGGTGGCGGCGAACCAAACATCGAGTGCGTGCCTCGGCAAGCCGACCTGTTCGAAGCGTTCCCGCATCGGCTCCAGGTCGGACAGGGTCTCGTTCAATTCCAGGACCAGAACCTCCGGACGCAGCATCGGTGGTGGCCCTGTGGTCATCGTGTCCTCCGGTTGAATTGGCCACAGCGGGCTTCCGGTCGGCTGGAGTGGTTGATCCGAGAGAGGAGCTAGTCATGTCCCGCACTCGCATCGCCGCCGCCGCCGCGTCCGCCGTCCTGGTGCTGGCTGCCTGCGGCGGCGGTCAGGAGCCTGGCGTCTCCGCGGGTTCGCCGACCAGTATCGCTCCCGCGGAACCGACCGGAACTCCACTGTCCAATGCCGACATCGTCGCGTTCGCGGACATGTTTGGCGACAACCCGTTGACGGGCGGCCAAACCGCGCCGCGGCTCTACCGGTGGGTGAACGACCGGGTGGCTGTGTTCGTGCAGTTCGACGAGCGGGACGCGGCGAAGGCGACCACCCTGCGCTACATCGGCATCAGCGTCAAGGGCGTGTTCTGCGCGGAAAACCAGCCCGGTGGCACCAAGGGTGGGTTCCCGCACTTCCACCGCCTGAATGCGGCTGAGTACGCCCAGGGTCACGCCGGACCGCCGGGCACACCGGGCTACTGGCTCAGCTGGGTGGCAGTCGACGAGTTCACCCAGCGGGACGGCCGCCAGGTGAAACCGGGCGTCGACTACGAGTTCTCGCCGACGCCCGCTCCCCAACGGTGCGGCGCGAAGCTGCCGAAGGCCGACTTCGTCGCGCCGGGCGCGAAGACCGTGTCCAAGTCGGACCTCGCGGCCTTCGCCGGGCTGTTCACCGACAACCCGCTCACCGGCGGCCAGACCGCACCGCGTCTGTATCGCTGGGTCAACAAGGACGTCGCGGTGTTCATCCAGCTCGACAAGCCGAACCCGGCCGAGGCCACCGCTGTGCGGTACGTCGGGATCAGCGTCCGCGGCGAGTTCTGCGAGTCCAAGCAGCCTTCCGCAGACTTCCCGCACTTCCACCGCACCCAAGCAGCCGAGTACGCCGAGGGCCACGGCCAGGCACCCGGCGACCGCGGCTACTGGTTGTTATGGATGGCAACCGATACCTTCAAGCAGCGTGACGGCCGGCAGGTCAGCCCCGGTGTCGACCGGGAGTTCTCGCCCACCCCGCCGCCGGCCTGCTGAGGTGTCCACGCACCCGTGCGCGGGCGCGATCATGCTCCTGCTCACGGGGGTGACGGGCGGATGCAGCCCGGGCACACCACCGGTGGCGGCACCACAGCAGACCACCCCACAACAGGCCACCCCCCAACAGGCCACGCCGCTCCGGGCCGCCCGACAGGTCGAGGTCCACCTGACCTGCCCGACCGGAGACCACGAGTCACCGTGCGCGTTCCGGCCGAACGATGTCACCGTCGCCGCCGGCGGTGCGGTGCGCTGGGTCAACGACGACGCAACGTTCCACACCGTCACTTCGACCGCCAGCCCGCAGGTACGCCGGCCGAGCGGCCGCTTCCACGGCGTGCTCGACGCCGCCGGGGAGACGTTCACCGTCACGCTCGCCGAGCCGGGCAGCTACCCGTACTACTGCCAGCCGCACGCCGAGTTCATGGCGGGCATCGTGCGCGTCGTACCCGGGTAGCGTGTGCCACATCCGCGGATGGAGGTCTCCATGGGCAACTCGGTCGAACCGCGGGCGCCCCTGCTGCTGGTGGTGGACGACGACCACAAGCTGGTCCCGCTGCTGGAGCGGGGGCTGCGGTATGAGGGCTTCGGTGTCGCGTGCGCATACTCGGGCACCGAGGCGCTCAACGCGGCCCGATCGACCGCGCCGGACCTGGTATTGCTCGACGTCGGCATGCCGGACCTCGATGGCTTCGAGGTACTGCGCGAGCTGCGCCGGCACTCCGATGTGCCGGTGGTCATGCTCACCGCGAAGGACGAGGTGTCCGACAAAGTCGGCGCACTGGACCTGGGCGCCGACGACTATGTAGCCAAGCCTTTCGCCATCGACGAGCTGGTCGCCCGGATCCGCGCCGTGCTACGCCGCCGGGGCGCCGAGGCACTGGACCGCCTGTCCTACGACGACCTGGTCTGTGACCTTGGCACCCGTGACGTGACGCGCGCCGGGCGGCGCATCGAGCTTACGGTCACAGAGTTCGACGTCCTCACGTGCTTGGTGCGCAACCCGCGGCGGATCCAGAGCCGCGAGACCCTGCTGCGCATTGTGTGGGGCTACGACGTACCAGTGGACAGCAACGTCGTCGACGTGCACATCGGACACCTTCGCCGCAAGCTCGGTGATCCACCACTGATCCAGACCGTGCGCGGCATCGGTTATGTGCTGCGCACCCAGCGATGAGCCGCCTGCACGTGCTGCCCCCGCTGTCGCTGCGGACCAGGCTCGCAGTGACATTCACCTTCCTGGTCGGCGTGCTCCTCGTCCTGGTGGGTGTGGCGACGAACCAGCTGCTCCGCGACAGCCTGCTGGCCGAGATCGAACGGGACGTCGCGCACCGTGCCGCGGCGTATCGAGCCAGCCCGCCGGCACCTCCGTACACGCTGGACACCTTCGGCGCCCCGGATGTCTTCGTCCAGGTCGTCGGCTCCGACGGCACGCCGCTGGCCCGCTCAGGAAGCCTCGGCGATCGCACTCTGCCGCTGCCTGACGCGGCGCGTCGCGGTGATGTGGTCGAGGTGCGGGTCGCAGGCCGCCCGCTGTTTCTCACCGCGACACCGGTCGGCGACGGTCGTCACGTCGTCGTTGCGCGTTCACCGATGACGACGTACGGCGCGTTGCGGACGCTGCGCAACCTGCTCACCGCCGTGATCGCTGCCGCGGTGCTGCTCACCGCCCTAGCCAGCTGGCTCTACGCGAGGGGCGCGCTGCGACCGATCGGCCAGGTCGTTGCGGCGGCTCGTTCGGTCCGGGACAGTCGTGACCTGAGCCGCAGAGTCCCGCAGCACAGTTCCGGCGACGAGGTAGGAAATCTGGTCGAGACCTTCAACGAGATGCTTGCCGAGCTCGAGGACGCGTACCGTTCGCTGAATCGGTCGAGCCAGCAGATGCGGCAATTCCTGGCCGACTGCTCACACGAGCTACGCGCGCCGTTGGCCCGGATCCGAAGCACGGTCGACGTGCTCGGCCGACTCGACGAACCGACCGAGCACCTCGCCAGCGACGATGCGGCGTTCCGGTCCCAAGCCCTGGCCGACGTCGCCGCCGATACCGATCGGATGGCCCGCATGGTGCGGCAGCTACTGATCCTTGCCCGGGCAGACGCCGGCGCGACGATCGACCGCCGGCCACTGGTACTCGCAGACGTCGTCGCCGCCGCCTGCCGGCAGGCGGCACGGATGGCCAACGGCGTCAAGCTGTTGTCACCGGCAACTGAACCTCTGACCGGCGCCATGGTGCGCGGCGACGCCGACCACCTCGAACAGGCCCTGCTGATCCTGCTCGACAACGCCTTCAAATACACCCCGCCACCCGGTGAGGTGCGGGTTGCGACACGGCGCGACGGCATGCACGCGCGGATCGATGTCACCGACACCGGCCTCGGCATACCACCCGAAGACCGGAACAGGATCTTCGAAAGGTTCTAC
>DASSDH010000055.1:0-28330 GCA_035697245.1 Jiangellaceae bacterium
GCGAGCCGTGGCCGTTGCATGTTGTGAGGACCCAGAGACAGCGGTCGGACTGGAACTTGCTTGAATGAGCCCCCCGACGGACCGCAGTTTGCCGCCAACTTCCCCACGACAGCACGAAATGTCGGCACCCACACGAACACCGCGCCGTGCCTCGCGAGCCGTCGGTTCGCGCGCGCTGGCGCCGATCGTGATCGAACGCGTGCGCCCGGAGGTCGACGCCGGACGCTTTCCCGCGAAACGCGTGGTCGGAGAGGCGTGCATCGTGTCGGCCGACATCTTCAAGGACGGCCACGATCAGCTCGCTGCCCGCGTTCGCTATCGTGGGCGCGGTGAAGGCGAATGGTCCTACGTCGCCATGCCGTACGACCCGGACGCCGATCGGTGGGCCGGAGCGTTTCTGCTCGATCGCATCGGGGAGTGGCGCTTCACGGTCGAAGCGTGGACCGATTCGTTCGCGACGTGGGTGTCAGGGCTGGAGAAGAAAGTCGCCGCGGGGCAGGATGTGGCCCTGGAGCTGCTCGAAGGAGGCGAGATCATCGAGCGTGCCGCGCGTGCATGCAAGGATCGCGCGGTGCGCGCGTCTCTGACGCAGGCGGCCACTACCCTTCGTGACACCACGGCTCCGGTTGCGGAGCGCGCGCGCGAGGCACTCGATCCTGGGTTGCTCGCCCTGATCACGCAGCACCCCTCGCGCGACGATCTCACGGAGTATTCGCGTCAGCTCCTCATCACCGTCGATCGCGTGCGCGCGGCGTTCGCTGCCTGGTACGAGATGTTCCCGCGCTCCCAGTCAGGCAGCCCGAAGCGTCACGGCACGTTCGCCGATGCGGAGCGCCAGCTCCCGCGGATTGCCCAACTGGGGTTCGATGTCGTCTACCTGCCGCCCATCCATCCGATCGGCGACGCGTTTCGCAAGGGAAAGAACAACACGCTCGAGCCGCTGCCTGACGACGTCGGCAGTCCATGGGCCATCGGCAGCAAGGAGGGCGGACACACCGCCGTGCACGCGCAGCTCGGCACCCTTGCCGACTTCGAGCACTTCGTGCGCCGCGCGAGCGAGCTCGGGCTCGAGGTCGCGCTCGATTACGCGCTGCAGACTTCCCCCGATCATCCCTGGGTCCGCGAGCATCCCGACTGGTTCAGGAGTCGTCCCGACGGCACGATCCAATACGCGGAGAATCCGCCGAAGAAGTATCAGGACATCTACCCGCTCAACTTCGACAACGACCCCGAGGGCAGCTACGCGGAGATGCTGCGGATCGTGCGATTGTGGATGGACCACGGGGTGCGGATCTTCCGGGTGGACAACCCGCACACCAAGCCGGTCAGTTTCTGGCATCGGCTGTTGGCAGAGGTTCGCCAGACCGACCCGGACGTGGTGTTCCTGGCCGAGGCCTTCACCAAGCCGGCCATGATGCACACCCTGGCCAAGATCGGCTTCGGCCAGTCGTACACGTACTTCACCTGGAAGAACAGCAAACAAGAGCTCTACGAGTACTTCTCCGAGCTGCGCGACGCCGCCGCGTACATGCGCCCGAACGCCTTCGTCAACACCCCTGACATCCTGCACGCGTACCTGCAGTACGGGGGTCCGGCGGCGTTCAAGATCCGGGCAGTGCTCGCGGCGATGCTCTCGCCGACGTGGGGCGTCTACTCCGGCTACGAGCTCTTCGAGCACGTCGCGGTTCGCCCGGGCAGCGAGGAGTACCTCGATTCGGAGAAGTACCAGTACCGACCCCGGGACTGGGCGGCCTACGAGCCGGGCGGCCCACGGGAAGGCCAGTCCCTTGCGCCGTATCTGACCCGGCTCAACGTCATCCGCCGCGCACACCCTGCTCTACACCGACTGCGGAACCTGCGCTTCCACTGGGTCGACAACTCCGAGATCGTGTGCTTCTCCAAGCGCGAGCCCTTGCCCGGAGGTGGCGAGGACGTCGTCGTCACCGTCGTGAACCTGGACTCGCACGGGACCAGGGAAGGCAACATCTCCTTGGACATGCCCGAGCTGGGCTTCGACTGGCACGAGACGTTCGCTGCGCACGACGAGCTGACCGGGCAGACATTCCACTGGGGACAGTTCGACTTCGTTCGCCTCGACCCGGCCGTCGAGCCCGCGCACGTGCTCACGATCCACCGGTTGGGCACATGAACGGCGGTGATCACCTCCCGGCGGCCGGGACCGATCCCGACTGGTTCAAGCGTGCCGTCTTCTACGAGGTCCTCGTCCGCTCGTTCAAGGACTCCGACGGGGACGGCGCCGGCGATCTCCGTGGGCTGACCGACAAGCTCGACTATCTGCACTGGCTCGGCGTCGACTGCCTCTGGCTGCCGCCGTTCTACCCGTCACCGCTGCGTGACGGTGGGTACGACGTCTCGGACTACAAGGGCGTCCTGCCGGAGTTCGGCACGTTGGAGGACTTCAGTCGGTTCGTCCGGCTGGCGCACGACCGGAGCATGCGGGTGATCATCGACTTCGTCATGAACCACACCAGCGACCAGCACCCGTGGTTTCAGGCGTCTCGAGAGAACCCCGATGGGCCGTACGGCGACTTCTACGTCTGGGCGGACGACGACACCGGCTATCCCGAAGCCCGGATCATCTTCGTCGATACCGAGGCATCGAACTGGACGTTCGACCCGGTACGCCGGCAATACTTCTGGCACCGTTTCTTCGGCCATCAGCCCGACCTAAACTACGACAATCCTGCCGTCGGCGAGGCCATCATCGACGCCCTGCGGTTCTGGCTGGACCTCGGGATCGACGGCTTCCGCCTCGACGCCGTGCCGTACTTGTTCGAGGAGGAGGGGACGGACTGCGAGAACCTCCCCCGAACCCATGGCTTCCTCAAGCAGGTCCGCAAGGTGATCGACGACGAGTACCCGGACACCGTTTTGCTCTCCGAGGCCAACCAGTGGCCCGCCGATGTCGTCGAGTACTTCGGCGAGTTCTCGGCCGGTGGCGACGAATGTCACATGGCATTCCACTTCCCGGTGATGCCACGAATCTTCATGGCAGTTCGCCGCGAGTCGAGATACCCGGTCTCGGAGATCATGGCCCAGACCCCGCTCATCCCGGCCAACTGCCAATGGGGGATCTTCCTGCGCAACCACGACGAGCTCACCCTCGAGATGGTGACCGACGACGAGCGCGACTACATGTGGGCCGAATACGCCAAGGACCCCCGGATGAAGGCGAACATCGGCATCCGTCGGCGGCTGGCCCCTCTGCTGGAGAACGACACCGACCAGATCGAGTTGTTCACGGCCATGTTGCTCTCGCTGCCGGGTTCCCCGGTGCTCTATTACGGGGACGAGATAGGGATGGGCGACAACATCTGGCTGGGCGACCGGGACAGTGTTCGCACCCCGATGCAGTGGACCCCGGATCGCAACGCCGGGTTCTCCACCGCCGAGCCGGGCCGGCTGACCCTGCCCGTGGTCATGGACGCGGTCTACGGCTACCAGGTCACGAATGTGGAGTCCCACCTCACCAACACGTCGTCGCTGCTGCACTGGACGAGGCACATGATCGAGGTGCGCAAGCAGAACCCGGCCTTCGGACTGGGCGACTTCACCGATATCGGGGGTTCCAACCCGAGCGTGCTGTCCTACGTGCGCGAGTTCGGCGACGACATCGTGCTGTGCGTCAACAACCTCTCGCGGTTCCCGCAGCCGGTCGAGCTCGACCTGCGCCGCCACGAGGGCTGCCAGCCGATCGAGCTGATGGGTGGGGTTCGGTTCCCGCCGATCGGTGAGCTGCCCTACCTGCTCACACTGGCGCCGCACGGGTTCTACTGGTTCCGGCTGGTCCCGAAGGTTGCGGAGACCACCCCATGACGGTCGAGGCCGTTGCCGCGCTGCTGCCCGCCTGGCTGCCCCACCAGCGGTGGTTCGGGGGCAAGGACCACCCCATCGATGGGCTGACGGTGGTGGCCGCCACCCAGCTGCGGGAGAGAGAGCCAGAGTTCTGGCATCTGCTGGTCGAGGTGACCCAAGGCGACAAGGCCATCGTCTATCAGGTTCCGGTGAGCCTTCGGGACCGTGCCGGTGATCGGCTCGAACACGTCCTGCTGGGAGAAGTCGACGGGCGGTTCGTCTACGACGCCCTGCACGACAAGGAGGCCACCGCCGAGCTGCTGCGGCGCTTCGAGGCACAGGATCAGGTCGAGGAGTTGACGTTTCACACCGAGCCCGGTGCACTCCTGCCGCTCGGTGAGCCGTCCCTCGTGCTCACCGCCGAGCAGAGCAATACCTCACTCGCTTATGGCGACTCCGCGCTGTTGAAGGTCTTCCGCCGGCTGGTCCCCGGCGTCAATCCCGACGTGGAGATCCACGACGCGTTGACTCGAGCGGGATGCGAGTATGTCGCTCCGTTGCTGGGCTGGCTGGACGGTAGGTGGACCGATCGGGACGGCGAACAGCAGACGGCAGGCCTCGCGATGCTGCAGAAGTTCCTGGTGACCGCCACCGACGGATGGGCGCTGGCCACCACAAGCGTCCGCGACCTCTACGCCGAGGCTGATCTGCGCGCCGACGAAGTCGGCGGCGACTTCGCCGCAGAATCCGCACGCCTCGGCATGGCGACCGCTGAAGTGCACGCCTATATGGCCGACGTCCTGCCAACCCGGACTCTCTCCCGGGATGAGGTCGCAGCCATGGCGACCCGGATGGTCGAGCGCCTTGATGACGCCGTCGAGATCGCGCCGGAGCTTCTTCCGTTCGCACCTGCGCTCGCCAAGGCGTTCGACGATCTCGCCGACCTCGACGACGTCATCGCCGGTCAGCGCATCCATGGCGACTACCACCTCGGCCAGGTGATCCGCACGGTGGTCGGTTGGAAGCTGGTCGACTTCGAAGGCGAGCCCGAGAAGCCACTGGCCGAGCGGGTTGCGCTCGACTCCCCGGTACGCGACGTCGCGGCAATGCTCCGCTCGTTCGACTACGCCGCCCGTCACCTGCACATCGTCGACCACCCCGACAACGAGCAGATCGCCTATCGCGCCGTCGAGTGGGCCGAACGCAACCGGTCCGCCTTCTGCGACGGCTACGCCAAGAGCTCCGGCCGCGATCCGCGCGAGGCGGACGTACTCCTCCGGGCCTACGAGACCGACAAAGTCGTCTACGAGGTGGTGTACGAGGCGCGCAACCGACCATCCTGGCTGCCGATTCCTCTGGCGGGCGCCGAACGACTTGCGACGAGGTGACCCGGGCCTGAGTGTTCACTCCGCGCCGGGTTGCTCGACCATCCCAGTCGGAGCTTGGGACCGATCAACCGCAGCTGCCGGTGGCCCACCACCCGGCGACTCCGGCGGCGCACCATTCGGCTCCACGCCAGCCGGCGGCTCACCCGGCGACTCCGGCGGCCCACCATTCGGCTCCACGCCGGCCGGCGGCGCACCATTCGGCTCCGCGCCGGCAGGCGGCCCACCCGGCGGCTCCGGCGGCGCATCATTCGGCTCCGCTCCGGCAGGCGGCCCACCCGGCGACTCCGGCGGCGTCGATGGCTCGTGGGCGGCAGCGGTCTCGAGCTGGCTGGCTGTGCTGTGTGTGTCCGTCGCCGCAGGGGCCGGCGCGTCTGTCTCCCCAAGCACGTCGGGCTGACCGGAGGCCGGGTCCGGGGATGCACTCGGCGTCGAGGCACCGACAGGCGGCGGCTGGTTCGGAATCGGTTTGAGCACGTCGGCTGGCAGCGGGGAGGCAAAGTCCCTGCCTGTAGGTTCGTCGCCACCAGAGTCGTCCGCCGGCGGCGGGTGGGCTCCGAAGAGCACGTGCGCGACGACCTGCAATGGAGCCGGAAGAGACCCGGTAGCCGCGGCCACGACCCCACCTGCGCTGATGGCGCCCACGATGGCAGCGCCGGCGATCCCTTTGCGTACGGATGGATGCAACTGGCGTTGACTCGATCCCCGCCCTCGTGAGGATCTTTGTGCCCAAAGAAAGGCCGCAACCGCTGATGGCTCTCCGCGCACCTCACTCGGCTGGGCAGCGCTCCGTAAAGTCGCTACCCACTCGGCAAGCAGATGCGCTTCCGGCGGAGCGCTCGCGTCGACGGGCTGCCCGTCCAGAATTCGATCGATGAGCTCATCAGGAAGGTCTGGGTCACTCTCGACGAGGCGCGGCATGTCCCCTGGGATCCCGACCAAGGGCGCGTCGCCGCTCATCGGCTCACGCCCTCCGTTGTCAGCTGTTCGCTCAACATCCCTGCGAGCCGCCGAAGACCTCGATGCAAAAGGACGCGGACGGCGCCAGGTGTCTTGCCCAGTAGCCGAGCAATGTAGGCAAAGTCCAGTCCCGCGATCACGCGTAGCAAGATCACATCCGCCTGCGCGGGCGGAAGCTTCCGTACCAGAGCAAGTGCCCGTCTGGTCGCTTCTTCATCTTCGTAGTCTTCTGCTACGTCTCGGGCGTCGTGCCCGTTGCCGTTGATCTTCTCGGTGTCGGCGAGCAGGATCGTGGGCCGGCGAGCCTGCTGCCGAGCCTGATCAATGATCTTGTTCCGGGCGATCGAGAAGATCCAGGCCCGAAATTTTTGCTCGTCGCCCACAAAGCGGTACAGCGCGCGAGTGACCTGCAGCCACACCTCTGCCGTGATGTCCTCGGCCAGTCGCGGGGCGTGGGCCTGCGAATATCGCAGCAGCGCCGGTTGAAGATCGCCGTAAATCCGTGCGAACGCACGCTCGTCGCCGGAGCGAGCCCGGACCAGCGTTTCAGAGAACCCTGCGTTCAGCATGACCGGTCCAATGCGCACCCCCACGTCCACTGGCCAGTTCCTCAGTTGTCGACGATAGCGGCGCTTCCCCCCGTTGCACGTGGCAAATGCACACACAGCCGCACGTGAGAGGTGCGGTAACACGACCAAATCCCTTGACGTTGCTCTAGATGACACCGCGAGGTACGCGAGAACGGTCTGCTGCTTGTCTCGCACACCGTAAGGGTGGGCAACGGCGGCCTGCAGATGTTGCTGTCCCTGCTGAGGGCCGCCCATGACGGTCGTCGGCTAGACACGTAACCGGACGGCCCGGCTGGCCATCCCGCTCGCTTGGGCAAAGCCCCTCGCGTCCAAGCGGCAGAGCGACCGTTGGGACACGTTCACGGACTCGACGACTCGATTCAGGCTGGAGTCGGGCACGTACACCCGCACCGTGGTCATCGATCCGTGACCCCAATGAGGAGGTAGATCCACCCGACGTTCGTGGGCCCTGGAAGTTCCTGGGGCCCACGAACACGTTGTCGCCCACTGGACCCCGACCGGCGCTAGTGTCGGCGCATGACAGCGGTGCCGTCCTTCCTCGGTGAGATCGATCTTCACCTGATCAGCGAGGGACGTCACGAGCAGCTCTGGGACGTCCTCGGCGCTCACGTCCGGACGTCGAACGACGTGACCGGAACGTCCTTCGCGGTGTGGGCACCGCGCGCCCGGGAGATTCGGCTGGCCGGCGACTTCAACTATTGGAGCGGCCAGGACCACCAGATGCGGCCGGTCGGCAGCAGCGGCGTCTGGGAGCTGTTCGTCCCCGGCGTCGGGGACGGCACCCGCTACAAGTTCCTCGTTCACGGCGCGGATGGTTCGTGGAAACTACGGGCGGACCCGCTGGCGTTTCGGGCCGAGACACCACCTGCTACCGCATCGGAGGTGTTCACTTCGGCGTACGTCTGGGACGACGACGAGTGGATGACCAGACGACCCAGCGCGGACCCTGCACACGACCGACCGATGTCGGTTTACGAGGTGCACCTGGCTTCGTGGCGGCGCGGACGGTCGTACCGGGACCTGGCCGAGGAGCTCACGGCCTACGTCGCCGACCGAGGGTTCACCCACGTCGAGTTGATGCCGGTCGCTGAGCATCCGTACGGCGGCTCCTGGGGCTACCAGGTGACCTCGTACTTTGCGCCGACGTCTCGGTTCGGGTCACCCGACGACTTCCGTTACCTGATCGACCGGCTGCACCAGGCCGGCATCGGGGTGCTGATGGACTGGGTGCCCGGCCACTTCCCGAAGGACGACTGGGCGCTCGCGTCATTCGACGGGTCGAGCCAGTACGAGCACCCCGACCCGCGCCGAGGGGAGCACCCCGACTGGGGTACATACGTCTTCGACTTCGGCCGACATGAGGTCCGCAACTTCCTGGTGGCCAACGCCATCTACTGGCTGGAGGAGTTCCACATCGACGGCCTGCGCGTCGATGCCGTCGCCTCGATGCTCTACCTGGACTACTCACGTCCCGCCGGCTCCTGGCTGCCCAACGTCCACGGCGGGCGCGAGAACCTCGAGGCCATCTCGTTCCTCCAGGAGGTCAACGCGACGGCCTACAAGCGGGTGCCGGGCATCGTGATGATCGCCGAGGAGTCGACGGCCTGGCCGGGAGTGACGAAACCGACGCACCTCGGCGGCCTCGGATTCGGCCTGAAATGGAACATGGGCTGGATGAACGACTCACTCAGCTACATGTCTCATAACCCGATCCACCGCCAGTACCACCACCACCAGATGACGTTCTCGCTGATGTACGCCTACAGCGAGAACTTCCTGCTCCCGCTCTCACACGACGAGGTGGTTCACGGCAAGGGCTCGTTACTGCGCAAGATGCCGGGCGACCGGTGGCAGCAGCTGGCCAACTTGCGAGCATTCCTCGCGCTGATGTGGGCGCACCCGGGCAAGCAGCTGCTGTTCATGGGTGGCGAGTTCGGGCAGGAGGCCGAATGGGCAGAGTCGCACGAGCTGGACTGGTGGCTGCTCGACCATCCCGAGCACGCCGGGCTGCAGCGGTTGGTCACGGATATCAACCGGATCTACCGCGAGAGCACAGCGCTGTGGACGCAGGACTCCGACCCGGCCGGGTTCGAGTGGATCGACGCAAACGATGCCGCCGGCAACGTGTTCTCGTTCCTGCGCTGGGGTTCGGACGGGTCCGTGCTGGCCTGCATTGCGAACCTCTCTGCCCTTCCCCATGAGGGTTATCGCCTGGGATTGCCTCGAGCCGGCCAGTGGACCGAGATCGTCAACACCGACGCCACCGACTACGGCGGTTCGGGAGTCGGCAACCTCGGCGCCGTAGAGACCGAGGATGTCACCTGGCATGCCCGCCCCGTATCGGTCGCGCTGCGTCTGCCGCCGTTGGGCACGCTGTGGCTGCAGCACGTGCCAGAGGAGAGCTCGACCACCTCCGCCCCGGTCGGCCAGGAAGGCTAGAAGAGCGCGCTGGCCAGGGCGGAGCGTGCTTTCGCGACGCGTGGGTCAGCCGAGCCGACCAGGTCGAACAGCTCGAGGAGCCGCGTTCTGACCTGGTCGCGGTCGTCGCCGCTCACGCGCCGGACAGTGTCGACCAGCCGGGCAAACGCATCGTCGACCTTCCCGTCGGCCATCTCGAGGTCGGCCGCGGCGAGCTGGGCGCTGACATCGGTGGGATCAGCGTCTGCCGCGCGACGGGCTGACGTGGGGTCAGCCTCGCTGACCCGCTGGAGCAACTCGACCTGTGCCAGCCCGGCCTTTGCCTCCGGGTCGGCCGGAGACTCAGCCAGCATCGACCGGTAGGCGTCCCCGGCTGCGGCGAAGTCGCCCGTCTCGATCGCGTCGGCGGCTGCGTCGTATCGCGGGTCATGTTGTGGTTCTGTCGATGATTCCGCGGCATCCGCATCGGCGGGCGATTTCGCGACCTGGAGCCGGCCGGAGACCCCATTGGTGGCTGCGACCTCGAGCAACTGGTCGATCACCTGGCGGACCTGCGGCTCGGGGATGGCGCCTTGGAACAGCGGCACCGGCTGGCCCTTGACGACGGCAAATACCGATGGGATCGACTGGACCTGGAATGCCGCGCTGATCTGTGGGTTGGCGTCGACGTCGACCTTCGCGAGCAGAATCCTGCCGTCGTACTCCTGCGCCAGCTTCTCCAGGATCGGCGAGAGCTGCTTGCACGGCCCACACCACTCGGCCCACAAATCGATGACCACCGGCACTGTCAGGGACCGAGTCAGGACCTCCGCCTCGAACGTTGCGTCCGTGACGTCGACGACAACGCTCGCC
Organism: Jiangellaceae bacterium; assembly: GCA_035697245.1. Lineage (GTDB taxonomy): Bacteria > Actinomycetota > Actinomycetes > Jiangellales > Jiangellaceae > JACVRX01. Next base: position 10,022 of record DASSDH010000055.1, read on the forward strand.
ACTGCCCCGTTTCCGGCGGCGGCCGGCGGACGGGATCTCGCCGCGAGGCTCGACAGATCGACCGCACCCGGCCGCATGAAACTCTCCGCGCTCATGCGCCCATCCTCCCCCGAGTGGTGAACGCGCCGCCAATCCAGGCGTCAGAAGCGCGCCGGCTCGGTGTAGACACCCCACTCGGCTCGGAGTGCATCGCAGATCTCGCCGAGCGTCGCCTCGGCACGAACGGCGTCCAGCATCGACGGGATCATGTTCTCGCTGCCTCGGGAAACCTCGACCATTCGAGCCACAGCAGCTCGCACCGCCGCGTCGTCGCGCCTGGCCCTCCGCTGGACGAGGGCGCGCCGTTGCTCGGTTTCGACCTCATGCGAGACGCGCAGGATGTCGAGGTCGCCGGTGATCGTGTCGGTGTGCACGTTGACGCCCACGACCCGTTTGTCGCCCTTTTCGACCTGCTGCTGGTACCAGAACGCGGACTCGGCGATCTCGGACATGAACCAGCCGTCCTCGATCCCGCGCAGGATGCCGGCGGTCATTGGACCGTACGCCTGGGCCCAGCGGGTCTCCGTCGCGCCCATCTCGCGGATCTTCTCGAAGATCGCTTCCGCCTCGGCCTCGATCCGATCGGTCAACGCCTCGACATACCACGACCCGCCCAGGGGATCGGCGACGTTGACGACGCCGGTCTCCTCCATCAGCACCTGTTGGGTCCGCAGCGCGATCTCGGCGGCCTGCTCGGTCGGCAACGCGAGCACCTCGTCGAGCGCGTTGGTGTGTAGGGAGTTGGTACCGCCGAGCACGGCGGACAGCGCCTCGACCGCGGTTCGCACCACGTTGTTGTACGGCTGGTGCCCGGTCAGTGACACTCCTGCGGTCTGGGTGTGAAAGCGCAGCCACTGCCCCTTGTCGGTCTTGGCGCCGTAGACGTCGCGCAGCCAGCGAGCCCAGATCCGCCGAGCGGCCCGGAACTTCGCAATCTCTTCGAAGAAGTCGATGTGCGCGTCGAAGAAGAACGACAGCCCCGGCGCGAACGCGTCGACATCCAAACCCCGGGACAGCCCGAGTTCGACGTAGCCGAACCCGTCGGCCAGAGTGAACGCCAGCTCCTGCGCGGCCGTCGCCCCGGCCTCCCGGATGTGGTAACCGGACACCGACAGCGGCTTGTACGCGGGGATCTGCCGTGCGCAGTACACCATCAGGTCGGCGATCAACCGCAGATGCGGCTCGGGTGCGAACAGCCATTCCTTCTGGGCGATGTACTCCTTGAAGATGTCCGTCTGCAGCGTGCCGTTGAGAACCGCCGGGTCGACGCCCTGGCGTTCAGCTGCCACGAGGTACATGCAGAAGATCGGGACCGCCGGCCCACTGATCGTCATCGACGTGGTGACGTCGCCGAGCGGGATGTCGGCGAACAGGACGTCCATGTCGATCGCAGAGTCGATCGCGACCCCGCAATGTCCGACCTCACCCAGCGACCGGTCATCGTCGGAGTCGCGGCCCATCAGCGTCGGCATGTCGAACGCGACCGACAGGCCGCCGCCCCCTGAGCGCAGGATCATCTTGTAGCGTTCGTTGGTCTGCTGCGCGTTGCCAAAGCCCGCGAACTGACGGAGGGTCCAGGCTCTCCCGCGGTATCCGGAGGTGTACAGGCCGCGGGTGAAGGGGTACTCCCCCGGCCAGCCGATCCGCTCGAACCGCGGATCGTCCGCGTCCTCGGACGGTCCGTAGACCGGATCGACCTCGAGGCCAGACAGCGTCGTGAAATCGGCATCACGGATCTGTCCGGTGCGACGTGCAGCCTCCCAACGGGCTCGCCAGCGCTCGCGCCCGGCCTCGATCTGGTGCGCATCCACGGTGGCCTCCCAATGCCAGACAGGATTAGTAGGACGTCCAACTAAGAGTCCCTTGTCTCGGGCGCTGAGACAAGTCCGCGGGAGCGCTGCGGCTCTAGCGCCCATCACGGTGATCCACCGCTGCCGGTGGTTGGATGCGATCGTGCATGTGACCGCCCGGGCCGACTATGCCGTGCGCGCCGTGATCGAGCTCGCGTCCCGCATTCCCGCCTCGACGACCCGGCAGCAGATCGCGGAGTCGCAGGAGATCCCGGGAAAGTTCCTCGAGACCATCCTCGGCGATCTGCGCCGAGCCGGCCTGCTCGAAGCCCAGCGAGGGGCCGCGGGCGGCTACCGACTAGCCGCCGACCCGGCGACGATCCGGCTCGCGGACGTCATCCGCGCAGCGGAAGGACCACTCGCCGCGGTACGCGGCATACCCCCCGAGGACACGGCGTACCCCGGACCGGCGGCACCGCTCACCGACGTCTGGGTCGCGGTCCGAGCGAGCCTGCGCGACGTGCTCGAGGCCACCACCGTTGCCGACGTCCTCGCCGATCGGCTGCCCGACCACGTCCGGGCCCTGCTCGAGCGACCGGACTCCCGGGTCCGGCGCTGATCGACCGGCGCTACTCGCGAAAGTCGCCCGCGCTGAGCCGGATCGATCGCAGCACGTCGACCAGGACCTTTCGCTCGTCGTCGTCGAGCGCACCGAGCCCGAAGTCGGCGGCCATCAGCTCGCCGGTGACCTTGTCGACGACCTCGCGGCCCTGCTCGGTTACCCGCGCCAGCGTGCCGCGCCCGTCGCGTGGGTTCGGCTCGCGCGTCACGAAACCCGCCGCCTCCAGCCGTTGCACGGTGTTGGTGACGCTGGTCGGGTGCACCATGAGCCGCTCGCCGATCTTGGCCATGGGAAGCGCACCGGTGCGGCTGAAGGTCAGCAGCACCAGCGCCTCGTAGCGGGCAAATGTCAAACCGTGAGGGCGGCAGATGGTGTCGAACTGCGCCAGCAGGAGCTGCTGCACACGCATGACCGACGTCGCGGCGGCCATAGCGTCGGCCGGCCCGAACCGCTCTGCCCAGATCTGCGCGGCGCGGCGGATGGGATCGAAACCGAGGTCGAGCGGCCTGGGCACGGGACGGCTCAGTGCGGTCGGGCCGTGACCGGGCCGGGGCTACGTGGATGGTCGGGGCGACGGCTGCGATATCCGCCTCGGCCGCCAGTGCCACCGCGGCCACCCCCGCCGGTACCACCCCCACCGCCGGTGCCGTCGTCCCCGCCGAGGCCCATCATTTCTCGACGGCGACGGTGGATGGCCGTCGCGATCATCTCTGGATCCGGCACGACGCGGAGCTCCCGCAACCCCTGCTCCTGGGCGGCGTTCTCCAAGATGATGTGGCCGGCCGAGAAGGGCCGCAGGTACCACGGTCGCTCGACGGTGATGTCCAGAACCCGGACGATCTCCATCTCGGCCTCGTGCAGGGTCCACACACCCCAGACCCGAAACACCCGCGAGTCGGTGACGACGAAGCGGTCCCGGATGATCTTCAAAAAGCGGTATCCCGCGTATCCGAGGATTCCCAGCACCACCAGCAGCGGAAGCCCGATGTCGTCGAGCGGAACGAACAGCACCCAACGGAAGAGGAGGAAGAGTCCGAGCAGGGCAATCAAGCCTGGCACGATGTAAAGGATCTTGCTATGGGTGACTTCGGGATGCCTGGAGCGACGACGCTTTCGGTGAATGTCGATGGTCCGCTCATTGGGAATCAGCTTGTCGACCACCCGCCTGTGGCCGAACAGATTCTCGGGCCTGAAGAAGTTCCCCATTCGCCGCCGCGAGATCGTCGCGACGCCGCCATCGTCGGCGACCCGACCGAGCCAATCAGCCAGGTTCTCCTGAACACCGGCCAGCATATCGCGGGGGCTGCGCATACCGCGCCCTACCTCAGAACAACTCTTGGAAGAACGTCATAACCGCGTTGAAGCCGCTGGCCAGTGCAGAGAGCAATGCGCTCACGCCGTCTGCGGCAGCGCTGGGCTCCGTTAGCACGTAATACACAATGAAGGCGACGACCAAGATGGTCAGAAACGTCTTCACTGGAGGTCCTCTCCGGCGGCCGGATCACACGTCTACAACCTTCGTTGTACCCGAAAGCGGCCGATCTGTCTGCACACCACGCCGCCCCGTTCACAGCGCCTCGATGATCTCGTCAGCAGCAGCGTACGGGTCAAGCTCGCCAGTTAGCACCTTCTCGGCCAGTACGTCCAGCCGCGCGTCGCCGTGCACGTCGCCGAAGCGGCGGCGTAGCGCAGTGGCCGCGATCGCCTCGATCTCGTCCCGGACCCGTCGCCGACGGCGGCGGGCGAGCTCGCCGGACCGCTCCATCCAGTCCCGATGTTTGTCGATGGCCTCGATCAGCTCGGCCATTCCCTCCCCGCGGACGGCGACGGTCTTGACGATCGGTTCGCGCCAATCCCCCGCCTGCCGCTCGGCCAGCCGGATGGTGCTGCGCAGGTCGCGGACGACTTGATCCGCGCCGTCGCGGTCGGCCTTGTTGACGACGAACACGTCCCCTACTTCGAGGATCCCGGCCTTCGCGGCCTGGATCCCGTCGCCCATGCCGGGCGCGAGCAACACCAGCGTCGTGTCCGCGAGCGCGGCCACCTCCACCTCGGACTGACCGACTCCCACGGTCTCGACGATGACGAGGTCGCACCCGGCGGCGTCCAGCACCCGCAGCGCCTGGGGCGTGGCCCAGGCGAGACCGCCCAGGTGTCCCCGGGTGGCCATCGACCGGATGTAGACCCCGGGGTCGGTGGCGTGCTCCTGCATGCGTACCCGGTCACCGAGCAGAGCGCCGCCGGAGAACGGAGACGACGGGTCGACCGCGAGTACACCGACCCGCCGCCCGTCGGCGCGAAACGCCGTCACGAGTGCCGACGTCGTCGTCGACTTGCCGACACCAGGTGACCCGGTGACGCCGAGGACGGCTGCTCGGCCGGTATGCGGAGTCAGCCGCGACATCACCTCGCGCAGCGCCGGCGAGGCATCCTCGACCTGCGAGATCAGCCGCGCGACGGCACGCGGATCGCCGTCGCGGGCTCGCTCGACCAGTTCGGCGATGGCCGGCATTCAGGTCCGCGGCACGCGCAGGATCAAGGCGTCGCCCTGGCCGCCGCCACCACACAGGGCGGCGGCTCCGGTTCCGCCGCCGCGGCGGCGCAGTTCCAGGGCGGCGTGCAGCACCAGCCGAGCGCCGGACATGCCGATCGGGTGCCCCACCGCGATGGCACCACCGTTGACGTTGACCCGATCCTCGTCGACGCCGAGCTCCCGTGTACTCGCGATCCCGACCGCCGCGAACGCTTCGTTGATCTCGATCACGTCCAGGTCCGTGGGCTGGATGCCGTCCTTGGCGCACGCGACCCGGATCGCGGCTGCCGGCTGGCTCTGCAGCGTCGAGTCCGGACCGGCGACGACACCATGGGCGCCGATCTCGGCCAGCCACGGCAATCCGAGCTCGTCCGCCTTGGTCCTGCTCATGACGACGACCGCGCAGGCACCGTCGGAGATCTGCGACGCCGACCCGGCCGTGATCGTTCCGAGCCGGTCGAACGCGGGACGGAGTTTCGCCAGCGATTCCACTGTGGTCTCCGGACGGATGCCCTCGTCCTCGGCGAAGAGCACCGGATCCCCTCGATCTTGGGGAACTTCGATGGGCACCACCTCGTCGTCGAACACGCCGTTCTTCCACCCGGCCGCCGCTCGTTGGTGGGAACGCGCGCTGAACTCGTCCTGCTCCTCCCGGGACAATCCGAGGCCGGCCGTGTTGCAGCCTTCGGTGAGAGCACCCATCGGCTGAGCGGTGAAGACATCCCAGAGGCCGTCGTAGGCCAGGTGATCGGTCAGTGTGACGTCGCCGTACTTGAATCCTTCCCTCGATCCGGTGAGCAGGTGCGGCGCCTGGGTCATGGACTCCATGCCGCCAGCAACCACGATGTCGAACTCTCCCGCCCGGATGAGCTGGTCTGCCAGGGCGATCGCGTCGAGTCCGGACAGGCACACCTTGTTCACGGTGAGCCCCGGAACCGTCATCGGGATGCCCGCCCTCACGGCAGCCTGGCGGGCAGGGATCTGCCCGGTCCCGGCCTGCAGCACGTGGCCCATGATCACGTACTCGACCTGGTCGGGCGACACGCCGGCCTTCTCCAGCGCGGCCTTGATCGCGAATCCACCCAGGTCGACGGCCGAGAATCCCTTCAACGAACCCAGCAGGCGGCCGATCGGAGTACGGGCTCCGGCGACGATGACCGGCATGGCAACCTCCCGAGGACTCGACCCTGTCACGATACGTTCGCATGCGAGAGTGGCCCAGTGAAGGTCTATACGCGCCGGGGCGACGATGGCACGACCGGCCTGCTGTATGGCGGTCGGGTGGCAAAGGATTCGCCGGCGCCCACGGCATATGGCTCGGTCGACGAGGCACAGGCGTTCATTGGGCTGGCCCGCGCGCATGCGGAACCGGGGGCTGAGCTCGACACGTTGCTGATTGCCGTCGAACACGACCTCTGGGTGCTGATGGCCGAGCTTGCCACCAATCCCGAGCGCCGACGTCGGGGCAAGCCCGGCCAGTCACTGGTGACCGCCGAGATGGTGACGACGCTCGAGGAACGCATCGACGAGGTCATGAGCCGTTTCGATCCCCCCACCGACTTCGTGGTGCCGGGCGCCAATCCGGTCTGTGCTGCTCTCGACGTCGCCCGCACTGTCGTGCGACGGGCCGAACGGGCCGCGATGTCGGCCGCCGCCGAGGGGTCCCAGGTATTGCCTTACCTGAACCGCTGCTCAGACCTGCTCTGGGCGCTCGCTCGGTGGCAGGAAGGCACGTCGCTACTTGCCAAGGAGGTCTGAGCGAGGCGGCTCGAGCAGCTCGACCAGGACACCGCCGGCGTCTTTGGGATGGATGAAGTTGACCCGGGCGCCCGCGGTGCCGCGGCGAGGCAGGTCGTAGAGCAGCCGGATCCCGCGCTCACGCAAAACCTCCGTTGCGGCGTTGATGTCGTCGACCCGATAGGCGAGCTGCTGAATGCCAGGCCCACGACGGTCGAGGAACCGTCCGATGGTCGAGTCTGGAGACAGTGGCGCGAGCAACTGCAGCTCAGTGGCCGAGGCGTCGTCGCCCACTCGGAGCATCGCCTCGCGCACTCCCATCTCGTCGTTGACCTCTTCGTGGACGACCCGCATCCCGAACGTCCGGGCGTACCAGGCGATCGCCTCGTCGAGGTCGGCGACGGCGATGCCGACATGATCGACGGCGGAGAACAACGGGGTCATGCCGGCCAAGGTTAAAGGTGAATGTCGTCCGGCAGGACCGGTCCACACCACGGCGGAGACGGGAGTACGCTGCCTACCGCCTCCGGGTGGCTTGGTGTCCGGGACGGGGAGACTCAAGCAACGCCGGGGGGTTTGACACCCCGATGAGGGAGATCATGGACAAGGCACACAACACGTTGACCGCCCACGAGATGCCCGAGAACGGGCTGTCCATCTTCGACGGGTCGCCGACTGGCGGATTCACGACGGTGGTACGTGGCTTCGACCGCGTCCAGGTCGAGCAACACGTCCGTCAGCTCGAGGCGGCCCTGAGCCAGCAGCGACTCAGAACGCAGGAGCTGGACAAGCAGATCGTCCGGCTCCGGCAGGAGCTGGCGCAGGCCACCACCTCGTTGCGCGAGGTGGAGCAACCGTCCTACTCCGGGCTCGGCGCGCGGATCGAGCACCTGCTTCGTCTCGCCGAGGAACAGGCGTCCGAGCTGATCGCCCAAGCCGAGTCCGAGGCCGCCGAGATGCGCGCCGTCGCCAGAGTCGACGCCGCGGAGATGCGCGCTGGCGCGGAACACGACGCCGACGAAGCGCGAACCAGTGCGAAGCGTCAGGCGGACGAGCTGATCGACGTCGCGCGAACCGAGGCCGAGGAGGCTCGGTCGGCGGCGCAGCGCGAAGCCACCAGCCTGGTCGACGCCGCGCAGCGTGAGGCCGCCGCGGTGCGCGCCGCGATCGAGCACGACGCTGCAGAGAAGCGGGCCACGGCCGAACGCGACCTGACCAGGTTCCGCACCGCCGCCGAGCGCGAGGTCACGGACATGCGGGCCACCGCCCGGCGTGAGGTGGAGGAACTGCGGGGCAACGCCAAGCGCGACATCGAGCAGATGCGGGCGGAGGCCGAAGCTCGGCTGGACGAGGTGCGTACCCGCGCCGACAAGGAGCTCACCGAGCTCGAGCTCGCCCTCGCCGCCAAACGGGAGGTGGCCGAGCGGGAAGACACCGAGCGCCACGAGATCGCCGTTTCGGAGACCCAGAAGCTGGTGACCGAGGCCGAGGCGCGGGCGGCCGACGCCGACAAGCGCGCGAAGTCGGCGCATGATCGGGCCGAGCAGGTCCGCCGTGAGGCCGACGAGCAGGCCAAAGCGCTGGTCTCCGGCGCTCGGCGGAACGCTGAGCAGCTCACCGCCGAGGCCAAGGCCCACGCCGACATGCTGCTGGGCGAGGCGAAGTCCGAGGCAGTCCGTATCCAGACCACCGCGCGGCGCGAGGTGGCCGATCTCACGCGCCAACGCGATGCGATCACCGGTCACCTCACTCAGTTGCGCAACCTGCTCGGTGCGTCGAGCATCCCCAGCGTCGACAGCAACAGCCCGCCGCCTGCGGTCGGCGCCGGCCAACCCGACGACGACGTCATCGACGGCGAGGTCGTCGAGGACACTCCTGCGGAAAAGGCCGACGAGTAGCGGGTCACGGACGGCGGCGGTCTCGGGCCCGCCAGCAGCCGGAATGCCAATGCCGCCGCTCGGCCGTTCCACCGCCGGACAGCGTCGTGCCCTCGACCGGCCATGCCACGACGTGCGGAGTGGCCGGTCTGATCGGCTGGTCACAGCCCGGGCATCGGTACGGCCTGGTGGCCGAGCTACCGGTGAGCCGGCGCACCACCCACTCTCCGTCTGGCCAGGACTCGACGTCCTCGTGCCCAACCAGCGGTGCCGACTCCGGCCTGGGCGGTCGGCGAGCGGGACGGCGGCGCGACATACCAGCATTGTCCTCGAGCGCGCCTATGCTGGGCACATGCCGAGGTATGACTTTCGGTGCCGCGCCTGCGGGGCCACCTTCGAGGTCTCGCGGCCGATGGCAGATTCGCGAGAGCCCGCCGTTTGCCCACAAGGCCACGACGACACCGTGAAGCTGCTCTCGACGGTCGCCATCACCGGCCGGGCGGTGGGCGCGGCGGCGCAGCCGTCGGTCGGCGGCTGCTGCGGCGGGGCGTGCGGCTGCGGCTGAGATCAGCTGTGGTCGCGGAACCCGCGGCCGGTCTTGCGGCCCAGGTAACCCGCGGTCACCAATTGCTCCAGAAGAGGCGCCGGAGCGAGGCCGGGTTCCCCGGACTCGCCGAAGAGCGCGCGTTGGATCGCCAACGCCACGTCCAGACCGATCTCGTCGAGCACCTCGAACGGCCCCGACGGCAGCCGGCAGCCCAGCTTCATCGCCGTATCGATGTCGTCGGCGCTCGCATAGTGATCCTGGAGCATCTTCACCGCGTCGTTGAGGTAGGGAAACAGCAACGCGTCGACGATGAACCCGGCCCGATCGGAGCAGAGGACCGGATGCCAGCCGGCTTGGCGGCAGACGCCTCGGACGGTCGCCACGACCTCGTCGGCGGTCGAAACCGTTCGCACCACCTCGACCAGCGACGTCTCCGAGGCGCCATCGAACAAGTGCAGGCCCACTACATCGGCCTGCCGGGACGTCGTCACCGCATAGTCAATGACGGGGGCGGTGGACGTCGTGGCCACGACGATCAGGTGTGCCGCGGTGAGATCGCTCCGCGTGTCATCCCGGTCAGCGCGGAGGATCTCGAAGCCGGCAGCCGAAAGCTCGGTGGCGATCCGCGTCGCCGACTCACCGGATCCGACGACACCGATAACCCCGACCTCGCGGACTGGTACTTCGTCCACCAGCACTGGCGAATTCGGCTGTGGGTAGGTGTAGAAACCGCGGCCGGTCTTGCGGCCACGCATTCCCGCGCTCACCATCTGCCGCAGGATCGGCCGCGGCGCGTGCAGGCGTTCTCGACCTTGCGTGTAGATCGTGTCGAGGATCTCGTAGGCGGTATCCAGGCCGATCAGGTCTAGCAGGGCCAACGGCCCCATCGGATATCCGCAGGCGAGCCGCATCGCGTCGTCGATGTCCTCGCGGGTCGCATAGCGGGCCTCGTACATCGCCACGGCGCGATTGAGATATCCGAACAGCAGCGTGTTGGCGATGAAGCCGGCCCGGTCAGCGCACACCACCGGCGCCTTGCCCAGCCGACGGGCCAGCGCCGTGACCTCGTCGACGACGGCCGGCTCGGTGACGACGGTGTGGACGACCTCGATCAGTTCCTGGATGGGTGCCGGGTTGAAGAAGTGCATGCCGACGACCCGACCCGGCCGTTCGGTCGCGACGCTGATCTCGGTAACCGACAGAGACGACGTGTTCGTGGCCAGGATGGTGTCCGGCCCGACGATCTTGTCCAGCCGGGCGAAGAGCTCGCGCTTGAGGTCGAGGTTTTCCGGAACCGCCTCGACGACCAACTCACATTCGTCTAGTGCGTTCAGATCCGTCCCGAAGGCGATGGCGGCGAGCAGCCGCTCTTGGTCCGCCTCGCTGAGCTTTCCGCGGCGGACCGCTCGCCCGGCGGAGTCCTCGACGTGCCGTCGGCCAGCCTGGAGCGCCACCTGGTCTCGCTCGACGGCCACCACCGCGAGCCCGTGCCGAGCGAAGACCTCCGCGATGCCGGCTCCCATGGTGCCCAGTCCGACCACGCCGACGGTCGAGAACTCGCGGGCCATGCCGTGAGTCTCGCACGGACTTTCAGAACAGCCGGGCGGTCGGGTCGTCGAGGCCGCGCAGCGCGTCGTAATCGACAGTGAGGCAGGTGATGCCCCTGTCGGTCGCGAGAACCCGCGCTTGCGGCTTGATCTCCTGGGCCGCGAATACGCCGCGAACGGGTGCGAGTAGTGGGTCACGGTTCAGCAGGTGGAGATATCGGCTCAGCTGTTCGACTCCGTCGATCTCACCGCGGCGTTTGACCTCGACGGCGACCGCTGCGCCGGTTTCGTCGCGACAGAGCAGGTCGACCGGGCCGATCGCGGTCGGATACTCCCGCCTTACCAGCCGCCAGCCGGCGCCCAGGGCCTCGACGTGGTCGGCGAGCAGTTCCTGCAGATGCGCTTCCACACCGTCCTTCACCAGGCCGGGATCCGTGCCGAGCTCGTGCGAGCTGTCGAGCAGCACCTCGTCGAGCCGGATCACCAACCGTTCGCCGGCCGGGTTGCTGACGGTCCAGAACCCGTCGGTCTCCTCCAGCCGGCACGGCGGGCTCATCCAGTTCAGCGGCTTGTAGGCGCGGTCGTCGGCGTGGATCGACACCGACCCGTCCGCCTTGACCATGATCAGCCGGATCGCCGTCGGGAGGTGCGCTGTCAGCCGCCCGACGTAATCGACCTGGCAACGCGCGATGACGAGACGCACGCACAGGGACGTTACCGGTTCGCACAACCTTGACAGGAAACCATTTGGTTTCCTATTGTTTGCTGTGTGGAGGCAGTGTTCCGGGCTCTGGCTGATCCCACCAGACGTGCGCTTCTTGACGCACTCCGCGACTCCGATGGGCAGACGTTGGTGGCCCTTGCTGCGCGCCACGACATCACCAGGGTCGGGATTGCGAAGCACCTTCGATTGCTCGAGGACGCGGGCCTGGTCGTCACCAGGCGCCGTGGCCGGGAGAAGTTGCACTTCCTCAACCCTGTGCCCATCCGCTTGATCCACGACCGGTGGGTCAGCAAGTACACCGAACCGTGGGCCGCCGGCCTGACCGGCCTCAAAGCCGAACTGGAGCAGTCGATGGAAAAGGTCTTCGAAATCTACATCCGCACCATGCCCGAGCGGCTGTGGGCGGCGATCACCGACCCCACGATTCGGGCCAAGTACCACTTCGGCGCCAGCATCGAGTCGGCGTGGACCCCCGGGTCGCCGTACGCACTGGTGCATCCGGCCTCGGACCGGCCGCTCGTCGAGGGCGAGAACCTCGTTGTCGACCCGCCCCACCGGTTGGTCCAGACCATGCACACGCTGTGGAGCGAGGACGCCGAGCGGGCAGGCACTTCCCGGGTGACCTGGGAGATCGAACCGGTCGGCGACTCGTGCCGGCTGACCGTCACCCACGACCAACTCCGCGACGATGCACCACCGGAGCTCTACGGCGGCTGGCCGATGATCTTGTCCGGTTTGAAGACCTGGCTGGAGACCGGCCAGACCCTGACCACCCCCGGCTCGCTGATGTACGGCGAGTCCCAACAATTGTAAGGAGCAGCAACCATGCCGCAGACCAGCATCACCGACGTCCGCACGGTCGGCATCACCGTCACCGACCAGGACCAAGCCCTCGCGTTCTACGTCGACACCCTCGGCTTCGAGAAACGCCTCGACGCGCCAATCAGTCCGACCGTGAGGTGGATCGAAGTTGCTCCTCCTGGCGCCGCCACCTCGATTGCTCTCACCGCCGGTGACGCTCCCGTCGAGCGGGCAACCGGTACCGACACCGGCATCCGGTTCACGGTCCCCGACGCCGAGGCCGAGCATGCCGCCATGCGTGATCTCGGGGTCACCGTCAGCGAGGTCATCCGCTGGGAGGGCGTACCGCCGATGTACACCGTCGACGACCCCGACGGCAACCGGTTCTACGTCGTCGAGGAGATGCAATGACCGCCCAACCCACCGCCCCCACCCGCGGGCGCGGGCCGCTGGACAAGACGTTCACCGCCGTCCTGCAGCGCAGCAACGCCAGGGGCGGCTGGACCTACCTGGTCACCGACTGGACCGCGGACTTCTTCGGCACCCGAGGCCTGGTCAAGGTCACCGGCACCATTGACGGACAACTGTTTCGCAGCTCCTTCATGGCTCTCGGCGACGGCACTCACAAGCTGCCCGTCACCGCCGACCTCCGCGAGGTGATCGGCAAGAGCGTCGGCGACACCGTCACCATTCATCTGACCGAGCGACTCTGATGAGTCGTCTCAACGGAAGTCGCGGCTGCGGACGCTGCCGCTGATCTGCAATGGCGCGAGCCGCAGGGCCAGCAGGTTGACGGCGCCGTCCTGGCGTTCCAGCCGTCCTTCGATGACCAGCGCCGCGGACTCGAGCGCTACCCGACGATGCCGATCCCAGGTCTGCCGCGGGCAAATAACGTTGATCATGCCGGTCTCGTCCTCGAGGTTCATGAAGACGACTCCCCCGGCGGTGGGCGGCCGCTGACGGTGGGTGACCAACCCACCGACCAGCACTTTGGCGCCGTCGTCGGTTGTCGCAAGTGCCGCAGCCGGCAGGGCTCCCCAGGCGTCCAATGTCGACCGCACGTGCTGGACGGGGTGACTGTCCGGCGACGAGCCGGTCGCCCACAGGTCGGCGAAGGTCATCTCGGTCGGCGTCATGCGCGGTAGCTCAGGCGCACTCGCCCCTGGGGTGGTCCCCGGAAGCTGATCGGGACGGGTGTCGGCGACTGCGCCGACCGCCCAGATGGCCTCCCGCCGACTCAGGCCCAGGCAGCCGAACGCTCCGGCGGTAGCCAATGCCTCCAGCGCCGGCAACGGCACCCGGACCCGCCGAACGAGATCGTCGAGGTCGGCGTAGGGGCGGACGTCGGCCACCGCTTTCGCTACGTCGTCGCCCAGGTTGCGCACTGTCTGCAGGCCGAGCCGGATCGCCGGCTGCGGCTCGCTTGGGGCGTGCGCGAGCCCGGCGGGCACATCGACGGCCTCCTCCAGCGTGGCTTTGACGGCGCTGGCGTTGAGATCGACGCCACGGATCTCGACGCCGTGTCGGCGGGCGTCGGCAATGAGGGTTTGCGGTGCGTAGAAGCCCATGGGCTGGTTGTTCAGCAGCGCAGCAGTGAACGCCGCAGGGTAGTACCGCTTGAGGTAGGAGCTGGCATAGACGAGGTAGGCGAAGCTGATCGCGTGCGACTCGGGAAAGCCGTAACTGGCGAACCCGAACAGCTTCAGGTAAAGGTCGTTGGCCACCTCGGGTGGGATGTCCCGCTTGGCCATGCCGGCCAGCAGGCGCCCACGCAGTGCCTCGATTCGCTCGGTCGAGCGCTTGGAGCTCATCGCCTGCCGGAGCTGGTCGGCCTCCATCGGGTCGAAGCCGGCGCAGTCGATCGCCAGCTGCATCATCTGTTCCTGGAACAGCGGGACGCCCAGCGTGCGGGACAGCGCTTTCTCCATGCTCGGGTGCGGGTAGCTGACCGCCTCCTGATCGTTCTTCCGGCGCAGGTACGGGTGTACCGAGCCGCCCTGTATCGGGCCAGGCCGGATCAGCGCTACCTCGACCACGAGTTCGTAGAAATTCTCCGGGCGCATCCGCGGCAACGTCGCCATCTGAGCCCGCGACTCGACCTGGAACACGCCGATCGAGTCGGCGTCGCACAACATCGCGTATGTCGCCGGATCGTCCTGCGGGATCGTGCTCAGGTCCAGCGGGCGGTGGTGGTGGTCATTGACCAGGTCAAAGGTGTCGTGCAGGGCGGAGAGCATGCCCAGGCCGAGCAGGTCGAACTTGACCAACCCGGCGGCGGCACAGTCGTCCTTGTCCCATTGCAGGACGCTGCGGTCGGGCATCGTGGCCCACTCGACCGGGCAGACCTCGCCGATCGGGCGGTCGCAGAGCACCATGCCGCCGGAATGGATCGACAGGTGCCTGGGGAGCCGCTGCATCTTCGCAACCAGCGCGGCCAACAGCAGGGGAAGCTCGGCGTCGTCCGCGGCTTCCGCCGGCAGCGGCTTGGCCGGTTCCTTCTCCCCGCGCGGACCTACTTGGGGCCCGAGGCGGAGGTCGAGCCGGCGACTCCACGCGTCGGCCTGACCGGGGCTGTAGCCGAGCGCTCGTGCGACGTCACGGACCGCCATCTTCGGGCGGTAGGTGTTGACGTTGGCTACTTGGGCGGCGCGGTCGCGTCCGTAGCGCTGGTAGACGTGCTGGATGACCTCCTCTCGGCGGCCGTTCTCGATGTCGACGTCGATGTCTGGCGGACCGTCGCGTCCCGTCGACAGGAACCGCTCGAACAGCAGCTGGTGGTGGATCGGGTCGACGCTGGTGATACCCAGCGCGTAACACACCGCCGAGTTGGCTGCCGACCCGCGGCCCTGACAGAGGATGTTCTCCTCACCGCAGAACTGGGTGATCTCGTGCACGATGAGGAAGTAGCCGGGAAAACCCAGCTGCTCGATGACAGCGAGCTCGTGGTCGAGCTGCTGGTAGGCCTGCTTCGTCGTTGGGATGCCGCGCGGGCCGTACCGCGTCCAGGCCCCCTTGGCGACCAGATACCGCAGCCAGCTCGCGTCGGTATGGCCCTCCCCGACGGCACGATCGGGCAGGTTCGGGGCAACCACTCGGAAGTCGAAGACACACTCACGGGCAAGGGCGACCGTGGCCTCGCGCACACCGGGGAACCGGGCCAGTCGGGTGGCCATCTCGGCCCCGGAACGAAGGTGTGCGGTGCCGTTGGCCGGCAACCAGCCGGTCATGTCGTCCAGACTGCTGCGGGCCCGCACCGCCGCTAGCACCTGCGCGAGCGGGGCATCAGCGGGAGCTGCGTAGTGCACATTGTTCGACGCCACCACGCCGACTCCTGCCCGCCCGGCCAGGTCGAACAGCGCGTCGTTGCGGGCGTCGTCGAGTGGCTGGTCGTGGTCGACGAGCTCGACCACGACGTTGTCGCGGCCGAACATCTCGATCAGCTTGTTCAGTTCGGTCTCGGCTGCCGTTGGGCCGTGTCTTGCGAGCGCCGCCGGCACCGAGCCCTTGCGGCAGCCGGTGAGCACCACCCAGTGGCCGTGATGCGCGTCGGCCAGCCCGGTCTCGTCGTAGGCCGGGCGGCCCTTCTCCCCGCCACGCAGCTGAGCTGTGCCGATGATGCTGGACAGCCGGCCATATCCCTCGGCGTCGCGGGCCAGCACCAGCAGATGGCGGCCTTCGGGGTCAGGCCGGCCGGTCTGGCGTCCGGTCAGGTCCAGGCTCAGCTCCGCGCCGAACACCGTGCCCACTCCTGTATCGCGCGCGGCCTCGGCCAGTCGGACCACCCCGTACATGCCGTCGTGGTCGGTGACCGCCAGCGCTTCGACCCCGAGCCGGGCCGCCTCGGCGACCAGGGCGTCCGGGTCACTTGCGCCGTCGAGAAAGCTGTACGACGAGTGGCAATGCAGCTCAGCCCAGGCGGGGCCGGGTCCTGCGGGCGGTTGGGGAGCAGGCCCGGCTGGCTCTTCTGCGGAGGGCCGCGCCGATCGCAGCTGGCCGCCCTCGTAGTACCCAGACTCGTCGGAAGGCTCACGCCTCGCGGCCGCTCCCGGCGCCGCCCAGGACAGGCGACGCTCGAACTCCTTCCAGGGGATCGGCGGGTTGTGCCAGCCCATGATTGTCCGGCCCAGGCCGATCAGAACGGCGGGATGTCGGCAGCCGGCAGGGGGGTGGCTGAGCCCGGCGGATCGAGGTCGGGATGAGTCGGTGGATTCCGGTCGGCCGGTGGGTCGGGGTCGGCCGGTCGATCGGGGTCACCGAGGGGGTCGGGTTCGACGGTGTGGGTGTGTCCGGTGGGGCTGATCCATTCGAATCGGCCGGGTTCGGGTTGGCGCACCTGCCATCGACTCTGGTGTTTGCCGATGTGATGCTGTTCGCAGAGCGGGCCAAGGTTGCCGACCGCAGTCGGTCCGTACGGGTATTCGATGGTGTGGTCGAGGTCGCAGCCCAGGGCCGGTTTCTCGCAGCCGGGCCAACGGCAGGTGCGGTCGCGGGCCGCCACGTGCTCGACCAGGTCCGGCGGAGGTTGATAGCGGGTGCGGCCGTAGTCGAGCACCGCCCCGGAGGCCGGGTCGGTGAGCAGCCGCCGCCAGGTGCCGTACCCGGCCAGCCGCCGGGCGACCTGGGCCGGGATCGGCCCGTACCCGGCCAACTCACCGGGCTGGTCGTTCAAGCCGAGCAGCATGCTGATCGGCACGATCACCTGCACGCTCACGGGCCGGCGGTGCTGGCCGTCCAGGCGTTGGCCGCAGCCGCAGCCGCCCAGCCGGCCGGCGGCCAGCGCCAGCCAGCCCAGCTGCGCCAACGCATCGGCCCGGCGCTGCGCATCGGTCCGCCGGACGTCGGGATCGGTGCGTTTCATGGCCGCGGCAGCGGCCTGGATCGCGGTTTCGATGGCGGCCGCGTCTGCGGCGGGCAGGTAGGCCTCCAGCCAGGCCATCCCATCTTTCGCCGGGCTGGTGCGCACGAAACGGTTCTCGGCCGCGTTCTCCGCGCGCTGGGCCATGGTGTCCGGGTCCAGCCGGTGCAGGGCCCGGATGATCGCCCGCCGCAACTGCGCCGCGGTCATGGTCTCGGCCCGCTCCAGCACCTCGGCCTCCACCGTGCGGGCCAGGTCCAGGGTGTGCCCACGCAGCCCGTCGACGATCACCTCCGCTTTCCGCACATCGATCCGGCCCGCCTGCAGCGCGACCCAGGTGGCGGGTAGGTCCTCGCACCAGACCCGAGCTCGCGCGACAAGCCCATCCCCCTCGCGTGGGGTCATGGCCAGCCGGGCGGCGACCTCGGTGCTGGCCACCCGCAGTGAGGACATCGACTCGACCCGCCGGTCCGTCGGCTGCATCTCGGCCCGCCGAGACAACTCCATGATCGCCGCCGCCTGCCGTGCGGCCGCCCAGGACGCCAACCGATGCCAGCCGGCGACCGTCTCCACCAGCTCAAAGGCGCCCAACTCCGATACGTCCGCGTCGTGCAGCAAGGTCGCCAACTGAGGGCCCGGGGCCATCCCCTCCACATTCGGCAGGTGTTCGGGCACCAACACAGACGCATCCACCACATCGGAGGACCTCGGCGCCGGGTCAGCGGTTTCGGTCAGGTCCGGACCGGCCCCGTCCAGGGCGGCGAACAACGCCGCCACATCGACATCCGGGTCCGGGCCGAACAGGGCCTCCTCCACCGGATCCCACACCACTGCGCCGATGTCGATCTCGGCGCAGAACGCCTCCAGCCGCACCGGATCCACCGCACCCGGCGCCAGCGGCTGCGTGTAGCCGTAGCCGGCGCCAGCACCGGCTGTCTGGTCTTCCACGGAATCGAACATGTGTTCGAGTATAGTCGACCAGACCGACAATCAACACCGCAGGTTCCCCGGTGGCTGCACCCGATCGGTGCTGAACTACTCAGGAATTCACGGTGCGAACTCGAGCCACGCGTTCCGGGGCCGGGCTCAGTCGTAACTCGCCTCCAACTGCCACCGGCCGCAATCCAGAACCAACAGGAAGGCGCGGCCATCCGAAGTCGTCATCTGGAACCGGACGTGCCGGTGAGCGAGCTCGTTGTCCCACCAGTGCTCGACCGACGGCCACGGGCCCGTCCAG
>DASSDH010000056.1:0-9759 GCA_035697245.1 Jiangellaceae bacterium
GGTCGGCGTCCGTCTTGGTCGTCGTCGCGCAGTCGGTCGCACAGCTGGCCGCCCTGGTCGGGATTGGCGCCGGCTTCTGGCACATCACGTGGGTCGCCGGGGTTGCGTTCCTCGTCGCCGGGCTCGTGGCGGTGGGGGTCCACTCGGCCGGCTACTGGCGCGTGGAGGCCACCCGGGACGCCGAGTCTTAGCGCGCGCTGAGCAAGACATGACGCCCGTGCACCCCTCCTAGCGGCGGGTGACATCGGCCGCATCGAGGCACTGCCCAACGATTCGATGGGCTTAGATGCCCGCGCTTGTCAACCTGAAGACATCGATCGATGTTCACGCGCAATGCACTGTGCTCGATCTCCGTCATCACGAGTAGGCCGTCGCCTTGAGTTGACGTACGTTCGAGGGCCTGACCAATGACGACATACAGTTGCGTCGCCATTAGTACAAGTGCATGGCGCAATCCCCAAATGAATGTCGCCAGGGCGGCGATTACAGCAATTCCGGCTGCTAGGTGCTGGGCCCATTTCCAGCCCAAGTCGCGTGCTTCAAAGAATTGTTCCGACTGGAGAATGACCAGGCCGAGGAAAATCGCTGCAAGGGCGTAGCAAGCAGGGTCAGGATGCCGCGCACAATAGACCGCCGTCGATGACGCCTGTACAGCCCCGCCCAATCGGCGGCGCTGAGCGTCGTGAACTCGTGCAGGTCATGGTCGAGGGTCGCGCCGCACCACGTGAGCGAGCAAGTTCGTACTTTCGCTCCCGCCGATCCCACCACCCCGCTATGAGGCGAACAATCGTCCCAACGGCCAGCGCGATCACGACCATGACGACTCAGACGCCGACGAGCACATCCCACGAGAACTCACCCGACGCGAACGCCCACACGCCAATCACGACGCAATGGCTGTCGGAATGATCACCACGATCCCGTAGACCAAGAGTGTGTCTCGGACCGGCTTTGCATCGCGACTGGACGCGTTCAGATGGCATCACCTTCAGCGGCAAGAGGTCGCGGAAATGACACCACCCGATCCCCCTGAGCGACGACAGGGGAATGAAGCTGCCCGCCATGTGATGAGTGTGCACCGACCGACAGGATCTTCGACCACAACGGCTGAGTTGGCGACGGGCACGAAGCGCGCCACCAAGAACGCCATCTGGGTATGAATACCGAACGGGTCGTCGTCTAGTGCCACGAGGTCAGCTATCGGCGTCGTAGTCGTGGTACGCGTCCCGGATCCTGCCAAGCGCCTCCGACGGCGGCAGCGTGCGGTCGAACGCCAGCCGGCGCACAGCGCCGACCAGGCGGAGTAGTTCGGCGATGTCATCGCGGGGTTCGGGTGGTGGAATGGTGCTCACGGTCGTTCTCCTGTCTGAGTCAGGTGGACGGTCGAGGCCTCGGCAGGTGTTGACGCACCTGTCGGGGCCGCTTGTCTGTGGCAGATGATCGGTCTTCCGGAGGCCCCGAGGGCACAGCCAGGGCACATGCGCGCGAGAAACGGCGCTAGTAGATAGCAAGCGTTGGCAAGTGAAACTGCAGGTCAGACATTGTGCGGGCGGTGAACCCGCAGGTAGTAGCTGCGCTTGGCTCAGTCCAACGTGAAGTAGTCGGGGCCGCTGTACCGGCCGGTGGTCGACTTCTGCCGCTGCATCAGCAGGTCGTTGAGCAGGCTGGAGGCGCCGATCCGGAACCATTCCGGTTCCAGCCAGTCGTCACCGACTGTCTCGTTTACGAGAACCAGGTAGCGGATGGCGTCCTTGGTGGTACGAATGCCCCCGGCCGGTTTGACGCCGATCTGCCGACCCGTCGCGTCCCGGAAGTCCCGCACCGCTTCCAGCATGACCAACGTGACCGGCAGGGTTGCTGCAGGCGTGATCTTGCCGGTGCTGGTCTTGATGAAATCGCCGCCCGCAAGCATCGCCAGCCAGGACGCTCGGCGGACGTTGTCGTACGTCGCGAGCTCCCCGGTCTCCAGGATGACCTTGAGATGCGCGCTCTGCTGGCCGGCGCCTCCGGCGCAGGCTTCTTTCACCGCGACGATCTCGTCGAACACCTCGCCGTACCGGCCGGACAGGAAGGCACCGCGGTCGATCACCATGTCGATCTCGTCGGCTCCGGCCGCGACGGCGTCGTGCGTGTCCTGCACCCGGACCTCGAGGCTCGCCCGGCCGCTCGGGAAGGCTGTCGCGACACTGGCGACCTTGACCCCGCTCGCTCTCAGTGCCTGCTTCGCCGTCTCGACGAGGTCGGGGTAGACGCAGACCGCTGCCACCGGCGGGACAGTGGGGTCAGACGGGTCAGGTCGGAGCGCTTTCGCGCAGAGCGACTTGACCTTGCCAGGCGTGTCCTGGCCCTCGAGTGTGGTGAGGTCGATCATCGAGATCGCGAGGTCAATGGCCGTTTGCTTGGCGGTGGTCTTGATCGACCGAGTGGCAAGCGTTGCGGCCCGGAACTCCGCGCCGACCTGGTCGACTCCCGGCAGGCCGTGCAGGAACCGGCGAAGGGACGTCTCGGTGGCGGTGATCTCCGACAACCGCGCACCGTCGATCGCCTCGAGGACGGTCATCTTTGGAGTCTAGGCCGGTGCAGCGCCGGTCAGGCTTTGCGATGGGCGATGATTCGGTCGACGAAGCCGAGGGTCAGCCGGTCGAGCCGATCGATCTCGAAACCCTGCTGACGCACCAGGTCCAGCGGTCGCCGGCGATGACCATGATGCTGGGTGCGTAGTGGCTCGAACCATTTCATCGGAATCCGCGCGTACTCGACGTGGTCGACCAGCAACAGCCGTCCGCCGGGTACCAAGACCCGATGCATCTCGGCGACGGCCGCCGATTGGTCGGGCACAGCGCACAGCGCGAGTGTGCAGACCACGGTGTCGAAGCTCGCGTCGCCGAATGGCAGCTGCTGGGCGTCGGCGTGGACCAAGTTGACCTCGACCTCCTGGGCCGCCGCGCGCTGGGCGGCCGCGCCGAGCATTCCGGCGGAGAAGTCGACGCCGGTGAGCTGAACATTGGGCGGATAAAGGCCGAGGTTGAGCCCGGTTCCGATTGCCACCTCGAGGGTGCGACCACTCGCCTCGCGACACAACCGCTGTCGTGAGTCGCCGATCAGAAAGCGGTCGAGCCCAGCGCTGCGGTCGTACGTCGCTGCCGTCTCATCCCAGTCGGTGCGGGCCCGGCGCGTGCGCTCGTCCATAGCGGCCATCCTCGGCCATCCTCGGTTCATTCCGTCGCACGCTTACCGCATTACAAACCCGCTGCGTCCACCAGGTCGGCCTTGATTGCCCCGAGGGCGCCGGCGGCGATCGCTCGGGCTGAGTCGACGTCGCCGTCGCTCGCGGGAACGATTACCTCCAGATAACACTTGATCTTTGGTTCGGTGCCGCTCGGCCGGACGATGACGCGGGCGCCCGCGTCGAGCAGGAACCGCAGCCCATCGGTTGGGGGCAGACCGCCGACCCCGTCGGCCAGATCCTCGACGGCTTCGACGGTCCGCCCGCCCAGAATTGTTGGTGGTGATGTCCGCAGCGCGCGCATGACCTCGTCGATCAGCGACAGGTCCTCCACTCGGACGGAGAGCTGGCCGGTCGCGTGCAGGCCGTAGCCGCGGGCTATGTCGTCGAGCGCATCCGACAGGCCGCGGCCTTCGGATCGCAGTCTCGCCGCAAGCTCGGCGACCAGGATCGCCGCCGAGATTCCGTCCTTGTCCCGGACGGCATCCGGATCGACGCAGTAGCCCAACGCCTCCTCGTAGCCGAACCGCAGACCTTCGATCCGGCCGATCCACTTGAACCCGGTAAGCGTCTCCGCGTAACCGAGCCCATGCCGGCCCGCGATCTTGCCCAGCAGCGACGACGACACGATCGAGCAGGCGAAGACCCCGGTCAGACCGGGCTCCCGAGCAATCAAGTGGGTCGCGAGCAGGGCACCCACCTCGTCGCCGGTCAGCATCCGCCACCCGGCCGGCGTAGGAGCGCCGACGGCACATCGGTCGGCGTCGGGGTCGTTGGCGATGATCAGATCCGCCTCTTCGCGCTGCGCGAGCGCCATTGCCAGGTCGATAGCCCCGGGCTCCTCGGGGTTGGGGAACGCCACTGTCGGGAAATCCGGATCGGGCGCAGCTTGCTCGATGACGGCTTCCGGAGCAGGGAAGCCGGTGGCCAGCATGGCCCGGCGCATCACTTCGCCGCCGCAGCCGTGCAGCGGCGTGTAGACGATTCGGAGGTCGCGCGGTCCGTCCGGCAGGGCGATCGACGCTACGCGTTGGACGTAGGCATCCACGACCGTGTCGTCGAGGGATTCCCATCCGAACTCGGCTCGGGGGATGGACTCGACTGTACCGACGGCCCCGATTTCGGCGGAGATCTCCACATCGGCGGGTGCCACGATCTGGGAGCCGTCACCGAGAAACACCTTGTACCCGTTGTCCTGCGGTGGATTGTGGGAGGCCGTCACCATGACGCCGGCGTCGACTCCCAAGTGCCGGATGGCGAAGGCCAGAACCGGAGTCGGCAGCGCCCGCGGCAAGACCATCGCCCGGATTCCGGCGCCGACCATCACCGCACAGGTGTCGCGGGCGAACTGGTCGGACTTGTGGCGCGCGTCGAAACCGACGACGACGCTTGATCCGCCGTGTGCCCGTAGGTAGGCAGCGAGTCCGGCCGCAGTCTGGATGACCACCACCCGGTTAATCCGGTTGGGCCCCGGACCGAGTGCTCCGCGCAGCCCGGCGGTCCCGAACTGCAGCCGGCCGGCGAACCGGTCGCCGAGATCCGCAAGTGCAACGGGATCGTCCGCTTCCGCGCGCTCGATCAGGCTGGCGAGCTCGGCGCGGGTGTCGGGATCCGGGTCATCGGCGAGCCAGGCGCGCGCTTCGTCGAGTACATCTGTCATCTGGCTGTCTCCTCCGCATCGTTCGCGGTCGCGGGCACGGCAAACGGGCCACCGACATGACGGCTCTGGACTCGGTCATCCGTGGTCTCCGCGGTCGCCAGGATCGGCACGGCGAAGGCCTCCGCGTCGTCCTGCGGTCGATATCCCAACCGTTGGGCCGGCGCGAGATCCCACCAGGCCTGGGCGTTGGCCGAAATCCCATAGACGACGGAGAAGTGCACGGCCGGCGCCGTCAAGGACGCCTCGACCAGCCGGACCGCGTCGCCCGGCGAGAGCCAGGTCGACAGGTCCCGACGGGTTCGCGGCCGGTTGGCGAACGTCCCGATCCGCAGACAGACGGCGGCCAGGCCGTGTCGGTCGGCGTACAGGCTGCACAGCGCCTCACCGGCGGCCTTCCCCACGCCGTAGAACGTGTCGGGCCGGTGGCGGGTGTCGGCGCCCAGCATCGGGACCCGGGGCGTGAAGCCGACGGCATGGTTGCTGCTCGCGTAGACGATGCGTGGCACGCCAGCGGCGAGCATCGCTTCCAGCACGCTGTGGGTGAGCCGCAGGTGGGAGTCCAGAGCCTCCTCGAAACTGGTCTCGTTCGGGTTCGCAGCCAGGTGGACGACGCCCGCGCAGCCACGCAGCAGCGGCACGAGAGCGGCGGTGTCCCGGACGTCGACATTCTGGACGTCATCGGCGGGGGCGACGTCCATCGCGATGACCTGGTGGCCGCGGTCCCCTAGTCCCCGATGCACCACCCGCCCGATCCGGCCGGCTGCGCCGGTGACGGCAACTCGCATGCTCAGATCCTCTCTACAACCTCGGCGAGCAGGTGGCCGATGCGGGGAGCCGCCGCTGCACCCGCCTCCACGACCTCGGCGTGACTGAGGGGTACCGGGCTGATGCCGGCGGCCAAGTTCGTCACCAACGAGATGCCGAGAACCTCCATGCCGGCTTCACGCGCGGCAATCGCTTCAAGACTGGTCGACATACCTATCAGATCGCCACCGAGCCGTTTCGCCATCTGTACCTCAGCCGGCGTCTCGTAGTGCGGCCCTGGAAACTGTACGTACACACCTTCGGGCGTCGACGGGTCGACCTGGCGGGCGATGGCACGCAACCGGCTCGCGTACAGGTCGGTGAGGTCGACGAATGTCGCGCCCTCCAGCGGCGACGTGGCAGTGAGATTGATGTGGTCGCTGATCAGTACGGGCGTGCCCGGCCCCCACTCCTCTCGTAGCCCTCCGCAGCCGTTGGTGAGCACGATGGCCCGGCAGCCCGCCGCAGCGGCGGTTCGCACCCCGTGCACGACCTGCCGGACCCCCTTGCCTTCGTAGAGGTGGGTCCGGGCTCCGAAGAACAGCGCTCGACGGTCGCTATCACCGATCCGAACCGATCGGATGACCCCGACGTGCCCCTTGACCCGGGCCGTAGGAAAACCAGGTACCTCCGTCTGTGGCACCTCGACCAGCGTCTCGCCGAGAAGGTCCAGCGCTCCGGCCCAGCCCGAACCGAGGACGAGGGCGACGTCGTGCCGGTCGACACCGGTCAGCTCGCGGATCCGGGTCGCGGCAGCAGCCGCCGCGACCCCCGGCTCGACTCCTGGAGACCGAAGATCCATCGGCGGGACATGAGCGGTCACGGCAGGAACATAGCGCGGCGCGATGGTGCCTGATCCGCGACAATGGCGGGCGTGACGCGGATCGCGATCCTCGGTGGTGGGCCCGGCGGTTACGAGGCCGCGCTGGTTGCCGCCCAGCTGGGCGCAGAAGTGACGGTGGTCGACCGAGACGGCCTGGGCGGCTCGGCCGTGCTCACCGACTGCGTCCCGAGCAAGACGCTCGTGGCGACGGCCGAAGCAATGACCGACGTCAGCGAGTCGACGGAGTTGGGCGTCGTTCTCGATGATGCGGCGGTCGCCGTCGACCTGAGTCGGGTGAACACGCGGGTCAAGGCCCTGGCCGAGGCGCAGTCGCGCGACATCGCCGGATCGTTGGAGAAAGCCGGCGTGCACGTAGTCGTGGGCACCGGGCGGCTCGCGCCCGGCGACCGGGTCGTCGTCGATGCACCGGACGGGACCAGCGAGGAGCTCGTCGCTGACGTGGCACTGATCTCGACCGGAGCTCGGCCCCGGATCCTGCCGTCCGCTGAGCCGGACGGCGAACGGATCCTCACCTGGACGCAGGTCTACGACCTCGACAAGCTGCCGGAGCGGCTGATCGTGGTCGGATCCGGTGTCACGGGCGCGGAGTTCGCCAGCGCCTACAACGCGCTCGGCGCGGACGTCGTCCTCGTCTCCTCACGCGACCGGGTCCTGCCCAGCGAGGACGCCGACGCCGCCTACGTGCTCGAGGACGTTTTCACACGGCGGGGCTTGACGGTTCTCTCGCGGTCCCGGGCGAAGTCCGTGATGCGGCAAGGCGATGGCGTGCTCGTGACGCTCACCGATGGTCGCACCGTCGAGGGGTCGCACTGCCTGATGGCCGTCGGGTCAGTGCCGAACACCGAAGGGATCGGGCTGGAGGAGTGCGGCGTGCAACTCGGCGACGGCGGCTTCGTCGAGGTCGACCGGGTGTCCCGCACGACGGGCAGAGGTGTTTATGCAGCCGGTGACTGTACCGGCGTCCTGATGCTTGCGTCGGTGGCCGCGATGCAGGGCCGGACGGCGATGTGGCATGCGCTGGGTGACGCGGTCACGCCGCTTGATCTCAAGGCCGTCTCGGCCAATGTCTTCACCGAGCCGGAGATCGCCACCGTCGGCTGGAGTCAGGCTGCGGTCGACGCCAAGGACATCGATGCCCGCGCGGTCAAGCTCCCGCTCGCGACGAACGCCCGGGCGAAGATGCATGGAATCCGCGACGGCTTCGTCAAGCTGTTCTGCCGGCCAGGGACCGGGATCGTGGTCGGCGGGGTCGTGGTGGCTCCCCGCGCGAGTGAGTTGATCCATCCCATCTCGTTGGCGATCGAAGGGTCGCTGACGGTTGACGAGATGGCGCACGCGTTCACGGTGTACCCGTCGTTGTCCGGCTCCGTCGCCGAGGCTGCTCGCCGTCTGCATCGACGGAACTGACGGCTACCAGCCGCCGCCTCCGCCGTCGAAGCCGCCGCCGAAACCGCCGCCGTCGAAGCCGCCGCCGCCCCAACCGCCGCCGTCGAACCCGCCGCCGTCGCCGCCGCCGTCGAACCCGCCGCCGTCGCCGCCGCCGTCACCTCCGGCGGAGTAACCGCCGGCGCCCCAGCCGCTCATCGACGAGCCGAGCAAGGTCCCCCACAGGATCCCGGGCAGGAAGCCGCCGTAGTACCCGCCGGCCCACCCGCCCCAGGCGGGGCCGGCGTCCCAGTACGGGCGGCGCTCTCCGTCACCGACCGGCACCAGCCGCACGTCGGGATCGAGACCGTCCTTGATCCTGGTGGCGTCGGCGGCGCAGGCAGGGACGTCGCGCACCGCGCCGCCCGGCGGTGCCCATTGAACGTCCTCGACCGATGGTCCGTGGCGCGGGTCGAAGAAGCACGGCAGTCTACGTTCCGGTGGTTCCTCGCCGGCGAGCCGGGCGCGGACGCACGCGAGCAGCCAGCGTCCCTCGTCGAGGGTGGACGTCACCGGCTGCAGGTCGCTCGCTCGCTCGATCTTCGCGGCCGCCGTCTTGGCGTTCTCATAGAGATCGAGAGCCCGCGCGTACTCCTGCTGAGCCTCTACGGGGGCTGCCCCTGGGGTGCGAACGTCGAGATCGAGTTCGGCGAGCTCCTCGCCGTACGCGGTGACGTCCTCATCGAGCGCGGCCCGGACGGGCTCGAGATCCGCGCGTTCCTTGTTGCGCTTGTTCCGCCGGTACAGCAGGAAGCCCCCGCCGCCGACGGCCGCGATGATCCCCAGCGGGATCCAGCCGGAACCACCGTCGGACCCATCCCCAGACCCTGCCGAGCCCCCTGCGTCGACCTCCTCGAGTCCCTCGACCAGCTGTTCGGCAAATTCGCCGAGGTCGCCGGCGCTGGCGTCTCGGGCGTCGCGTGCGACTTGCCTGGCATCCCCCGAGGGCATGGTGCTGGAAGCCGCATCGATGGCGGCGTCAGGGGCCAGCATCACGACATACGTGCCCTCGAGATCGGTTGCCACACCCAGGTCATTTGCAGAACCGTTGTCGGCCGACTCTGGCAAGACCGCGAGAAAGATTGGGATCGACGCCGAGTCGAGAGCCTCGCGCGCTGCGTTCTGCGCACCCTCGTCGATCTCGGTACCGTCGTCTTCGAACTCGGTGACCGCAGCGTCGTCGATGTAGAGCCGCTCTCCGGACTGGAACGCCTCGGCCGCCTGGTCGTACACGCTGGACATGCCTCCATCATCCCCCCGCCAGTCCGAACAGACACGGTCGGGATGTCATGTTGTGATGTCGCTCATGAATTCGGCAGCCGAGGTCACCCCTGGGCAGGCGATGCAGTGGCGGTTGCGGCAGCAGCACCTGGTCGCGCCCGCACCGGATCTGGTTACGACAGCCTCGCGGCTGTGCGGCGTCCACGCCCAGGTGATGTCCGGTGCCGCCCAGATCGTCGGCGTGCGGACGTCATCGTTCACGACGCCCGACCTCGATGACGCTCTGTGGCAGCAGCGCACCCTGGTCAAGACCTGGGGGATGCGCGGCACCCTGCACCTCTTTCCTGCAGCCGAACTGCCGTTGTGGGTGGCTGCGTTCAAGCAGCGCCAGTGGCCACGGTTCACACCCGCGTGGGAGAAATACCACGGCGTCAAGCCCGACGATCTGCGCCAGATCACCGCCGCTGTGGACGAGGTGCTGCCCGGCCGGGTGCTCACCAGGGACGAGCTCGCGACCGAAATCGCGGCTGCCCTCCGCAAGCCGGCCCTGGCCGAGAAGATCCGCTCCGGCTGGGGCGT
>DASSDH010000057.1:0-3116 GCA_035697245.1 Jiangellaceae bacterium
CGACCGTGGAAGCGATTCCGCTAATCGCGTCGTCGATCATGAGCAAGAAGATCGCCGAGGGCACCGGCGCCCTGGTGCTCGACGTGAAGGTCGGCTCCGGCGCGTTCATGAAGGACGTCGACTCCGCGCGGGAGCTCGCTCGGACGATGGTCGACCTTGGCACCGACGCCGGTGTGCGGACCGTGGCGTGCCTGACCGGCATGGACACCCCGCTCGGCCTCACCGCAGGCAACGCGCTCGAGGTCCGCGAGTCCGTCGAGGTGCTCGCTGGTGGTGGCCCGGAGGACGTGGTCGAGCTCACCGTCACGCTGGCACGGGAGATGCTCGCCGCCGCCGGACTCGACGGCGGTAGAGACCCGGCCGACACGCTGTCCGACGGCTCGGCTATGGACGCCTGGCGAGCCATGATCCGGGCGCAGGGCGGTGATCCAGACGTAGAGCTACCGGTCGCAACCGAAACGCACACCGTGCTGGCACCCGCCGACGGCGTGTTGACCCGGTTGGACGCGCTGGCGGTGGGAGTAGCGGCGTGGCGGCTCGGAGCCGGTCGGGCCCGTAAGGAGGACCCGGTCCAGGCCGCGGCTGGGATAGAGATGCACGCCAAGCCCGGGGCCTACGTCCGGGCCGGCGAGCCGTTGTTGACCCTCTACACCGACGAGCCGGTGCGGTTCGATCGGGCCCTGTCGGCGCTCGATGGCGCTTACCAGATCGCTCCGGCTGGCTCGCGGCCCGATTTGCTGCCGCTGATCATCGAACGCGTCGAGTAGTGGTGTACACGTATGTGCTGATCCCAGGCGCGGGCGGCGAAGCCTGGTACTGGCATCGCGTAATCGACGAGCTGGACAGGAGAGGTCGCCTGGGATTGGGCGTCGATCTGCCCGCCGCAGATGACGCAGCCGGGCTTTCGGAGTACGTAGAGACAGTCGTCGAGGCCATCGGCGACCGTCGATCACTGGTCCTCGTCGCGCAGTCCCTCGGCGCGTTCACGGCGCCGATCGTGTGTGAACACGTGCCGGTCGACCTGCTCGTACTGGTCAACGCGATGATCCCGGCGCCCGGAGAATCGGGCAACGAATGGTGGACGAACACGAGGCACGAGCAGGCTCGAAAAGAGCAGGCCGTCAGCGCTGGCCGGCCGCTCACCAGCGAGTTCGATGCCGTCACGGACTTCTTCCATGACGTCCCGCACGACGTGGTCGACGAGGCGATGAGACGCGGAGAGCCCGCGCAGTCCGGAACTCCGATGGCCGAGCCATGGCCACTCGCCGCCTGGCCTGACGTCGCGACCCGGATCCTCACTGCCCGGGACGACCGGTTCTTTCCAGTCGAGTTCCAACGCCGGATTGCTCGCCAGCGCCTCGGCATCACACCCGACGAGGTTCCCGGTGGGCACCTGGTCGCCCTCAGTCAGCCCAGGGTGCTCACCGATCGGCTCGTATCCTACGCGGCCGACCTGGTGCGGTAGCGCAGGAAGACGACGCCACTGCCGAAGCGACGCTCGTCAAGCAGTTCGAGCTCCACCCGGACGTTGTCGGGCAGGAGCGCCTTGCCGCCTCCCACGATGATCGGCGTGAGGAAAAGGTGGTACTCGTCGACCAACCCGGCCGCGATCGCCTGCGCGGCGAGGTCCGGGCCACCCACTGTGATGTCCCGTTCCGCCGTGGATTTCAGCTGCCGGATCAACTCAGGGTCGAAGTCCCGCTTGATTCGCGTCCTCGCGCTCGACGTCGTCTCCAATGTTGTGGAGTACACGATCTTGTCAGCCGACTGCCAGATCGCCGCGAAGTCCCGACTGAACGGTCGCTGGTCCGGGAGGGTGTGCGCGGTCTCCCAATACACCATCATCTCGTACATCCGGCGGCCGTACAGGTACGTCCCGACGGGCCGCTCGAGATCATTGACGAAAGTGTGGACCTCCTCGTCCGGCTCCGCCCAGTCGAAGCTGCCCTTCGTGTCCTCGATATAGCCGTCGAGTGACGCGATCGCCGAGTAGATCACCGCAACCATGGTGAGCCTTGAGGTGATTCAGCCAAGAACGATGGCGAAGGATCCATGAGCACCAGTATGAGGGCCTGGCCCGCCGGCCTCCGTACGGCCGCTAGGTGCTGCTCGTGGCTGATCCCATCGCCGTCGACTGTGCCGTGACGACGGCGTACGCCTGCCGGGCGATTTCGAGCTCCTCGTTCGTCGGGACCACGAGCACCGCTACCTCGGCATCGTCGGTCGAGACGACGCGGGCCGAGCGGTCCGGGGAGGCGTTGCGCACGGGGTCGATCTCGATGCCCAGCCGCTCCAGCCCGTGCAGAGAACGTTTCCGCACGTCCGGGTTGTTTTCTCCGACGCCCGCGGTGAACACGATCCCGTCGACCCGACCGAGGACGGCGGAGTACGCGCCGACGTACTTGCGGATCCGGTAGCAGTACACGTCGAGCGCAAGTCGGGCCGCGGGGTCGTCGGCGTCGGCTCGGCGATAGACCTCGCGCATGTCGTTTACGCCGGCAAGCCCCAGAAGGCCGCTCGCCCGGTTGAGCTGGTAGTCCACGTCGTCGGCATCGAGCGCGGCGACTCGCCGAAGGTGCGCAACCACGGCCGGATCGACATCGCCGCTTCGTGTTCCCATCACCAGACCTTCGAGTGGAGTCAGGCCCATCGACGTGTCCACGCTGTGCCCGGCCGCGACTGCGGTGGCGCTGGCTCCGTTGCCGAGGTGCAGGACAATCAGGTTGGCATCGGCGGGGTCGCGGCCGAGCAGCCGAGCAGCCTCCCGGCTGACGTACGCGACCGATGTGCCATGAAATCCGTAGCGCCGGACGCCGTACTCGTCCCTCCAGCGTCCCGGAACCGCGTAGGTGTACGCGTGCGGCGGCAGTGTCTGGTGAAAGGCAGTGTCGAACACCGCCACCTGCGGCGTCTCGGGTAGTGCGGCTCGAGCAACCCGGATCCCGACGAGGTTTGCTGGGTTGTGCAGCGGCGCGAGGTCGGTGAGCCGGTCGATCGCATCGACGACGTCTTCGGTGATCAGGACCGGCTCGGCGAACCGGTCGCCACCATGGACGACACGGTGGCCGACGGCGTCGAGCGTTGCGCCGGTCAATGCCGGGCCGGTCTGCTCGAAG
>DASSDH010000058.1:0-4330 GCA_035697245.1 Jiangellaceae bacterium
CCTGACCGCAGCGATCGCCCCTCCGCCACCACCACGACGTCCCACGCGTCCGACGAAGGCGGCCGGCGAGCGAAGGATTGCCCAGAAGCGACGACGCTCCGACGTGAAGCGGCTTCGCCGCCCCGACGTACAGGACTGAAACAAACTTACTAATGACCCCTTAGGCATACCGCCGAGCCGGGCCGGTCATAGACGATCGTGTGCCGTTGTGATCGACCGCGCGGCGAGTCACGTTCGGCCGCGGGCCAGTTCCATGGAACAACGGACGTACACACACGTGATGCGTGACGCGGCAGACCGGGCTCGGAGGGCGATGGACACGTTCTTTCGCGGCGAAAGTGCCCTCGTTGTGCCCTCGGAGGGTTCCGGATGAGCGTCTACGCTGGTGAGAACGACACCCGACGAGTTCACGTTGGACTGATGGCCATGGCAAAGCTGGAGTATGCGCCCGCTCCCGAGTCGCGGGCGATCGTCGACATCGCCAGCTCCTACGGGCTGTTCATCGGCGGCGAGTTCGTCGACCCCATCGACGGAAACCCGTTCAAGTCCGTGAACCCAGCGACTGAGGAGGTGCTGGCCGAGGTTACCGCGGCCGGTCCCGCCGACATCGACGCGGCCGTGCGCGCGGCCCGCCGGGCGTACAACCGTGTCTGGTCACGGCTATCTGGTCGCGACCGTGGTAAATACCTGTTCCGCATCGCTCGTATCGTGCAGGAGCGGTCGCGTGAGCTCGCCGTTCTGGAGTCGATCGACAACGGCAAGCCGATCCGCGAGTCCCGCG
The DNA here is from genome assembly GCA_035697245.1 of Jiangellaceae bacterium. Taxonomy (GTDB): domain Bacteria; phylum Actinomycetota; class Actinomycetes; order Jiangellales; family Jiangellaceae; genus JACVRX01. Next base: position 782 of record DASSDH010000058.1, read on the forward strand.
ACGTCGACGTCCCACTCGTCGCCGCGCATTTCTTCTACTACGCGGGCTGGGCAGACAAGCTGCGGTACGCGGGATTCGGTCCGGATCCGAAACCGCACGGAGTCGCCGGCCAGGTCATCCCGTGGAACTTCCCACTGCTGATGCTGGCCTGGAAGATCGGCCCTGCGCTAGCCGCCGGCAACACCGTCGTCCTCAAGCCAGCCGAGACGACACCGCTGACTGCGCTGCTCTTCGCCGAGATCTGCCAGCAAGCCGACCTGCCACCCGGGGTGGTCAACATCGTCACCGGCGCCGGCGAAACCGGCCGAGCACTGGTCGAACACCCCGACGTCGACAAAGTCGCGTTCACCGGATCGACCGACGTGGGCAAACAGATCGCCCGCAGCGTCGCGGGTACGAAGAAGAAGGTCACCCTCGAACTCGGCGGAAAGGCCGCGAACGTCGTGTTCGACGACGCACCGCTCGACCAGGCGGTGGAGGGCATCGTCAACGGGATCTTCTTCAACCAGGGTCACGTCTGCTGCGCCGGATCGCGGCTGCTGGTCCAGGAGTCCGTCGCCGACGAGCTGATGACCCGGCTCAAGCGTCGGTTACGCACCCTGCGGGTCGGGGACCCGTTGGACAAAAACACCGACATCGGCGCCATCAACTCCGCCGAGCAGCTCGCCCGGATCCGGGAGCTCTCCGACGTCGGTGAGGCCGAAGGCGCCGAGCGTTGGTCGCCGCCGTGCGAGCTGCCCGACCGGGGGTTCTGGTTCCCGCCGACGGTCTTCACCGGGGTTTCCCAGGCGCACCGGATCGCTCGCGAGGAGATCTTCGGACCCGTGCTGTCCGTACTAACGTTCCGGACGCCGGCGGAGGCCGTGGAGAAGGCCAACAACACCCCGTACGGACTGTCTGCGGGTGTTTGGACCGACAAGGGTTCGAGGATCCTGTGGATGGCCCAGCAGCTCCGCGCCGGCGTCGTGTGGGCGAACACATTCAACCGGTTCGACCCGACCTCGCCGTTCGGCGGCTACAAGGAGAGCGGCTACGGGCGTGAGGGTGGCCGCCATGGGCTCGGCGCGTATCTGGCCGCGGACGGCGCCGCATGAGCGAACGGCTGGCGGTCAAGAAGACCTACAAGCTCGCCATCGGGGGGTCGTTCCCCCGCTCGGAGAGTGGCCGGTCATACGAAGTGCTCGACGCCAAAGGCCGGTTCCTCGCCAACGCGGCGATGGGATCCCGCAAGGATGCCCGCGACGCCGTGGTCGCCGCCCGCAAGGCGTATCCGGCGTGGTCAGGGGCCACCGCGTACAACCGCGGTCAGGTCCTATACCGCGTGGCCGAGATGATGGAAGGCCGACGCGCCCAGTTCGTCGACGAGGTCGCGGCCGGTGAAGGCGTGACCCGGCCCCGTGCCGAACGGTCCGTGGACGAGGCGATCGACCGCTGGGTCTGGTACGCAGGCTGGGCGGACAAGATCGCGCAGGTGATGGGCTCCAGCAATCCAGTCGCCGGTCCCTACTTCGACTTCTCGGTACCCGAGGCAACCGGCGTCGTTGCTGTGCTCGCCCCCCAGGGGTCCTCGCTACTCGGCCTGGTGTCGGTTCTCGCGCCGGTGGTGGTCACCGGAAACACGGCCGTGGTCGTCGCATCACAAGGGCGTCCGTTGCCGGCCGTCACTTTGGCCGAGGTCCTCGGTACGTCCGACGTCCCGGGCGGGGTCGTCAACGTGTTGACCGGAACCACGGCGGAGATCGCGCCCTGGCTTGCCTCGCACATGGACGTCAACGCGATCGACCTCACCGGCATCGCCGGTGACGAGGATCAGGGGCGGGAGCTGGAAGTTCAGGCGGCGGAGAACCTCAAGCGCGTCATGCGCGCTCCGGACACGGAACCCGACTGGACCGCCGAGCCCCGCCTGGACCGGCTCACCCTCTTCCTCGAAACCAAAACAGTCTGGCATCCGGTCGGGATCTGACTGCGAGGATCCTTCGCGCCTTTGCATTGCACACACATACGCATCACCATTCGGCATCGCGGGGACATAAATCTCCCGTAGCCCGGACCGCGACGCTCACTTTCCGGCGCTCATGGGCCAACCTTCTCCCGAGAGCAGCGTGACCATGCTCCGAGGCCGAGTCTGAAACATGATCCAAGCAGGGTTACGGGTGCGCCCATCCGAGCATCGCCTTTCGATCACGGCCGAAGAGCCAACTGGCCGATGCGTATATGTGTGCAATGCAAAGGCGCACATGACCCAGCGTCAGATCAGGGTTTCCTATGCTCGACGATGGGCACGCACCTCCTCACCCACAGGCACCGCTAGGCGGGTGGAGTTATCCACCGTCCGATTTCCAGCGGTGGTTTGGGCCATTGCCTCACGTCAGGGTGAGTCGGCATGGCGGGCATGGAATCTGGTTCCGACGACGTCCAGGCGGACGCCGCTATGTCGGTGCAGCCGCCCCCCGCCCCGTCACCGTCCGTGGCCGCCGAGACGGTCGCCGGACTGGTCCGGAGTCTGCGACGGCGTTGCGACGTGAGTCAGCGAGAACTCGCTGCCGCGGCCAAGTTGTCGCCGTCGACAGTCGCCAGAATCGAGTCTGGCTCCTTGATACCGAGCCTCGGCGTGCTGCTTCGCTTGTTGGCCGTCGGGCGCCTCGTCCTCGTCGTCACGGACGAAGACGGGAAGGTGGTCCGGCCGATGCAGATCTGGGACGAGACCCGCGATGGAGCTGATCGGCAGTTCCCGGCCCATCTGGACCTGATCCTGGACCCAGGGTTCGGGGAATGGTGGGCAGACGGTTACGGCCTGGCCAGACCGCCGGAAACGCTGCACCGCAACCGACGCCTCCGAGACGCCATGCGCAGGCGCAGCCAGTGGGAAGTACGCGTAAAGCGGTTCCGCAACGATCCGCCTCCGCCACGGGTCGGGCGCTGGCTCGAGTGAGCCCGCGACCCGATCAGCCGCAGTGGATCCGGCTGATGGTGCGCGACGCCCAGTCGACAACTCCACTGATGTCAACACACCGGTGCGTCATGTCGACGCCCGAAGGTGTGTACACAGGCCCGGCGTAGTACCGGTAGAAGCCGCCATCACAGCCTGTGCTCGACGGGCAGCTCGGCCAGCTGTAACCGCTCGGACGAATCCGTGCCTCCGTGTAGAGCGAAACGCCGTAGGTCGGACCCGAGTGATTAGTCACCAAGCAGTTCCGCTTGGTGCTCGACGACCAGTACACGTCCAGATAGCCGAGGGTTCGCCCGCCACCACTGATCGCGTAATGGCCGACGTGCGTATACGAGCTGCCACAAGGCCCTCCTAGGAGGGCGGAGGTTCGTAGTCCCAGGGTGGAATTACCGCCTGCGTCTGCCGGTAGGGCGAGCCCCACGGTCATCACGAGTGCCGCAGCGATCGCGGCGAACAAGCGCCTCATACGCGCCGCCCTTCCCGGGTTCGGGCAGTACCGCCGCTCTTGACCCTGCCAAACGCACCCACGTCTTTACAAGTCGTTTGACCAGATGGCGAGAAGACGATCACACGTTGGTCAACCTGAACCGGGGTGGCTC
>DASSDH010000059.1:0-4247 GCA_035697245.1 Jiangellaceae bacterium
GGCCTCCAGCTCGGTGACCGAGCGCTTGTCGCCCTCCGGGGTCTCCCAGCTGCGCTGGCGGAGCCGGCCGGTGACCATCACCCGGTCGCCCTTGGACAGGGAGTCGGCCAGGTGCTCGGCCTGGCCGCGCCAGACGTTGACCTTGAAGAACGAGGTGTCGCCGTCGCGCCACTCGCCGTCCTGCTGGACGCGCTGGGTGACGGCGACGCGGAGGTTGGTGACGGCGATGCCGTTGTTAGTGACGCGGACCTCGGGGTCCTCGACCAGGTTGCCGACGATGGTGGTGTGGTTGTCCGCGGCCATCTGCTGTGCTCCTTCGTGTGCGTGGTTCAGCGTTCGGGGCCAAGCCGCTCGGGCCCCTGGCGGGTCCGGGTCCGCTGGGTGCGGGCGGCCTGGAGGGCGTCGGCCATGCGGTAGTCCTGGCCGGGCTGCCAGATGACCGGGTTGCGGTCGTTCTGGCGGCTGTCATGGACGGCGACGCGGACGCCGAGTGACAGGGCGCGCTCGCGCTGGGCGACGTCGCGGTGGCCGATGCGGTCGGTGCGATCGGCGGGGACGCCGAAGGTGGGATTGAGCCGATCGAAGGCTTCCTCGGCGGCCCGCTCGGCCGGCCGGTGGGGGTGGTCGTAGATCCAGTCGCGGTGATCCTGGTCGTGGGCGAGGTAAGGGTTGTCGTCGGGCCAGGACCTGACCTGGGGATGATCGGCGGCCAGGTGGGCCACGGCGTGATGGTGGGTCCAGTCGTCGGGGTCGAGATCGTGGGCCTCGGCGGCCAGCTCGGGGTGGTCTAGTGCATCCACGCATTAGTTCTTTGAATGTATTGGGATTGTCTTCATCTCGGACTTGGGAGGGTCAAGATGTGGACAGTGGAACCGTTGGTGTTGAGCGTTGAGGAGCGTGACGAGTTGGAGCGTCGGGTATGTGGCCTGACGACTGCGCATCGGGATCGTCAACGTGCCGAGGTGGTGCTGCTGGCCGCTGATGGGTGGCCGGGCACGCAAATCGCGCCGCGTGTCGGCATGTCGCAGCAGTCGGTGTGCAAGTGGCGTCAGCAGTTCCGCTACGGGGGCCTCGACGGCCTCGCTGACGCGCCTCGGTCGGGGCGACCGTCGGTGTACGGGTCGACGGATCGGTTGGTGTTGATGGCCAAGGTCACCGAGGAACACCCCGAAGTTGATTCGCAGTGGTCACACTCCGAGTTGGCCACGGCGATGAAGGCGGCGTCGATTCCGATCTCGGCGTCGCAGATCGGCCGGATTCTGGCCGTTGATGATGTGAAGCCGCACCGGGTGCAGGGCTGGTTGACTCGGCGGGACACCCCGGAATTCTGGGAACGAGCCGCCGACGTATGCGGTCTCTACCTGACGCCGCCGGTGAACGCTGTCGTGCTATCGATCGACGAGAAGACCGGGATCCAAGCCAAATCCCGCAAGCATCCGACGCAAGGTGTTCAGCCCGGCCAGCCCGAGCGACGCGAGTTCGAGTACGTCCGTCACGGCACCGCGTCGTTGATCGCGGCGTTGGACGTAGCGACCGGCAAGGTCACCGCCGGAGTGGTGGCACGCAACGACTCGGTGCACTTCATCGAGTTCCTCGACCAGCTCGAGGCGTCGATCGATCCGGCCTTGGCGATCCACCTCGTGATCGACAACGGCAGTTCGCACCGCTCGAAAGCGACCAAGAAATGGTTGGCCGAGCACTCACGATTCGTCGTCCATCACACCCCGGTCCACGCCTCGTGGTTGAACCAGGTCGAAGCGTTCTTCTCGATCCTCACCCGCAAGGTGCTACGACGCGGCGAGTTCGACTCACGCGACGACCTCGTCGCCAGAATGCTCGCCTTCATCGAGCACCGCAACCAGACCGCCCAACCGTTCAACTGGGTCTACGACGCCAAGAAGGCAGCATGACCCACGTTCAACGAACTTCTGCCCGGCACCACGAGGACATGGCGGGGTGGCGGCAGGTGAAACGGGCAGTGTTCGCCCGGCACTGCAACCCGTGGAGCGCGTGGACCAGGTGGGCCAGCGCGCCGCTCGTGTTGGTGCCGGTGTGGCGTCGCAGCTGGCGGGACGCGGCGCTGGTGGGCGTCTGGATGGCGGTGAACCCGATGGTGTTCGGCAAGCCCGCGCACGAGCGGGCGTGGGCGACCAGGGCGGTGCTCGGCGAGGAGCAGTGGATCGAGGACCGGCCGATGGACGCCGCGATGGCCGTCAATGTGGGCGCGTCCGTGGCGGGCGTTGCCGCGATGATCGCCGCCCGCAAGCGCCGTGCCGCACCGGCCGCAGTGTCCATGGCGACGCTGATGGCGTTGCTGCTCTGGTACTGGGAACTGATGGCCCGCTACCACGATGAGCGAGGCGACCGGTGAAAGTTCTGATCCTGACGCTGGATACCAGGGGCGACGTGCAGCCGTTCGTCGCGCTGCCCAGAGGACTCGCCAACGCGGGACACGAGGCCGTGCTGGCCGCACCACATCGGTTCGAGGGTTTCGTGCGGGACCAGGGCGTACCGTTCGCCGGGATCGACGACTGCTGGTCTGTCGCCGCCGAAGGGCCGGGCGCCGGCGCGGACATCCTGGTGCACAACGGTCAGGTGGTCGTCGGCCAGCATGTCGCGGAGAAGCTGGGGATCCCGGCCGTGCTGGCGTTGCCGATACCCATGTACGTGCCGACTCGCGAGTTTCCCTGGGCGGGCATAGCGATACCGCGCTGGTGGCCCTCGGCGCTGAACCGGGCCACCTTTCTCGGGGTGAAGGGCCCGGCGATGATGTTCGGCCGCACCGTCGACAGGTGGCGCGACGTTGGACCTGCCGCGACGCCGTGGCCGGCATGATCCGTGCCGCCGCCCCGACGGCTCACCGGCGCCGGTGCTGCACGCGATCAGCCGACATGTGCTGCCACGGCCGCCGACTGGCCGGATGCAGCCACGGTGACCGGCTGCTGGTTCCTGGCCGACACAGAGCGCGAGCAATCACCTCTCCCCGCGCCCTGAAGGCAGCATGACCCACGTTCAACGAACTTCTGCCCGGCACCACTAGGGTGGGGTGGCTGCCCATGCAGGCTCCTTCCTGCGGGTGGTGGCAGCTCGCGGCAACACGGGGTGGGCCGCTCGATGTGGGAGGAAGACCCGTGTTGCGAACCCTGGCAAGGAACTGGTGGCTGGTGCTGGCTGTCCTGGTCAGCATCTTCGAAGTCGTGTTCGGGGTGGCCATGCCGTTCGCGGAGGGCGGCAATCCTGGAAGCATCGCTGGCGGCGCCCTCATCGCCGAAGCCGGCCTGGTTGTCCTCGGCGGGATCATCGTGCGGCGGCGAGGGTCACGGGTCGCCGGCGACAGAATGATCGTGGTCGGGGCGCTACCGACACTGCCGTGGATGTGGCTGATCCTGCCGCCACTGGCTGGACTGACCGCAATCCTGGCGGCCGGCGTCGACGCGGCCGAGGCGCGCACCCTGGCCGAGCAGCAGCGGCGCCGCACCGCCTGAGGGTCCAAGCTCCGCCGGGTGGCGGTCGGCATCCCCGCCCGGTGCCGAGACCCCGCCGCCCGGCGGCCACCTCACCCAAACAGCAGCGCCAACAGGATCCAGGTTCCAGTCAGGACGTCACCTCTAAGGTGGCTGATGCGGCCCTCGCAGCCGGTGCGGTAGCGGGCCAGGCGCTTACTGGTGCGGCGCGCGCCCGGCTCGGCCCGCCCGGCGATGAATACTCGCGCCGGTACTAGCGCGGCCAGGGTCTGGGGCCGACGACCTTGCCGTTGGCGTCGACGCCGTTCTGCCCGCCGATGTAGGTCGTCTTCGTCGGCTGTTCGACCACGACGGCCTGGCTGAAGGCCGGACTGCAGTGGAGCCCCTCGGGTTGATGTGCCGTGTGCTCTTGTGTTGTCTCCGCTGACGATGACACCGGTGATAGAGGTTCCGTACGACACCAGTTAGGGCTTGGTCGGCTGTGCCAGCTGTGCGGCTCGCGCCCATGTGTAGGTTCCGTCCGGGTGCCAGCGTTGCGCCGGCTCCAGGCAGGACGAGAGGGCGCTATGAGAGCGGTTGTCTACGACAGGTACGGCCCACCCGAGTCGTTACGGGTTGACGACGTACCGACGCCGTCGCCGACCACCAACCAGGTGCTCCTTAGGGTCTTGGCGACGTCGGTCAACCGCTCGGACTGGGAGTGCCTGCGGGGCGCGCCGCTGTATGCGCGGCTCGGCGGGCTCCGCGCGCCGGCTCGCCGGACGCTCGGCTCGGATGTGGCCG
>DASSDH010000060.1:0-15671 GCA_035697245.1 Jiangellaceae bacterium
CAGATCTGGGACTGATCGACGAGTACGAGTTCCTTGTGCAGCCGGTCCTTGCCGGACACGGGCCGACGTTGCTCGCCGGTCTGCGCGAGCGCATCCAGCTCGAGCTCGTGGATCGCCATGAGTTCCGGTCGGGGGCGGCCGCCCTGCGATACCGGCCCACGCGAGTTACGGCTTGACGTGATTTGTCCTGGCACCTTGGCCGCTGCCTCGCGACGGAACGACGGATATTCGTGCGTTGCAGCTGCGAGTGCGTAGCCGAACGTGCGCTCATAACGCTCAGGCCTGCCGCCGTTGGGGGTGCCCCACATCGCCGGTTGCGCGGGCGGAGTTGGCTGGTTCTCCCATAACCAGGAGGACCAGTCATGACCACGATCGAGACGACAACGACGACAATCGAGCCGCCGAGGGACGACTTCGTCATCGACGATGCGCAGCTCGCCGCTGTGGCGTTCCTGGCTCGCTACAACGGCCGCACGCTGGAGGCGTACCGCCACGATCTGCGCGGTTTCTTCCAGTGGGCGGCCGACATGCAGCTCACTGTCTTGGCGGCCACGCGTCCACACATCGAGTTGTTTCGAAGCTGGATGGAGGCGCGGGGCCTGGCGGCATCGACGATCGACCGACGGCTGTCGACGGTCTGCGGCTTCTACCGCTTCGCCCACATCGACGGGCGCATCGCCTCGAACCCGGCGCAGTACGTGCGCCGACCGCAGGTGCACCCGTCGAACGCCCGCGGTCTCGACCGCTCCGAGCTCGGCGTGTTCCTGTTCACCGCCGAGCAGTACGACCGCGATCATGGCGCGCTTGCGGTGCTGCTCGGTCTGAACGGGCTGCGGGTCAGCGAAGCCTGCGCCACCAACGTCGAAGACCTCGGCCTCGAACGGGGCCACCGCACGCTTGGCATTCTGGGCAAGGGCAACAAGCCAGCGAGGATCCCGCTGGTCCCACGGACTGCTCGCACGATCGACCTGGCCGTCGGCGAACGCTGTGAGGGGCCCATCCTGTGTCGCCGCGACGGACAGCGGCTCGATCGACGCACCGCCCACCGTTGGGTTCGTTCGATCGGCAGGCGTGCCGGCCTGGGTGCCGTGCATCCCCACATGCTGCGGGCCGCGTTCATCATGGCGGCGCTCGACGCGGGCGTGCCGCTGCGCGACGTGCAAATCGCGGCCCGACACGCCGACCCAAGAACCACCACGATCTACGACCGCCGCAGAGAGAACTTCGACCGGCACGCCGCCTACGTCGTCGTGGCGTTCGTCGCCGGAGGGTGACATTTCTCACTCCTCAAGCGAATCCTCTTTGGGTCAAGGACTTCTTCAGAGGGGTGTCGGGGCGCGGCGAAGGAGCCGAGCGACGTCGGCTGTCCTAGCGTTGGGTTGGGTCCGGGAGTGACTTCGCCGAAGAGCCGGCCGTCAGGGATGGAGAGCCGGTCACGCTGGCTTGGAGTCGTTCCCGCTTGTCCTCCCGGGCCCGCTATGGGCCTGCCCGTCGGGCGTCGGCGATGAGCCGGGGTAGACAGCGTTGCTGACGTGTCGCTTCAGCGCCCGGAGGGCTTCTCTGGTGGTCTTGCCCTGGGCGACTCGCCGGTCGAAGTAGGCACGACCCTGCGAATGGGGTTGGCGGAGCTGGCAGATGGCGGCCATGTTGATGGCATGGTTCAGCTGGCGGTTCCCGCGTTCTGAGACCCGGTGCACGACGCGGCCCCCGGAAGAGAACTCGACCGGGGCAGTGCCGTTGTAGGCGGCGTAGCGGTCCCGGGTGGCGAACCGGGTGATGTCTGCGCTGTAGCCGATGAGCATGGCGGCGAGGATGGGACCGACGCCGAATAGGTCGGTGACGGTGGTTCCCGAGGCTCGGACAGCGTCACGGATCCGCTTGTGTGATGCCTTGAGCTGCGTGTCGAGGCGGCGGATGTCGTCGAGGAGCTCGACTGCGAGGTCGTAGCGGGTCTGCTCGACCGGGTTGGCTGGGGTGAGGACCTCGAGGAATCGGTCGACGTCAGAAGCGTTGATTTCCTTGGTGATCCCGCCCCCGGCGAGTTCGGCCAGCAGTGCGTGCATGCGGCACACGAGCCGGGTCCGGTGGTTGCCGATGTCGGTGTTGCGCTTGGCCAGCAGCCGCAGCACTTCGCTGTGGCCGACCGTATCGACTCGGCGCAGCCCCCGGGAACGCAAGGCAGCGATCGCGACTGAGAGTGCGTCGTTGGGGTCGTTGTTGTCCGACCGGCCTGTGGAGAGCACCCGCACACGCGACGCCAGCGTCGCTGGCACGTCCACCACGGTCTCCCCGGCCGCCACCAGTTGCTGGGCCAACAGGTAGCCGAGCCCGCCAGCGGACTCGATCGCCCAGGTCCGGGCTCGGAACGGCTCCGCCCACGCCACCAGCTGCTCGGCCTGCGCGCCACCAGCACGCACCTTCTTACGCCCCAGCTCTTCCTCGCCGCCGCTGATCGCGACCGCTGTATGGGTCGCCTTGTGCGGGTCGACACCGATGATCACTGCCATGAACGCCTCCAAGGTCTCGTCGGATGGAACCGCGGCGGGCACTCCTGCTTCGGGTCGATTCGTGCGCGTTCCTCTTTCGAGCCACACCGCGGCGAGATCCCCGCGAGACGCGCTTCGTTAGAAAGCCAGACCCGTAAACACCAGCCGGCAGGCACTTCGAGAGCGATCCCGCAAGGACCTCTCGACGCTACGGATCACCCACAGCGCCTGCCCGAAGTCTCAAGCAGGCACATCGGGGACAGGGTCAACCCGACTTGGCGAGCGGGCGGCGGCTACGTGTACAGCGTGCCGTCCTGGCAGAAGCACAGGTCGTTGCCCCATGGATCGACGACGTAGAACGATCGCTCGCCCCAGGGCCGCTCGACGACCGCGCCGGCCGGCTCGTTGTGGACCTGGTAGGGGGCGAGGACGCCGAGTCCGTCGGCGCGCCTGTACACGGCGTCAACGTCGTCGACCGCGAAGAACAGCGACTTCGGCCCCGGTGTCGGCGACAACCCACCCTGGGACACGTCGAGGAGGGCGAGGATGATCCCGCCGCAGTCGAAGTAGTGGCGGGCGCCGGGATGGCGTTGCCCCTCGATCCCCAACAACTCGCGGTAGATGTCGGTGGCCCGGTCGAGGTCGGCAACCTCGACGGTCACGCGGAACAGGCGGGGCTCGGTCATGCGGTAACTCCCTTCGAGCGCAGACCCGGCGAACGCCAGATCTGCTTCGGCGGCGGTTTGTCGAAGAGATCGAGCCAGCCGACGACGACGCGTCGCAGCTGGTCGAGCTCTAGCCGATAGATGCAGTTGCGACCTTCGCGCCGCGCGGTGACGATCCCCGCGCCTTCGAGCACGTGGAGGTGCCGCGTCGTCGTCGGCCAACTGTGGCTGAGGCGGCTGGCCAGATACCCGGACGGCAGCTCAGGCCCGTAGTGGGCGAGGAGCAGGATGACGTGACGTCGCGCTTCATGGGCGAGGGCGTCGAAGACCCGCTCGAACTCGGCAAGTGATGGCCGGGCACGACGTGCAGTGGGTGCTATTGTCGTCACCTCCCGAATATTAGCTGTGACGCTAAGTATGTGAGACATCGCAGCGAACCGGTTGCGCCGACCCCCGACCCAGCATGCGCGGCGAGACAGCCCGGCGCGGGTGCCACCAATCGCCGGCTACGAGATGAGCGAGGGGACATCCCCCTGGACACCCTCGCGACTACAGCGCGGCCTGCATCTCGTTCTCGAGCAGACCATCTCGCTCACGAAGCCTGGAGCGGCCAGTTCTCACGAACCCATGTCGGGCGTAGAGACGCTCAGCACGCTCGTTGTCCGAGGTCACATGAAGCCGGACGAACCGAGTCGATTGCTCGCGAGCCCACTCCAAGACCCGCGCGACGAGAGCGTCTGCGACGCCGCCACCTCGAGCCGAGGGCCGTACCCACATGGCGAACAGATGAACCACGTCCGTCACAGCGTCGTCTTGTGCTCCGACGGCCATCCCCTGAGTGCCGCGTTCGTCCTCCCACACGAAGGTCGGGTGGCCCTCCGGTCGTAGGAGGAACCGCCAATCGTCGTCGGCGAGCGCAGCAGCCTGCTCATAGGTCGAGGCGAAGGCGCTCGGCGCATCCGCAAGCGCGCTGAGCCGCAGCTCCTTCAGGAGCTCGATCTCGTCGGGTGCAAGCCGGCGGATCACACCGGCAACGCTCGCGTACCGGCTTGCGGTGACCATGCCCCCTACCGCCGGGACCGCGGCGGCTGCCGAGCCGGCACGTGGTGCGCCCTCAGGTCCGCAGCCGGTACAGCCGGAAGAAGCCGCCGTCGAGAGGCAGGACGTCGACGGTACCGAACCCGGCCCCGGCGGCGAGCTCCTTCACCCTGCCCGCGCGGGTGGCGGTGCCGATGGCGGCCGAGCGCTGCTCGACCATCGACGCCGGCAAGTTTGGGACGATGCTCCAGCCGTACATCAGCCGCTCGGGCTCGTCGCCCGGCGCGGTGAAGACGTCGGCGACCGCCTCGTCGGCCACCAGTACCGCGCCGTCGTCGGCCAGCGCGGCCCGGGCGGCGGCCTGGACCTCGACCGGCCGGGCGAGGTCGTGCAGCACCTCCAGCAGCACGACGTCGAACGGGCCCCGCGTCCGCACCGTGGCGGCGTCGGCGACCTCGAACCGAGCGGCGACTCGCTCGCGGTCGGCGTAGGCGCGGGCGTCGTTGACGGACGCCTCGTTGGCGTCGAACCCCACACCTCGACACCCGGGAAGGCACCGGCGACCGCGATGGCGCCCCACCCCTGTCCGCACCCGATGTCGGCCAGGCGACCACCGGCCCGCAGGCGGCCGGTGACTTGGCCCAGGGCCGGCAGCCACTCGTCGACCAGCGCGGTTAGGAACGCCGGGCGGTTGATCGCCCCCTGGCCGGCGCGGAAGTCGCCGCCGTAGCGGGCGTAGGGGACGCCGGCGCCCGTCCGGTAGGCCTCGACCACCTCGTCGAGCGCCCTCGCGATCCCCACCACCATGCGGCCGAGCGGCAGCAGGTGGTGGCCGTGGGTCGGGTCGGCGACCACGCCGGCGTGCTCGGAGGGCAGCCGGTAGCGACGCTCGTCGTACGGGAGCGCGGGTTCGTCGACGGCCAGGACGCCGCTGACGGCCTGCTGCTCCAGCCACTCCCGGGCGTACCTGTCGTGGATGCCGGCCCGCTCAGCCAGCTCGGCCACGGTCACTGGCCCGGCGTCGGCCAGCGCCTCGTAGAGGCCCAGCCGATCGCCGAGGTACAGGCCGAACAGCTCGAGCGTTCCGGTGGCGGCCGACAGCACCTGCTCGTCGAGTGTCTTCATCGACGTGCCCCCTCCACGCTGCGCTCGAACGTTTCCGCCTCGCTCGGCACCGGCTGCAGAGCCCGTCCGGCGATCTGCGTGGCAACGGGCACGAACGCCGAGCGCAGTCGGTATTCCTGGAGGTCCACCCGCGCGAAGCCGGCCTCGCCGATGACCCCGGCCAGGTCGCGGTCGAGCATGCAGCCCTCGAACGTCCACGACCACGGTCGACGCAGGACCCGCTGCAGCCGGCGCAGGGCCGTGCCGGCGGGTGCGCCGACGTGCTCGAGGAACGCGAACGTGCCACCCGGCGCCAGGATGCGCCGGACCTCGGCCACGGCGGCGGCGGGGTCGGGCACGGTGCACAACACCAGCGTCGAGATCACACCGTCGACCGACCCGTCGGGCAGGCGGGTGTCCTCGGCGTCGGTGGGGCGCAGGTCGAGCTCCACGCCATGACGCGCGGCTGCGTCCCGGAGCCGGCGGTGCATCCTGCGGTTGGGTTCGATGGCGACCAGCCGGGTGCCGGGCCGCAGGTAGCGCAGGTTGGCTCCGACGCCGGGACCCAGCTCCACCACGGTGTCGGGCAGGTCCCGGAAGATGCGCTCCTTGCGGTCGTGCAGGAGCCGGTCCGAGTAGCCGTCGATCAGCCGGAAGAACAGGGCGTTGGCCGAGCTGCGGACGGGATGCGTGTGGGTCATGTCCTCACGCTCGGCGACGGCCCTGTCGTACCGCTGGCGTGGAGCTGTCGACGAACTCCCGGATGGCTGCCACGATGGCATCGGCGTGGTCGGGGGGCGGCGTGTGGAAAGCGCCGTCGAATGCGACGAGCTCGGCGTTGGACAGGCCGAGGGCGAGCTGTTGGCCGCCGGCGAAGGGGATGGCGGGGTCGTCGCGGTAGTGCAGCACCAGGGCCGGCTGAGGCACGTCCGGCAGCAGCGCGGACACGTCGGCCCGGTAGAGCTGGTCGAGGTAGCCGGCGGCCACGGTCGGCGACGCGGCCCGCCGTTGGAACCGGGCGAATTCGCTTTGGCTCACCGACGGGATCCCCGGGACGATGAGCCCAGCCAGCAGCCGCGAGCCGACCCCCCACGACGACCGTACGAGAGTGAGCATCGATCCCGTCACACCGGGATCGGCGAACAGCGCCGGACCGCTGACGTAGGTGGACTGGAGCACCAGCCGGGCGACGAGGTCCGACCGGGCGGCGGCGGCGGCCACGGCCACCGGCCCCGTCGCGCTCGACGCGTACACCGTCGCCGGCTCACCGACCGCCGTCATCACCGCGATGAGCTCATCGACGCTGGCGTCGAGCGAGAAGTCGCTGGCGTCACCGCCCGACAGGCCGGTCCCGAACCGGTCGTAGAGGGTCACGGTGAAGTGGCGGGCCAGGGCGGCCACGAGCCGTCCTCGGGGGTCCGAGCCGTCGCTGAAGGCGTCCAGGTTCGACAGCCAGCCAGGGGTGAACACGAGCGGCGGTCCACTCCCGCACGTCGCCCACGCCACCTGCTCGCCCCTGGCGCGTTCGACGATCGCGGCCCGCAGGCGCAGGGGGGTGTCGCCGACGTGGCGCGGCGCGCCAGCCGGCCCGAGGTCGCCCCGCAGGATGGCGGCTTCTAGCTGCCGCAGTTCCCCGGATGGTTCCAGCCCGGTCTCCTCGGCCAGGGCCTCGCGGTAGCGGGCGAAGCAGCGCAGCGCCTCGGCCTGCCGGCCGGCGCGGGCGAGCGCCTCCATCAGGGCGGCCCACGCCGTCTCCCGCAACGGCCAGGCGCGGACGAGCGACTCGAGCGGCGCGACCGCGTCGGCCCCCCGTCCCGTCTCGATCAGCCGGTGGCCGTGGCTTTCGGCGGTGGCGGCGTGCAGCTCGTCGAGCGCGACGGCCTCGGCCTCGACCTCGGGTCGGTCGGCGAGGTCAGCGAACGACGGCCCTCGCCACAGGGCGAGGGCGTCGTCGAGCAACGCGAGGGACTCGGGCCCTTCGGCGTCGCCGGCCCGGGCCACCAGATCGCGGGCGAGAACGGCGTCGATCGCGGGATCGGCCCGCAACCGGTACCCGGTCGGTGCGGTCTCGAGCAACCCGTCGGGCAGCCGGGCCCGCAGGCGCGAGACGAGGGTCTGCAGGGCGCCGTTCGGGTCGGCCGGCGGGTCGTCGCCCCACACCGCCTCGATCAGCACGTCGGCCGGCGCCACCCGTCCGACCCGGGCCACGAGCACGGCCAGCACCAAGCGCTGGCGCAGGCCCAGGACGACCGGCCCGTCGGCCGAGGCCAGCTCCAGTGGGCCGAGCACCCTCACGACCGGCGCCTGCACGGCGACAGCCTAGACCTGGGCGGGGATCAGGCCCCTGAGGGCGGTGCGCACCTCGACGGCCGCGTCGACCACCCGCGCCGGCTCGTCGTCGGCGACGATCAGGTTGAAGGACTGGCACCCGGCGTCGACGTAGCCGGCGAGGAACTCGGCCACCTGCTCCGGCGACCCGGCCGGCGAGTACCGCTCGAACCGCTCGAACGGCGTGGCGTACAGGCCTTCCATGGCGGCGGCCAGCCGGGCCCGCGCCGCGCCGGCGTCGCGGTCGATGCCGCACCAGACGTTGAGCTCGTGGGCGACCGGCCGCGGGCGTCCGGCGGCGGCCGCCGCCTCGGCCGTGCGGGCGACTGCCTCGGCGAAGCGCTGGGGTGAGACCCAGATGCCGAGCCAGCCGTCGCCCAGCCGGCCGGCGCGGGCGAGCGCGGCGTCGGAACGGCCGCCGACGAGGACAGGCACCGGGGGAACGGGCGGCGGCACGATGGTGGCGTCGCGGACCGAGAAATGCCGGCCCGCGTGCGAGATCGACTCGCCCGTCAGCAGCCGCCGCACCAGGTGGAGGGCCTCGTCGAGCCGGGCGCCCCGGGTGCCGGGGTCCACGCCGCAGATCTCGAGCTCGTGAGTGTCCTCGCCGCCGACCCCGACGCCGAGCGTGAGCCGCCCGGGCGCCAGCTCGGCGATGGTGGCGAGGGTGCGGGCGGTCGGGACCGGGTGGCGCAACGCCAGGAGGTAGACGGCCAGGTGCACTGGCAACGTCGGCTGGCTCGCCAGCAGCGCGGTGGCGTGCGTGAGGCCGTCGAAACCGGCGCCGGTGATGAAGCTGACGTGGTCGCCCACGGCCAGATGGTCGATGCCGGCGGCGGCGATCGTCGACAGCAGCGCGTGGCGTTCCGCGTGGTCGTACCGGAACCACATCGGTGGTACGAGGAGGCCGACGGCTGCGGTGTTGGTGTTCATGCGCCGACCCTGCACCGCGCCCCTGTCGCCGCGCTGGCGCGCCGATTACCAGGCACCCGCGCCGGAATGGAAGCGGCGACAACCGGCCATCACACGTCTGGTGTGTACCAGCCCGTCGCTACGGGTGGATCCGTACACACCAGAGGTGGCCCGACTCGGTACGTCCGTGCTCCGCTCCTCAGCGCACGCGCCACAGCGGGCGTTCGCCCGAGGTGAAGCGCTCCTGGCCAGCCCTGAACGCGGCCGCGTCGGAGCCGATGCGGGTGAACAGGGAAGGCAACCCGATCGACGGCTCGGAAAGCCGTGCTGCCGCCGGTCGGCTGCAGCGAACACTCGCCGATAACGCTCAGCCCCGACGAAGGCGTGGGCGTCCTCTACCGCCGGCACGGTGGCACGCGGAGGCGCCGATCTGGCGCATGCTTCGCCGGTGAGCGTGCCGTCGTCTGTCGCTGGGTCTGCGCTGCGGGCCGTGGCACCGAGGGCGTGCGGCGCTCCCGTTGGCGCGAGACCTGGCACGCCAGCGGTGGTTTGCACGAGCGGGTTGCTGTCAACGATGTCTTTGTCGGAGCCGTTGCCGAACACCGGCTGCCGGGTGAGGATGGAGTGCCGTTTGACGCGAGAGGGGCAGCTGCCATGAGTGAGGCTGTCGGTGCCGTCAAGGCGCTGTGGCGATTCCCGGTCAAGTCCATGCGGGGTGAGAAGCTCGAGGCAGCCGACGTGACCGAAACCGGTCTGGTGGGCGATCGCGCTTACGCGCTCATCGACCCGGAGACTGGCAAGGTGATGAGCGGCAAAAACCCGCGGCTGGGGCCGAACCTGCTGGGGTGCCGGGCGGCGTTCGTCGAGGCCCCGCAGGCGGGCGCCGAGCCGCCGCCCGTGCGCATCGCACTGCCGAACGGCGCGTCGGTCAGGAGCGACGCCCCCGATGTCGAAGTCATCCTCTCGGGCTTCTTGGGACGTCCGGTGAGGTTGGAGCGGGCTGCTCCCGAGGACTTCACATCGACCAGTACCACCCCGACATCGAGGACCTGGATCCTGAAGGACACCGCGACACCGTCACCGAGTCGAAGCTGGGGTCGGCGTTCTTCGCCGAAGCGGGTCTCCCCTCGGCGGTCCCCGTGGGCGCGTTCTTCGATCTCTTCCCGGTGTCCGTCCTGACGACCTCCACCCTCGACCGGTTGAACGAGCTCCGCCCCGAGAGTCAGTTCGACGAACGTCGTTTTCGCATGAATGTCATCGTGAGCACGCACGAGGCCGGGTTCCTGGAGAACGACTGGACCGGTCATGGGCTCCAGATCAGTGACGGCGTACGGCTCGGTGTCACCATCCCCGATCCCCGGTGTGTGATGACCACGCTTGCGCAGGGCGAACTGCCAAAGGACACCGAGGTTCTCCGCACGCTTGCGCGGCAGAACAGGCTCGACGTGGCAGGCGGCCTGTACCCCTGTGCCGGGGTGTACGCCACCGTGGAGTCCACCGGCACCATCCGACCGGGTGACAGCGTGTCACTCACGTGAATCACACGTTCAGGTGCCTGAACACCGCGACCAGGCGTAGCCAACATGCGTCGGACCCAATCGACGGCCCACCCCGAACTGGCTGATCCGCGCCGGCGTCGTATACGCGATCCGTGCCAGAACGCGCGCTCAGATCGAGAGCACCCAGATCGTTCGTTCGCGGTCGCACAAATGCGCGGCCGGGTGGTGTGGATGACGCACGCGGAACCGGCGACTGTGTCAACCCGGCTTGTCGGGCGCAGTGCGCCAGAGTCGGTGTTCGGGGCGCTGCGAAGCCGGCGCCCGAGGCGCGGCGGGCGTCAGGGTCGGCGTCGCGAGGTTTCCCGTGACGACGCTCCGGCGCGAGGCGTGTACGCGCCCCATAAGGCCGGCGCCGCCGCGCACCTGGGGGGCTGAACGGGGCGAGGCAGCTTCGGGGTCTGCGTGCCGAACCGGCGTCATTTCATGTGGCCGGCAGGTGGGAGGGGTGGGGGAGTGGCGGCGAGCTGCTACCACTGGTCGGTGATTGCCATGGCAGCGGTGTCGGGATTGCCGCGCACGCCGATGTAGCGCTTGATGGTGAAGTTCGGATCCGCGTGACCCAACTTGTCGGCGACGACGGCGGGGTCGAGGCCGAGATCGAACAGCATCCAGCAGGCAGCGACGTGGCGCAGGTCATGGGGTGACCACTTAGCGGCGCCCGTCCAGCGCCAACCCTTGTTGGTCTGGCCGTAACCGGCGGTGCGCTGCAGGGGCGCGGCCATCGGCCAGCTGGCGGCGTCGGCGGTGCGGATCCAGACCTGCTGGAAGTTAGAACGCCGGACGATCCGACCCGAGGCGCTCGGGAACAACAGACCCTCAGGCCCTTCGCGGCTGACGGTCTTCTCGACGAGCTCGGCCAAGTCGTCGGTGAGGCTCTTGGGGAAGATCGTCGTGCGAACCTTGCCGTTCTTGGGGCCTTGAGCCTGGCCGGTCCGCGTGTCGGTTGTTCGACGGCGCGGCGTACGTGGACGATGCGGGCGGGTTCGAACTCGATGTCTTGTGCTTGGAGGGCGACGAGCTCCCCCCAGCGCAGGCCGGCCCGGTGGGTGAGGCGCATGGCGATCGCCCACCGCCGGTGCCCGAGGCTCTCCATGGCGTCGAACAGCGCCGCGCACTGCTCGTCGGTGGGCAGGGCCGAGCGCGGTACGTACACCGACGTGGCGCCTTGGATGGAGGCGGGCTTGGCGTAGCGGACCATCCACATGGGGTCCTCGCTCTGGGCGGTCAGCCACCGCAGCCGCCGGGCGTGGGTGACCAGCGCCCGCAGGACGGCGCCAACGTCCTGCACCAGCGCGTCCGAGCCGCCGGCCCGGCGCACCGCGGCGATGACCGCGGCGGAGTCGGCCGGGGTCCAGGCGGTGACGGTGCGGGTGCCAAGGCGGGGCAGGACCCAGCGGCGCAGCAGGTATTCCTGCTTCTCCCGGAACCGCAGTGATAGGCCCGAGAGGTGATCCGCGGAGTAGCGGGCGGCGAGCCGTTCCACCGACCGTGGCCCCGCATCGTGCGGGTCGCGGATGGGTGCGGACTGCGCAATGAACTGCTCGAGCTCACGGGCCTTCGCACGGGCCTGGTCCTCGGTGCGGCACTTGACGAAGATCCGTTGGCCCGACACGGGATCGGTGGCGACCACCCGGTAGCGGGCCTCGCTGGTCGAGGGCGCGTAGATGCGGGTGCCGTGCTCGAGCTGAGCGAGCGGCTTCTTGCGGTAGCGGGGCATGACAGGTGACCACCTCGTGTTACGCAGCGGTACGGGCTGCTACGGATGGCCGCCGTGGGCAACTTTGTGCCCGAAACCTGTGCCCGGCAGCGAGAGCACGCTCGCCACACCTTCTACCACAAGGCCAAACGCGCCCGGAAGGACCCTCACACGGTTTCATTGCCAAGGTGAGGGTCGCGGGTTCGAGTCCCGTCGTCCGCTCCAGAAATGGCAGGTCAAGGAGGGTGCAGTACCCTCCATGACCTCACTACGAGCGGCGACCACGCCTTCTCGATTGACAGAAAAACGCGCGGTGGCCGCCAGCGCCAGGGAATCGGAACCGAGGTCGTCCGTCGAGCTGCGCGTCACGCCCAAGCCGCCGGCTGCGAGTGGCTCCACGTGGACTTCGAGCCTGACCCCGCGCCGTTCTACGTTGACGCGTGCGGCTTTTGTCCTACGGACGCCGGTCTCATCCACCTCTGCTCGCGGGACTGAGGCGAGTAGTAGACCCGGCAGGGACGCGGTCGGACGATGCCTTTCCGACGCAGCCCGCTCGCCCATCCATCCGGCGCCGTGCCGTTCCACGCCGAGGACCTGACCGTGAAGATTCGTGTGTTGAAGCCGGAGGAAGTTGAGCAAGTGGGGAACGCGCTGGGGCTCGCGCGCCTCTACCAGGGAACCGGGTTCTACCTGGTTGCGTGGCGCGGCGATGAGCCGGCGGGTCACCTCCACCTCGCTCTCACCGATCCTCCCGAACTGCAAGACGTCCAAGTTGCCGCCGGCCATCGCCGCCGTGGGGTCGCGAAGATGCTCATCGCTGCGGCCGAACGCGAGGCCCGCGCTCGCGGCTTCACTCGCATTCGCGTCGACGTCGCCATCGATAACTACCCCGCTCAGGCCCTCTATCGAACGAGCGGGTTCTCCGACATCGGCCTCGACCCCCGACCTGTGACGGGGACGATCGTGATCCGCACCGGTCCGATCGAGGTCGATGATGTCCTTATCACCTGGGGGAAGGACCTCACCGAGCCACTCGGCCCTCGTTCACCAGGTGGCGCTGAGCTGATGCGATGAAGGACCGTGGCCACCGCTCTCTGATGGCGACCGACACCGGTGCGCCGAAGCATTAGGGCCGCGGCGAGAGAGCGCCGATCGGGTCCCGATACGTCATTGTTGGGGGTGGCCCCACAGGCGTGGGTGGGACCGACCTGTGTCTCGGGCCCGGACCTCCACATCGCCGCGTAGCCAAAGGCGAAACCCGGCGTCTGAGGACTGGAGCGGGAAAGTCCTGGTAGCGCCCGCAGTGACGTTGATGACATTGGCTGACGCCAGGCCCAGCAGTTCGGCGACCTCGCCTGCGTCGAGCAGATCATCTAGGTCGACCCTGCGTCCCACGCAACGGAAGGTAGTTGCGAACACCGCTGGCTTGACTCGGCAGGTCGAGCGCGGTCGGTGGCGTCGCATGGTGCCAGGAGAATCGGCGCTCGACCGCTACCGGTGGCCGACGCCCCGCACCATGAGTCGCTCGCGCCTCACGTGACGGCCCATTGCCCGTCCGGCAGCGTTCGGGTCATCGCTCTCGGGCTGCGACTCGGCGGTAGGTCGTTCGGGAAGGGAGGCGATCGTGGCGTCGGCGGCGACAGATCGTGCGCTCTCAACACCCAAGGTGAGGCCGGGCGGGGCTACACGCGAGGCGGCGCGAGAAGTTGGTCGGCGAGCGTCTCGGTGAGCCAGGTCTCGTACCGTTCCGGTGGCCAGCGCCGGTCGACGACGAGCAGCCCGTACACCTCGGGAGACACGAGGGCGTGGATGATGTCACCGGCATCACGTTCTCGCAGCGTGGGCCGCAACGCACGCCGTCGTGCCAGAGCACGCGCGACTCGCCCTTGGCCTTCCTGCCGCTGGCGGGTGAGCTCGTCGAGCAGCGTCGCGGCGTCGGCGTCCGATGCGGCCGCGCTGGTGAGGATGCGATAGATCGCGGCTGTCCTCGCGTTCACCTTGGCAGCGATGTGAACGAAGCTCGCAACCATTTTCTTGGGGTCTGGATCGGCGAGGAGCGATCGAACGGGCGGGCGATCGGCGATCGGAACCGCCTCGTCGTCCCCTGCGATGGACACGTCGAGCAGGGCCTTGAGGATGCCGCGCTTGGACGAGAACAGCCGGTACACGGTGGCCGGCGGGACATCCGAGAGGGCGCTGATCGCGTCGATCGTCGTCGCCCCATGGCCGCGCTCGAGGAACAGGGTCTGGGCGGCGTCGATGACCGCGCGACGAGCCAGACGGGTCCGAGCCTGTGTCACCAAGTTGAGACTAGCACTCTCGTATCGAGAGTACTACTATCAATCTTGACTTACCCCGTAATGAAGGAGGCCTGGAACACATGTTCACGAAGAAGGGCGACGCGGCCGTCCTCGCCAAGCTCGGCGATGCCCCCGCACAGTATCGGGAGATTGGAGAACGCCTGCACCGCATCATCCGGGAGAGCGCGCCGTCGCTCGAACCGATCGTACGCTGGGGACTCCCGTTCTACGTGAAGAACGGCAAGGACATCTGCTACATCAAACCAGACAAGGACTTCATCGCATTCGGCTTCGGCGAAGACGTGAACCCCGCTCTTGAGGAGGGCGCCCATATGCACCCGGTCGCGTGGACCCTGACCTCGCTGGACGCCGCGACGGAAGCCAAGATTGGCGCGCTCATCAAGAAGGCGGTGGCCTGACATGGACGGCTGGCGGCGCGTGCACCGCATCTTGGCGGTGCTGTTCCTGCTAACCCCGATCTTTCATGTAACTCCGTGACCTGAGCGGCGCGCCCCCGCGAAAAACGCCCTCCTGGTAAGGGAAACTGCGCTTGTCGAATGCAGCAGGACCCAACCCAGGAGGGCACTTCCGAGGTGAACGCTAACTGCCGTCGCGCCGAACCTTGCGCAACGCGTGCAGCTCGATGCCGTGGTCGGTGGCATACGGCAGCGCCACATCGCGCACGTAGCAAAGCGTGGCGGGGTTCGCCATGCCCGGCGACACGATCTGAATCGATCGCGATAATGCCTCGCGATGGCTGATCCGCAGGGCGGGCTCACGCTCCTGTTCACCGACATCGAGGGCTCGACCGTGCTCCTGCGCGAGCTCAAAGGGAGCTACGGCCTGCTGCTGCGAGTGCACCAGCGGATGCTCGAGCGATCATTCGACGACCATCACGGCCGCTCGATGGGCAGCGAAGGCGACAGCCTGTTTTACATCTTCCCGACCGCGAGGGACGCCGTGGCGGCGGCGGTGACGGCGCAGCAGCGAGTCGAGCACCACAGCTGGCCAGAAGGCGTTCGACTCAGGGTGCGGATCGGCATCCACCGCGGACCGGTGACGATCTCCGGCGGCGAGTACCTCGGCCTGACCGTCCACGAAGTTTCGCGGATCTGCGCCGTCGCGCACGGCGGCCAGATCGTTTGCTCGTCGGTGGTCGTCGACGCCCTCGGCCGCGACCACGCCGGAGCCGAGCTGCGCGACCTTGGCACGTTCGTGCTCCGCGGCTTTCCCGCCGGCACGCGCCTGTTCCAGGTGTGTGCGCCGGGTCTCGACGACGAGTTCCCCCCGCTCCGTGACACCGTCCGGGCGGGGGGCTGCCGGATGTCGATCTGGTTCCGGCAGTCGGCGTCCCGCAGCCCGACGCCACGTACACCGGAGTCGTTGGGGTTCGAGACGGTCACCGGCAGGCCGCTCGGTGCAGGCACGGACGTGGAGATCCTCCCGGCGGCCCCCGAGGCCAGTGGCGCCTTTCGCATGATCGTCACCAGAGACGGCCACGTCGAGGAGGAGTACGACGGCCTGACCATCGGGGGCGCCACCGACGCCGCCACGGTCGTCAACGCCCATTCCCGCCTCATCCG
>DASSDH010000061.1:0-2703 GCA_035697245.1 Jiangellaceae bacterium
GTTGTAGGCCACCCCTTCCAGCACCGCCCGCACGAGATGCCCGCGGGTGACGCCCAGCGACTGATTGAAGAACCCGCCACGGACGGTGCGGTCGTCGACCGGGGTTCGTTCCCCGTTGACCCAGGGCGCGAAGATCAGCCCGTCGCTGCCTGCCGGCACGGCCGTGGCCAACGCGAACATGACCGCGTACGGGTCCTCCGGTACGGCCGCGGCCGTCCCGTCCTTTGGGAACAGCACGTTGCCTGCCAGCTCGGCCAGGCACACGCCGGCAGACGCCTGCTCGTTGGCCAGCAGGTAGCGCCCGGGGATCGCCGAGGGAAGCGAGGCCAGGTTGTGGAACAGGTCGGTCTTCTTATACGGCACGTGGCAGACCAGCCACGACGAGGTCCCGATGCACAGGTGCGCGTCGAAGTCGCGCACCGCCCCGGCCCCGATCGCCGAGGCCATGATGTCCGGCGCCCCCGTCACCACCCGGACCGACGGCGACAGCCCCAGCTCGGCCGCCGCCTCCGGCCGCAGCGGTCCCAGGACGGTGGCGGCGGGCACCAGGTCGGGCAGCTTGTCCCGGTCCAGGCCGGTCATGCGTAGCAGCCGGTCGTCGTAGCGAACCGCGTTCGCGTCGCGCGTGTCGGCCGCCCACAGCAGCGCCACGGCGTCGAACGAGGTGGCGAACCGGCCGGTCAACCGGAGATTGATCCAGTCCCGCGGCTCCAGGAACTTGAAGGTGCGCTGGTAGATGGCAGGTGCCCGGTCGCGGAGGTGGAGGATGTGCGCGACCGTGTCCTTGCCGGAGTGGCCGGGCGCGCCGCCGGACCGGCGGATCCAGGTGACCAGCTTGCGCAGCTCGTAGCCCTGCAGGGACGGGAAGCCGCCGGTGATCCGCCGGACCTGCTCGGCGCCGCGGGAGTCCATCCAGATCAGCGCCCGCGTGAGGGGTCGCCCATCGCGATCCACCGGCACCGTCCCCGACCACTGGGCGCTGCACCCGACACCGACGACCCGGCTGGCGTCCACGCCGCTGGAGGCCAGGACGTGCCGCGTCCCTCGCACCACCGCGCGCCACCAGTCCTCGGGATCCTGCTCGGCGCCCCCGTCACCCAGCAAGTGCAACGGGTAGGGCTCCACCACCGTCCCCACGATCTCGCCCCTGGGGGTGGTGACCGCGAGCTTCAGTCCCGACGTCCCAAGATCGAAGGCCAGGATGTACGCGCCCGGGCGCATCACTCTTACAACCTCCCTTCGCGGCCATACCCTACTGAAGCCGCCGGTCACTCAGAGGTGAGGTCGCCGTCACTCCAGCAAGTTGACGGACCTCGATGCCGCGCCGTCCGTCCAATAGTCGGGATCCATCCGCTCCTGTCACGCCCGACACGGTGGCAAATCGCGCAATTGCAGGGCCTCATCGCAGCTCCGGTGTCAGGCAACACCTTGCCTCAAATCGCTATTGAGCCGGAGCACCAGATCTCGAGGACAACAATGCAAGGCAACGCCCCTCTGACCGGACCCCTTGTTGATCCGCTCGTTATGAGTGCGGTGGCCAGCGGCCCAGGCCTCGGCGTAGTCGGTCGGGGTTAGGCAGCCTAATGCACTGTGGGGCCAGACGGTGTTGTACTCGATCCAGTCCTGCGGAGTCTGCCACGTCGAGGCCGGCAGCGGTCCGGCCGCACGCCAACCTGCGACACATCCAACGCGATTCCGGAGAATCAGATCGCCAAACTCACCAATCGGCGACCGGGCTCTCTTCTGCTCAGAAGGCGCCGTCACGTTCCGAGGAGCCTCCTGTCAGTTGGGGGTTCCAGATACCGGACTGGCAGGATGCCAGCCCGCAGTTGGGGCAGACGAGGTCGCGTAGACAAGTGCCGTCGCGCTCGTTGAACTTCCACGGCCCGGTGGGCTGCCATGGTGCCCGGCAGCGCCCGCACGAGTTGAGAGGAGTGACTTCGGCCGGAGTGAACGGCCGGCCGTCCTCCATGGACACACCGCGGGCCACATCGCCAGGGAACTGCCACCAGGCGAAGGAATGGGCGGGAAGGTCAACGAGAGAGCTGGCAATGCTGGCGTAGGTGTGGCAGAACCAGTCCGCGTAGGCGTCACCCCCCCAGGCGTTGGCGTGCTGCCACACCAGCCGGTACTCCACCGCATAGATGGCGAGATCCGGCTCGGCGGCTCGATCATCGTCGTCGGGCACAGGTCTCTTCCCTTCGGCCGGGTCGTCCACTGATTGTGGGTTCAGCGCATCTCGTGTGCCTGCTCGCTGCTGACGGTGGTGGCAGCTCTCGCCGGATCAGCGCGTCTCAGTCGAGCGCGATGAGGGCCTGCTTGGTGCACTCGTGTTCGAGTTCCAGCCAGTCGGCACGGCGTTCGCGGAGCTGCTCGGCGGCGGAGGGGAGGATCGACTCGCCCAGGGAACAGCAGCACGACAAACATCAGCACTCTCGAGATCGCAGTCCACATCACAGAGATCCTCCGAGCAGGGCGTGCGGCCCCCACGGCTCGACGCAGACCAGATGGCCCTCGGCAGCACATCACGCTTCACTCTCATTGTGTTCCAGTGGGCTGACGCCCTCTGGGCTTCGTCGTCACGTCTAGCAGGAGGCAGCTCGTCGCATGGGTCACTGAGGATCCAGGCGGGCGCCTCCACGCAGCCGAACAGCACACAGCGGCGTCGGTTCGGTCGGGGCACGGCGGGGATGATGGCCGGCC
>DASSDH010000062.1:0-14990 GCA_035697245.1 Jiangellaceae bacterium
CTAAGCAGGCTCCACGTCGAGCCGGGCCGGTCGCGCTCCGGCCGGGACAGCGCTACCCTCTGCTCGCGGACCGCTGTGGCAGCGTGAACGTTTGGCGGCCGCCCACCGACATGTCGCAGGTAGAGACTGTCCAACCCGTCGGTGTTGAGTGTTGGCGGATCCCAGAGCTCTGACTGCTCGGCGGCCTCGGGCAGAGGGGCCGGTCCAGGCGCTCAACAGCCCCTGACTACAGGGCAGCCGGGCGACGGAGGCGGAAGGCTGACCAGCGATGGCACCGGTCAGCCGCCCGCACCTGAGCTGACCTATCCCGCGGGCCGAAGCGGCGCTCACATGTCGAGCCCGCCGTTGACGGCCCAAATCTGCCCTGTGATGTAGGACGAGGCGTCGGCGGCGAGGAAGTGAACGACGCGCGCAATTTCCTCCGCCCGGCCAAGTCGGCCGAACGGGATGGTTGACCTGATGCGGTCGAGAACCTTGTCGGGTACGGCGTCGACCATCTCCGTCGCGATGAAGCCCGGAGTCACTGCATTGACGGTGACTCCCACTCCCGTCTCAGTGAGCTTGTCGGCCCTCGCCAGATGGAAGGCGGCTTCCTTGGCCAGCGTCTTGGTGAGGCCGAACAGACCGGACTTGGATGCCGAATAGTTCGCCTGGCCGACGGCGCCGGTCTCACCGATCACCGAAGACACCATGACGATGCGCCCACTTCCGCGCTCGATCATGTGACCCAGTGCTGCCTGGGAGAGGAAGAAGGCACCCGAGAGATTCACATCGATGACCTTGTGCCAGTCGTCGTCGGTCATCTTGGCCACGGTCCGGTCAATGGTAATCCCGGCATTGTTGACGAGAATGTCGAGACGCCCGTGCTCCTCGAGGGTCTCTGCGAGAACCCGACGGCAGTCGTCACCCTTGCCGATGTTGCCGCTATGCAGGCTGAAGGGCTGTCGGGAAAATCCGACTGAAATTCCTGTCGATATTGCTCGGCCCGCTCCTGGCCGGTGCCATAACCGGCCGCGATGCTCGCGCCCTGAGACGCCAGGCTGCGAACGATCGCGGCTCCTATCCCGCGCGTGCCGCCCGTAACGAGGGCGACGCGCCCCGTCAGCTTGCTCCCTGTGACGGCGTGGGGTGTCTCATCCGGGATGGAGGTCGATCCCGACTCTGGACTAGTGATCACAATGGTCTCCCATCTGTCCGCGGGGCCGAGCTCCCGAGGACACCATCACGGTGCTCGTCCCTCGGAGCAGTGGCTATCAGGTGACACACCTGCCCGCAAGTTTGCTCTCAGCGACACCAGTCGACGCCAGGCGAACTCTCACCGCCGCCGGCTGGGGTGGTGGAGCGGAAGCAACGAGGCGAACCCGGGGCACGGCAGCCACCGCATCACGTTCGCTTGTTGTCCCCGCACGTGTGACGGTCGACCACCGCCTTCTAGGCCGGCACGCGGACCAGCAGGGCGTCGCCCTGTCCGCCGCCGCCGCACAGCCCGGCGGCGCCTAGCCCGCCACCGCGGCGCTTGAGCTCGATGGCCAGGTGCAGGACCAGGCGAGCGCCCGACATGCCGACCGGGTGGCCCATCGAGATCGCTCCGCCGTTGACGTTGACGTTCTCCGGCGTGAGGCCCAGCTCGCGCATCGACTGGATGGCCACCGACGCGAACGCTTCATTGATCTCGAACAGGTCCACGTCACCGGGGGCCAGGCCCTCGCGCCTGAGCGCCTTGGCGATCGCGTTGGAGGGCTGGGACTGCAGCGACGGGTCGGGGCCAGCGACCACGCCGTGCGGGCCGATCTCGGCGAGCATTGGCGCGTCGAGCTCCTCCGCCTTCGCCCGGCTCATCACGACCACCGCGGCTCCGGCATCGGAGATCTGCGATGCCGAGCCGGCGGTCACGGTACCGTCCGGGGAGAACGCCGGGCGCAGCTTGGCCAGTGTCTCCGCGGTCGTGTCGGCGCGGACCCCCTCGTCGACGGAGACCACGATCGGGTCGCCGCGGCGCTGGGGCACCTCGACGTTGACGATCTCGTCGTCGAACAGGCCGTTCTTCGCGGCCTCGGTGGCGCGTTGGTGCGACTGAGCGGAATAGGCGTGCTGCTCCTCCCGCGTGATCCCCAGCTTGGCGTTGTACTTGTCGGTGGCCGCGCCCATGCCCATCAGGTCGAATGCACAGAACAGGGCGTCATGCGCGGTTGAGTCGACGATCTTGCTGTCGCCGTACCGGAAACCCCGCCGGGCGCCGGGGAGCAGGTAAGGCCCGTGGGTCATCGACTCCATGCCGCCGGCCACGACGATGTCGAACTCGCCGTAGCCAATCAGCTGGTCGGCCAACGCGATGGCGTCCAGGCCGGACAGGCACACCTTGTTGACCGTCAGCGCCGGAACGCCCATCGGGATGCCACCCTTGACCGCCGCCTGCCGGGCGGTGATCTGGCCGGCCCCCGCCTGGATGACGTGACCCATGATCACGTAGTCGACCTGGTCGCCGTTGATACCGGACTTCTCCAGGGCTGCCTTGATCGCCAGTCCGCCGAGGTCCACGGCCTGGAAGTCCTTGAGGGCTCCGCTCAACTTGCCGATCGGCGTGCGCGCACCGCCGACGATGACTGATCCTGGCATTTGCAGCCTCCCTGTTGGATGGCCGGACATTGCGTCCACGGCGCCGTGGACGCCACCCGACCGCCAGCTCTAGACCTTCACCTTCCGCGCCAGCGGGTGTTCTCCTTGCGGTCAGCGCAAGTCGAAGACGATGCGGGCCTTGACATTGCCCTTCTCGACCTCTTCGAAGCACTCGTTGACCTCTTCGAGCCGCCGGGTCTCGCGTATCACCCGGGTCCGGCCCTGCGCGTGGATCGCGAAAACCTCGGCGAGGTCCTTGCGGGTCCCCACGATCGACCCGAGGATGGTGATGCCGTTCAGGACTGTCTCGAAGATCGGCAGGCTGACTCTGTTGTCCGCGGGCAGGGCGACGAAGACCAGGGTGCCGCCCCGGCGGAGCGCCCCGAAGGCCTGCTCGAAGGCCTTCGGGGCGACGGCCACGGAAATGGCCGCGTGCGCGCCTCCGAGGTCTTGGATGGCCTGCACCGGATCCTCGGACAGGGCGTTCACGACATGATCGGCGCCGAGCTCCTTCGCGAGCTCCAGCTTCTCGTCGGTGATGTCGACCGCGACCAC
This sequence comes from Jiangellaceae bacterium, assembly GCA_035697245.1. Taxonomy (GTDB): domain Bacteria; phylum Actinomycetota; class Actinomycetes; order Jiangellales; family Jiangellaceae; genus JACVRX01. Next base: position 3,172 of record DASSDH010000062.1, read on the forward strand.
GGTGGCGCCGCTGATCTTCGCGTACTGCAGCGCGAGATGGCCGAGTCCGCCGATGCCGAACACCGCCACGAGCCAGCCCGGGCGTGCCCCGGAGAGTTTTACCGCCTTGTATGTTGTCACTCCGGCGCACGTCAGCACTGACGCGTCGAGGGGGTCCACCGCGTCTGGCACCTGGGCGATGTACGCCGCGTTCGCCGTTGCGTATTCGGCGTAGGAGCCGTCGATGCCGTAGCCGGTGTTGACCTGCTTCTCACACAGCGTCTCCCACCCGTCGATGCAGTAGTCGCAGACCCCGCACGCCTCGCCCAGCCAGGGCATTGCGACGCGGTCACCCACCCGCGGCGTGCTGACGCCCGACCCGACCTGCTCGACGAGCCCGACACCTTCGTGTCCGGGGATGAAAGGGGGAGTCGGCTTGACCGGCCAATCGCCGTGAGCCGCGTGTATGTCGGTGTGGCACAGGCCCGCGGTCTCGACCTTGACCAGGACCTCACCCGGGCCGGGTTCGGGCTTCGGCACATCCTCGAGGCTGAGAGACTTGGTGAAGTCGTGGACGACGGCTGCCTTCATGGATGATCTCCTTGCCTCGGAGTACTGACCAGACTGGTCGGTCATGTGCGAACCCGTCACTGCGGACCGTCGGACGGGACCGACTGTTGTCACAGCCGGATGCACACGGACTTGATTTGCGTGTACAGATTGAGGACCTCGTGGCCCATTTCGCGGCCCCACCCGGACTGCTTGTAGCCGCCGAAGGGAAGTGCGGCGTCGAAGATGTTGTAGCAGTTGACCCAGACCGTGCCGGCGTGCATCTGGGCGGCCATGCGGTGTGCCTGCTAAGATCCGTGGTCCAAATCCCGGAGCCCAGACCGTAAATAGTGTCGTTGGCCGCGGGCAGCACGTCCCTCTCGCGGGTGAACGGGTGAACGGTGACGACGGGCCCGAAGATCTCCTCGCGTACCACCTTCATGTCGGGTGAGGTGTCGACCAGCACGGTCGGTTCGATGAAGTACCCAGGGCCGTCGATCTTCTTGCCGCCGGTCAGCGCGCGCGCGCCCTCGGCGTATCCGGATTCAAGGTAGCCGCACACCCGGTCCAACTGCTCCTCGGCGACCAGCGGGCCCATCTCGGTGGCCGGATCCATGCCCGGTCCGACCTTCATCCGCTTGGCCGTTTCGGCCACTCCCTCGGTCACCTTGGTGAACGCGCTGTCCTCGACGTACAAGCGCGACCCGGCCGAGCAGACCTGGCCCTGGTTGAAGAAGATCGCGCTGGCCGCACCGGGAATCGCCAGATCCATATCGGCGTCGGCGAACACCACATTCGGTGACTTGCCGCCCAGTTCCAGCGTGACCTTCTTCAGGTTGCCCTTGGCGGCGTCGATGATGCGCTTTCCGACCGCGGTAGAGCCGGTGAAGGCGATCTTGTCCACGTCCGGGTGAGAGGCCAGGGCATCTCCGGCGATCGGCCCGGGTCCCGGAACGACGTTGACCACGCCTTTGGGGAAACCGGCCTCGATGAACAGCTCGCCCAGGCGCAGCGCCGTCAGTGGAGTGTGCTCGGCCGGCTTGAATACGACCGTGTTGCCGCCGGCGAGGGCGGGACCGAGCTTCCAGGCGGCCATGAGCAGTGGGAAGTTCCACGGGACGATCTGCCCCACGACTCCCAGCGGCTCCCTCAGCGTGTACGCGTGGTACACCGCGCCGGGTGTGTACGGCACCGACAGGGGGATGGTGTTGCCCTCCAGCTTGTTGGCCCACCCGGCCATGTAGTGGAACAGTTCTGCGGCCAGCGGCACATCGACCGCGCGGGTGACGCTGATCGGCTTGCCATTGTCGAGGGTTTCGAGCTCGGCGAGTTCCTCCAGGTGTTCGAAGATCAGATCGCCGAGCCTCCAGATGAGCCGCCCCCGCTCGGAGGCGGTCCATGGCCGGCCAGGGCCCAGTCTCGAACGCCCGTCGCGCGGCCCTGACGGCGCGATCGATGTCGACCTCATCGGCCTGCGCGCACTCGGCCAGTAGTTCGCCGGTGGCCGGGTTGTGGGTCTGGAAGGTCTGCTCGGACTTGGCTTTCACCCACTCGCCGTCGATGAGCAGCTGCCACCGTCGGGCGGTGAACTCCTTGACCTGCGGCTCAATGGGAAACTCAACTGTGGTGGTCATGAATCTCCTCCAGATCGGTGCGGTGTCGCACCTGCGGTCGTACTGGGCGATGCGGCCTGGTAGCTGACGCAGGCCCGAAACACTGGGCGAGCCCCGGGCGGTGAGCCGGTCGAGGATGATCCGTGACTGACCCGAGCCTTCTCGACCTCCTCATGCAGCAGTCACCCCAGCTGGCCGGAGTCCCGGTGACGTTCGTCAGGTCCTCGGGGGGTGCTTTGGACTTCTCGGACCGGTCGTCGCAGGTGTCGGCGATGGCGCCGATGATCGTGTTGCCGTTGCACCTCGCGGCCAGGCAACGGCCTTGCTGGCGACCAGCGACGCCTGGCAGTCGGTGCTGGGAAATGCCGGATGTTCCGGGCACATCCCTCAGGATGCCGCGCCAGTGGTACCCGGGAAAGCGTGGATCGGAGCACGACTGATCACAATCGCCGATAACACACTGGGATCACGCTGAGCTCGCCACCTGACCCTGCGGTTCCAGCCAGCCGAGCTGTTGTGACAGCGTGCGAGCGCATCGGACGAGGACGCGGACGTGCTGGGAGGAGTCACCGACCCGCCACAGCACCGACCACGGGTACCGCGAGGGGGGAGCCACCAAAGGCTTCCATACGATCCCCGCCGACGGCGACACGCATGAGGACGGTGCACAGAGTACGCAGCGCTGCCCCAACACCAGGTCAAGCGACGCCCGAATACTCTCGACGGTCCCCCTGTATGGCGTCGGGACGAAGCCCACCGAGCGGCACAGCTCGATCACGAACTGGTTGAACTCCGGGGCCCGCTCCTCCTCGGCGAGCAGCAGTGGCTCCGCGGCCAGCGAGGCGACCGGGACGGCGGACAGCACCGCGAAGCGGTGCTCCTCGGTGACAAGCACCCCGAGCGGGTCGAGGCGGAACAACTCGGAGGCCACCGTCGGCGGGGCCAGCGAAGCCCGCCCGAGCCCTACGTCCAGCCGCCCGTCCATCAGTCGCTGGAACTGCTCAGGCACACCTGCCTCGACCTGGTGGATCTCCAGATCGGGGAAGCGCTGTTGGACCGCATGCAGGATCAGCGGCATCGAGTCGTAGCTGGCGTCGACGATCCCCACCCGCAGACTAGGTGTCGAACGAGCGGCCCGCTGGGCGGCCACCGCCGCCCGATCGACGTGGGCGAGGATCTGCCGCGCCTCGATCAGGAAGGCGGCGCCGGCCGGGCTCAGCTGCACGTGGTGGGTCGTACGCTCGATCAGGAGCACCCCAGCTCCCGCTCCAGACGTTGCAACTGCTGGCTCAGCGCGGACTGGACGATGTGCTTGCGTGCCGCCGCCCGGCCGAAATGCAGTTCCTCGGCAAGGATGACGAAGTAGCGCAGCTGCCGAAGCTCCATGCGCTTCACCCCCTGCTCAGTCGTTGCCGTGGAGTCACCCCGCTCCGATCAGTTTGGTCGTCGCAAGCGGCACAGTCCAGATTCCGCAGGCAGTCGGAACGACGGTTCCGATCATCATCTCGGGTGATGAACGCGGCGCACGTTGGCCGTTTCGCGCGCGGCCCGGCGAGGGTTGACTAGGCAGGGCCGCACATGGCCATGGACACGGCAAGTAGAGGACCGTGATGCCACAATCGATCCACCGCGGGGACGACACCGGCGGCCTGCGCCGCTGCGCTCACGTTGCCGCCGCCCCCAACGTCGAGCCACTGTCCACCGGATGTCCACAGTGCTGGGAGCACGGGGAAGGCTGGTCGAGCTGTGGGTGTGCTTGTCGTGCGGCTGGGTGGCATGCTCGGACAACTCACCAAACCAGCACGCCAAGGCCCACTACGAAGAGACCGACCACCCCGTCGCTGGCCCACTGCGAGACGACGCACACCCGCGTTGGTGCTACGTCCATGAACGCGCCGTCTGACCTGGCAACGTCCAGCACGTCGTTGGCGCGCACCGTCCTCCGCCGCCGCAGCGGACCGCCGACCCGCCGGAATCGGGGCGATGGGCAGGTGCTGGCGCATCGGTCGGGTGCCGTCGGGACGGGGATGGGCTAACGTCGCGTGGTAGGTCCTCTCCGTGGGAGTGAGCGATGACAGACGACGCCAAGCTCGTACAGAGCGCAGACGAACTCGAGCAGGTCCTCAAGGATCTCCAGGAGATTGAGCGGTTCGAGCCGCCGGCCGAGTTCGCCGCGAAGGCACGCGAGCCTGACATGGCGGTGTACGAGGCGGCCATGCGCGACCCGGAGGGGTACTGGGCCGACCAGGCTCGACAGCTCCACTGGGACAAGCCGTTCAGCACGGTGTTGGATGACTCCAACCCACCGTTCTTCAAGTGGTTCACCGACGGTGAGCTGAACGTCTCGTATAACTGCGTGGACCGCCACGTGGAGGCGGGCAACGGTGACCGGCTGGCGTACCACTGGCGCGGTGAGGAGGGCGAAGAGCGCGACATCACCTACGCCGACCTGCACCGCGACGTGCAACGCCTCGCCAACGGGTTGAAGGACCTCGGCATACAGAAGGGGGACGTCGTCGGAATCTTCCTGCCGATGATTCCCGAGGTGGTGGTCGCGCTGCTCGCCTGCGCGCGGATCGGCGCCCCGCACAACGTCGTCTTCGGCGGCTTCTCCGCCGACTCCGTCCGGGAGCGGATGGAGGTCTCGCACGCGAAGGCCCTGATCACCGTCGACGGTGCCCGGCGCAAGGGCAAGACGGCGCCCATCAAGCCAGTGGTGGACGAGGTGATGTCCGACCTGACAGAGCTGAAGACGATCGTCGTGGTGCGGCACACCGGCACGGACTGCGAGATGCGGGACGGCCGCGACCTCTTCTACGACGAGGTGCTGGCCAAGAGCGACGCCGAGTGCGCGCCCGAGCCGCTACCGGCCGAGCACCCGCTGTTCATCCTGTACTCCTCCGGCTCGACGGCGAAGCCGAAGGGCATCGTGCACACCACCGGCGGCTATCTGACCGGCGTCGCCGCGACCCACCGTGACGTCTTCGACCTCAGGCCGGAGTCCGACGTCTTCTGGTGCTCGGCCGACGTCGGCTGGGTCACCGGGCACTCCTACATCGTCTACGGCCCGCTGGCCAACGGCTGCACCAGCGTGATGTTCGAGGGGGCGCCGGACTACCCGGCGAAGGACATCTGGTGGGAGATCATCGAGCGTTACGGCGTGACGATCTTCTACACCGCGCCGACCGCGATCCGGGCCTGCATGAAGTGGGGTGTCGAGCACCCCAACGCGCACGACCTGTCCTCGTTGCGCCTCCTGGGCAGCGTCGGCGAGCCGATCAACCCGAAGGCGTGGCTGTGGTATTACAAGGTGGTCGGCCGCGAGCGCTGCCCCATCGTGGACACCTGGTGGCAGACGGAGACCGGCCAGATCATGATCTCGCCACTCGCCGGGCTGATCGCCACCAAGCCGGGCTCGGCCACCCTCCCGCTGCCGGGCATCTCGGCGGCGCTGGTGGATCCGGACGGTACCGAGATGGCCGAGGGCACGGGACTGCTGGTGATCACCCGCCCGTGGCCGGGCATGCTGCGCACCCTGTACGGCGACGACGAGCGCTACGTGTCGACGTACTTCGGCCGGTTCGGCCAGCGCACCTATCTGGTGGGCGACGCCGCCCGCCGCGACAGCGACGGGTACTTCTGGATTATCGGGCGGACCGATGACGTCATCAACGTCTCCGGCCACAGGCTGTCCACGGCGGAGGTCGAGTCCGCGATCGTCGCGCATGAGAAGGTCGCCGAGGCCGCCTGCGTCGCCGAGCCGGACGAGCTGACCGGTCAGGCGATCGTCGCCTTCGTCACCCTCAACGGCGACCTGCAAGGGGACGACAACATGGCGGCGGAGATCCGTACCCACGTCGGGGTGCGGATCGGCAAGCTGGCCCGGCCGAAGTCGATCATCTGGGCGGACGACCTGCCAAAGACTAGGTCCGGCAAGATCATGCGCCGGTTGCTACGGGACATCGCGGAGGGTCGCGAGCTCGGCGATATGACGACGCTGCGCGACCCGGCCGTCGTCCAGGACCTGCAGGCCAAGGTGGCGGCGCGCGGCACCGCCGGGTAGTCGGCCCGGGAAGGTCAGCCGTGAGCGAGTCGGTCCTGGTCACCTGGAGTGATGCCTTGCTGCAGTACGACATGGGGGTCACCCATCCGATGGCGCCGGGTCGGCTCGAGTTCACCATGGCGCTGGCTCGGGACCTCGACGTTGTGGCCCGTCCCGGCGTGACCGTCGAGGCGCCGAACCCCGCCCCCGACGACGTGCTCCAGCTGATCCACGATCCCGCGTACGTCGCCGCCGTGCGTGACGCGGCGGAGCGACACGCGGCCCCACTGGCCGAGTTCGGGCTGGGCAGCCAGGACAACCCGGTCTTTGACCGCATGCACGAGGCGTCCGTCCTTGTTGCCGGTGGCACCGTGGACGCAGCCGCGCCGTCCGCCGCGGCGAGGCCGAGCATGCCGTCAACCTCGCGGGCGGGTTGCACCACGCGATGCCCGCCACGGCCTCCGGGTTCTGCGTATACAACGACGCTGCGGTCGCGATCGCCTGGCTGCTGGCCGACGGCGTCCGGCGGGTTGCTTACGTCGACCTGGACGCCCACCACGGTGACGGTGTCGAGGCGGCGTTCTATTACGACGCCCGAGTGCTGACGGTCAGCCTGCACGAGAGCGGCTACACGGCCTTCCCGGGCACCGGTTTCCCGAAGGAGTCCGGGCACGGCGCCGCGGAAGGTACCGCAGTCAACGTCGCACTACCGCCGGGGACCGGCGACGCCGGCTGGCTGCGCGCGTTCCATGCCGTCGTGCCCCCGCTCGTGCGGGCCTTCGAGCCGCAGATCCTCCTCACCCAACTCGGCTGCGACACCCATCGCCTCGACCCAATGGCCCAGCTGAACCTCACTGTCGATGCGCACCGGCACAGCTACGCGGCGCTGCACCAACTGGCGCACGAGGTCGCCGGCGGCAGCTGGGTCGCCGTCGGCGGCGGTGGCTACGAGATCGTGCAGGTCGTACCGCGGTCGTGGACCCACCTGCTTGCCGAGATCACCGGCAGCCCGCTCGACCCCGACATGGCGACCCCCGACGGCTGGCTGCAACTCGTCCAAGGGCGTACCGGACAGGAGGGACCGATGCGCCTTACCGATGGCACAGAACCCACGTACCAAACGTGGGACGCCGGGGAAGGCGAGCCCGACGATCCGGTTGACCGCGCGATCGCCGCGAGCCGCCGCGCGGTGTTCCCCGAACACGGCCTCGACCCCTTCGATCCGCGATGAGCTAGCCGACAGAGCGAATCAGGGCGATACGGGCGATGGAGACTCATTGCGGGGTCGAGGGCGGGAAGTAACGGAATGGCGGGTTATGCCGGTCCTATGGTGAGTGACACCATCTTGTGGGATGGTCATGGGATGGCAGATTGGGCTGGGCACGCCGATGAGGAGGTGACTCGTGGCCGAGTCCGACAGGGCGGAGAAGATCACTATCAATGTGGGCATCATCGATCTGGGTCAGATCGACCTGTTGGTCCGGGAGGGGTTCTACACCAACCGCACCGACTTCATCCGCACCGCCATCCGCAACCAGCTCAAGGCAAGCGGCGAGGCGATCACCGAGACAGTTGCCCGCAAGACACTGGTCCTAGGCACCGAGTACTACGGCCGCAGCGACCTGGAGGCACTGCAGGCCGCCGGCCGCAGCGTGCATATTCGGGTACTCGGTCTGGCCAGCATCGGCGCCGATGTCACACCGGAACTCGCACTCGCAACAATAGCCTCGGTCGAGGTGCTCGGTGCCTTCCGAGCCAGCCCAGCCGTCAAGGCGGCGCTGGCGCCGCGCATGGCGTGAGTGAGCTCCAGGGCGCGCCGTGGCACGCCAGCACGGTCAGGTGTGTCCCGGCGCGAGTCGCGACCTTCATCACCAACGTCACGTGGAGAGGACTTGGGAATGAATGAGCAGCAACGGGCCGCAATGGCGGCCGCCACCCGGCTCACCCGGGAGGGCCGCGTGGTCGAGGCAACGACCCTCATCCAGCAGAGCCTTGGAATGCCGCCGGGCTCTGAGGTGCCTACGATCGCCTCACCGATCGTCGCTGACGCACAGCCCACGCCCCGTCGCCAACCGGGCGCGGAAGCCCCGGGCGGCACCCCTGGACAGGCTCAAGCGCGGAGGAGCCCGAGATCCATCTCCCCGCATCCTCGGGCCGGCTCGCCGGAGCAAAGCGATCGGACCGCGGATGGACCCTGACCTACTGCGCCGGCTGACCTGTTCCGCGCCGGACTCCGCGGATCGGGCGACCGCGACCACCGTGCAGGGTGGGCAATTCCTCCAACGCTCCTACACGAACGCGGCCGGGACCCGTGCCTTCAAGCTTTACATTCCCACCGGCCACCACGGACAGGAGGTCCCGCTGATCGTGATGCTGCAGGGCGGCAGACAGACGGCCGACGACTTCGCGGCGGGCACACTGATGAACGAGCTGGCCGAACGGGACACCTTCCTCGTGGCATATCCGGAGCAAGACGGCGTCGCCAACCCCGGTAGGTACTGGAACTGGTTCCAGCCGACAGACCAACGCAAGGGCGTCGGCGAACCCTCCCTCATCGCCGGGATCACCCGACAGATCATGAGCACCCATTCGGTTGACGACACACGCGTGTACGTCGCCGGTATGTCCGCCGGAGGGGCAATGGCTGCCAACATGGCCGCGACCTACCCGGACCTGTACGCCGCCGCCGGCGTCCATTCCGGCCTGCCCTATGGCGCCGCGCACGACCTTCCCTCCGCGTTCGCGGCCATGAAGGGGGGCCCGCCGCCGGGCACAAATGCCGTTGCCGACGGCATCCCGCTGATCGTCTTCCACGGCGACCAGGACCGCGTGGTGGCCGCCATCAACGCGGACCACCTGGCCGAGCAGGCGCTCCGGGCGATCACGAAGGTCGCCCGCTCCGGGCCCGTGCGGCACGAGGCGACAACCACGTCAGGGCGGGTCCTCGACGGTCACGCCTACACCCGGACCACCCACCGGGACGCCACCGGTCGCACCCTTGTCGAACAATGGACGATCCACCAAGCCGGCCATGCCTGGTCAGGCGGCAGCCCACACGGCTCCTACACCGACCCGCAGGGACCGGACGCCTCCGCCGAGCTCGTACGTTTCTTCCAAACGCACCACACCACCGTGGGTCAACGACGAGTTCCGGTCTAATCTTAGCTGTCGCATCCGTAAAGTCCGGCGAACAAGATCAAGATCGCCAACGGGTCGAGCTGCCCGACGTGTGCCGCCGGACAGCCGGCCAGGGCGGGGAGATGCGCTGGCCGCCGACCTGCGCTGCTGAAAGTGAAGCTGATCTCTCGACCGACTCTGGAAGTTGTCGCTGCATGATCGATGATTTGCTCAACACTGATTCCCAAGATCATCAAGATGTGCCCGTTGGCTGCGGCCTTGCGATGATCCGGGCCACATGTAGGCACCGCTGGCCAACCGGGCGTCGGCGATAGCCGCCGTCTGATGACTCCTTGATCTTCTTGATTACCGGTCTCGAAAGGGTCATAGAACGCCGGCTGGGGCACCTTCTGATTCTCGCCACCACCAGAGCCGATCTTTATGACGATCAGCTCGACATGCCCAGCGCCTCCCAGCGGCGTTGGCGGCTATCAGCTGCCGGCTCAGAACGCCGGAACAATGGGCTTGGACGGGGCACGAGCGGTCGGTGTTTAGCGTGATAACTGTGGGTAAAGTGTGGGCGAGAAGCCTGGCTTCCAGAACGAGAGTGCCTCTGACTAGGAGGAATGTGCGCCGCGAGGGAATCGAACCCCCAACCCGCTGATTAAGAGAAGCCAGCGAATGCGCCGTAGCGGGCGTTCGTAGGCTCGCGAAGGCGCAAACGGTGCTCTGTGGATGACTGCGGATGTTACTGCGTTGCTGTCACTGCTGCTGTCACGTTGGGAGGGCTCGCGCGACTGCGCCTGTAGGAACGCGTCGACAATGTTTCCTCCGCCGAGGATCCATCCCGCCGCCGCCGCGTGCCAGGCCCGGCAGAATGTAGTGGACGTGGCAGAAGGGATCCTTGGGAGATGTCGTCGCTAGGGGGACGTACGTCGTGAAAACGGCGACGAAGGGAATGGTGCTTGTCCCCGGCGGGCGGTTTCGCATGGGGAGCGGGGACTTCTACCCTGAAGAACGCCCAATCCATGAGGTTGCCGTCAGCGATCTCTGGGTGGATGAGCATCCAGTCACTAACGCCCAATTCCGCCGGTTCGTCAAGGCCACCTGCCACGCCACCGTAGCCGAGCAGGCACCCGACGCAGCCGATTTTCCTGATGCGGTAGCGGCCGATTTGGTGCCCGGCTCTCTAGTCTTCGTTGGCTCGAAGGGACCCATCCCGCTAGACGACTGGACCCGGTGGTGGGCATGGGTTCCAGGAACAAACTGGCGCCACCCATACGGACCCGGCAGCACGCTTGATGGGCGGGATCTGCACCCGGTCGTGCATGTGGGTTATGAGGATGCAGCCGCGTATGCAGTCTGGATCGGGAAAGTGCTGCCGACCGAGTCTCAATGGGAGTACGCCGCCCGTGGCGGGTTGGACGGCGCTGCCTACGCCTGGGGCGGAGACTTCATGCCTAAAGGTCGCATCATGGCCAACACCTGGCACGGCCGATTCCCGTGGGAGAATCTTCGGCCCCACGGCTTTGACCGGACATCACCGGTGAAGCGGTTTGCGCCAAACGGGTACGGCCTCTACGACCTCGCCGGCAACGTCTGGGAGTGGACCACCACTCCGTGGGTGGCCGACCACGCGACGACGGGCGACGCGCCGATTCATGCATGCTGTACGCCTGGCACTGAAAACATCGGCGAACAGGATCGGCGAGTTATGAAGGGCGGTTCGCACCTGTGCGCACCTTCGTACTGCCATCGCTACCGACCCGCCGCTCGACAAGGTCATGCCGTACGCAGCACAACCAGTCATCTCGGATTTCGCTGCGTGCTCCCTGTATAGTCTTCGAGGCAGCCAACGCTCATATGGTGCAGCCCTTGATATCCGATCCGTGATCTTCTGGCCGACTCGCAGGTCCCGTGCGGCCTGGACGCCCTCGGCCGATGGCGAGTTCCACGCCTGTCAAGAACGCGGCCGGCTCGAGTGGCCACGAGGTGCGCATCATCGACAAGTTGGCTCACCGACACAGCATCATGCGAGAGCCTTCGCCTTAAGCTGGTCGAACTCGGCCTGGGTGATCGTTCCCGCGTCGAGGAGTTGTTTGGCCGACGCGATCTGATCGGCGCTCGAGCCGCCACCGCTCGTGGTGACAACTGAACGCACATACTCAGCCTGCTGTTCCTGCATCCGCTGCTGCTGCTCCATGGTGCGCTCCGTCATGCCGCCGCCGCGAGCGATGAGGTAGACCAAGACGCCGAGGAATGGCACGAAGATGACAAACAGGCACCAGACAGTCTTGGCCCCCCCGCCCATGTCGTGGCTACGGAAGATATCCGCGAAGACATAGAACACGCACATGATCCAGGCGAAGAAGATAAAGAACTCGAACAATGCGAGCAGGAACGACCCGTTGTCGTTGAACATCTGACTGCCTCCAGTGTGGGTTGGTGCTGATGAGGCGCCCAGGTCGGACCTGCGAAGATCCTTGGCGTAGACAACCCCGCTCAGCATGCGTACTCAT
>DASSDH010000063.1:0-2489 GCA_035697245.1 Jiangellaceae bacterium
CTAGATGGCGTTACGCCGATGTGGGTATCAATGCGGGCGGAGGGAATCGAACCCCCACGCTCTTTCGAGCACCAGGACCTAAACCTGGCCTGTCTGCCTAGTTCCAGCACGCCCGCTGGTTCCTCGATTCTAGGCTCCGTCAGCCCTGACGGCCGGCCCGCCAACCCGAAGCGATAGGTCCCGATACCCGCGGCGCGATGCGCGCGCCAGAGGTATGGTGCGTCCATGGCCGACACCGTCATGATCCATCCCAACCGGGACAAGGCGGAGTCGAAGGCCACCCGGGCGGCCGTCGTCCTTCTGCTGCTGACCAGCGCGGGTCTCGTCCTCGTGGTCACGCTGGGAGGCTGGTCGGAGCTTCAGGGCGCTCAGGTCGTGTCGTTCGCCTACGTGGCCATCTTCGTGGTGATGGCGTTCTTCGTGGCGCGCTGGAATCGTGGCGTGCTGCCAGTCGCTGCCGCGATCGCAATCCTCTTCGCCGTCGTCGCGGCGGTGGCCGCGCCGGCGTGGTTCGAGCGCGACAAGGCGGGGTTCGACAACCCCACGCTCGAGCCGTCGCTCCTCGGCCTTCTGACGCTCATCCTCGTCGCCGTCCAGCTGCTTCTGATCGTGTTCGCGATGCGCGGGTTCCAGCAGCAGTGGAACGTCGAGGTCGAGGTGACACGCGAGGAGGCGGAGCGCTACCGCGCCGGTGGTGGCGGCGGCGAGTTGCGGACCGTGTAGCGGGCGGCAATCCAAGTCGCCCGTCGGGGCCACTCGATGCGGCGGGTGGGACTCGAACCCACAAGCCCTTGCGGGCAGCGGCTTTTGAGACCGCCTCCTTTGCCAGTTTGGACACCGCCGCGCAGTGTCACGATTCTAGTTCCGACCTACGCGACGGCTGCGGACGCGCTTCCTGCCGGCGCCCACGGCGGTCAGCGAGAAGCGCGGCTGACCCGGGAGCGCTCCACGAAGAAGTCGAGCGCGTCGGGGTTCGCCAGGGAGTCGCGGCTCGCGGCGCGCGCCGGGTCTGCTCCCATGAGGATCTTCTTTACGGGCACTTCCAGCTTCTTCCCCGACAGCGTGCGCGGCACCTCCGCGATCGACTCGATCTCGTCGGGCACGTGCCGGGGCGAGCAGTACTCGCGCAGTCGCGTGCGGATGCGTGCGACGAGATCGTCGTCCAGATCCGCGTCGGGACGCAGCACGACGAACAGCAGCATCGATCCGTCGGCCTCGATCACCAGGCTGTCGACCACGTCGGGCAGACCCTCGACCGCGCTGTAGATCTCGCTCGTGCCCATGCGTATCCCGCCGCGATTGATGGTCGAATCCGAGCGGCCGTAGATCACGGCGGTGCCGCGCTCGGTGATCTTGATCCAGTCGCCGTGTCGCCACACGCCGGGATACACGTCGAAGTAGCTCGACCGGTAGCGCTCGCCATCCGGGTCGCTCCAGAAGTAGAGCGGCATCGAGGGCATCGGTTGGGTCAGGACGAGCTCTCCGACCTCTCCCACCACGGGCCGACCGGCGTCGTCGAAGGCGTGGACTGCGGCGCCCAGCGAACGCGCCTGGAGCTCGCCCGCGTACACCGGCAGCAGTGGGCAGCCACCCACGAATGCCGTGCAGACGTCCGTGCCGCCGCTGGTCGAGAACAACCAGACGTCCGGACCGAGCTCGCGGTAGATCCATTCGAAACCCTCGACGGGCAGCGGCGAGCCGGTCGAGCCGATGCTGCGCAGCCGTGGCAATTCGGGCGGCTCGACCGACGCCTTCATGCACGCGGCGATGAACCCCGCACTGGTGCCGAGGCAGGTGACCCCGGCCCGCTCGGCGAAGTCCCACAGGCCGTGTGGGTCGGGCTGCCCGTCGTAGAGCACGATCGCCGAGCCCGCCAGCAGCCCGCCGACCAGAAAGTTCCACATCATCCAGCCGGTCGTGGTGAACCAGAAGAAGCGAGCGTCCGGTGACAGGTCGCAGTGGAGATTCGCCTTTTTAAGCTGCTCGAGCAGTATCCCGCCGTGCCCGTGCACGATCGCCTTCGGCAGGCCGGTTGTGCCGGACGAGTACAGAACCCACAGCGGATGGTCGAAGGGCACGGGCTCGAAGGTGAGCCCGGCCCGCTCGTCCAGCAACCGCTCCCAGTCGCTCGGGACCATGACGGTGTGCTCGATCGAGGGGATAGCGGCGCGGATCTCGGCGACCCGATCGCGGCGGTCGAAGTCTCGCCCGCCGTAGCGGTAGCCGTCCGTCGCGATCAGGACCTTCGGCTCGATCTGCTTGAAGCGGTCGACGACCGTGGGCGTGCCGAACTCGGGCGCGCAGCTCGACCAGACTGCACCGATGCTCGCAGTTGCGAGGAAGGCGACCACCGTCTCGGGCACGTTCGGCATGTAGGCGACGACGCGGTCGCCACGTCCTACGCCGAGCCTCCGCAGACCGGCTGCGCAGCGGGCGACCTGGTCGCGCATCTCGTCCCAGGTGATCTCCGCCAGGGGCTGCGACTCGGA
>DASSDH010000064.1:0-2345 GCA_035697245.1 Jiangellaceae bacterium
CCCGATCGGCGGGTGACCCGTCGCATCCGTCGAGGAACCAACCCACGGCATTGTTGATCTGGGTGGACTCAGACTCTGGACGAGGTCAGCTGGGTGTTGGATCATTTGCGGACATTTAGGACTCACCCTGAGGAACGCGCTCTAGGGGATGGCAATGCAGCCAGAAGGTCCAGCATGGCGCTCGCCTCCACCCCTTGAACGGGGCCGAGCATGAGCGGTGCTGGGCTTGGGGCCGACCGCACGGCGCAGACCAGCGAAGCGCAAGGTCACCGATGGCGTCCGTGAGCTTGCTTGGCTGGCGGTGTCGTGGCGGCTTGCGGCCAGGGTGGCGTCGGTGAGGGGGCTTGGACAGCCTCGCACGGGGCGCTGCCCTGGTGTTCGGATGATGGGGTCTCGTGGTCCGCCCGGTCTCCAGCCGCGGTTACAGCAGATGGAGAGGGGAGTGGTGGTGATGAGCCGGAGACCTCGGTGGCTGAGGCTGCTGGTTGTTCTTGGCGTGGTCGCTCTGGTGGCAGCGATCTCGTCGCCCGCTTCGGGCGGCAGCATCCAGGGCGGCGATCCGCGGCTGCAAGGGGATCCACAGGCGGTGGTCGACCGCGACGCCCGGACGGGGCGGAAGGCGCCCAGCGCCCAGCAGCGGGCGGCTGCGCGTGGGAAGACCGTACGCTGGAACCGCTTCGGGACGCCGCAGGTGCTGACCGGCGATGGCGACTACCTGGCGACAGGCCTGGCCAGCGACCCGGTTGCGGCGGCCCGAACCTGGCTTGCCGGCAACACAACCCTGCTCGGCATCGATGGTTCCGCCGTCGCGGACCTGGAGCTGTTGGCGAGCGCGCCGATCGGCAAGGGACGCGCCGTGCTGTTCCAGCAGCGCTTTGGCGACCTTCCGGCAGGCCACGACGGGCTTGTCGTGGTCGGCGTCGTCGCGGGCAAGGTCGCCTACGTGTCGTCGTCACTGGCTGGCGGCGACCTCGCCGGCGCCGCGAGCCTGTCGCCGACAGAGGCGTTCCGCCGCGCCGCGGCCTCCGCCGGAAGGAGCGTCGGTGCCGTCACGCGGCTCGGCGAGGCGGACGGCTGGACCGTCTTGCGGGCCGACGGCTTCGCGAGCCCGCAACGCATCCGGCTGGTCGCCCTGCCGATCCCCGGCGCCGGTGCGGTGCCGGCGTACGAGGCGATCGTCCTGGACGGCGTGGCCGCTGCGCCGCTGGGGGTCAGCGTCTTCGTCGACGCCCGAAGCGGCGCCGTCCTGCTCCAGGAGAGTCTGGTCGACGACGAGGGCGAGCCGTCCTGGAAGGTCTCTCCTTCGTCGCCTTCCCTCGACTACTCCTCGGCCGACACGCGCCAGCTCTGGTGCTGGACGCCCGGGGCCGGCTGTGACCGGGTCCTCGAGGGGAGCTCGCCCGGTCCGGAGTGGGACGTCAACTCCGGCACGGGGTCGTCCTTCACGACCGATGGGAACAACGCCAAGGGTGTTCACAACTGGTTCAGCAACAACCCGTTCACGGTCGGGACCGAGACGGCGACGTCGCGTCCCGACCGCGACTACGTCTACGGGTGGACGAACCAGTGGTTCCAGCAGCGGTGCAACCCTGACACGACGTTCACCTCGCCCGAGCGGAACGACATCGACACCGCGCGGGCGAACCTGTTCGCCGGGCACAACCGCATGCACGACTGGTCCTACCATCTCGGCTTCACGGAGGAGACCTTCAACCTGCAGAAGGACAACTTCGGCCTCGGTGGGCTCGGGAACGACCACGAGCAGGGCAACGCCCAGGCCGGAGGCGTCTCGGGTGGTCCAGCCTCAGGCTTCGCGGCGCGGGACAACGCCAACCAGATCACCCCGCCGGACGGGCAGGCGCCGATCACGAACATGTACCTGTGGCAGCCGATCGCCGGGGCCTTCTATGCCCCTTGCGTCGACGGCGACTTCGACATGTCCGTGATCGGGCACGAGTACACGCATGCGATCTCCAACCGGATGGTCGCCGGGCCGAACACCGGTCTGAGCGGGTCACACGGGGGCGCGATGGGCGAGAGCTGGTCCGACCTCGCCGCGGTGGAGATCTTGAACGAGTACGGGTTCGTCCCGGTCGCCGACGAGAACCGGTTCGCGGTCGGACCCTACGTTACGGGCGACAAGCGGGCCGGCATCCGCAATTACGGGATGAATGCCAGCCCGCTGAACTTCTCCGACGTCGGCTACGACTTCGTCTGCAACCAAGCGACGTGCCCCCTGTTGACGCAGGTCCACGCCGACGGCGAGATCTGGAGCGCGACCAACTTCGCCATCCGGCAGGCACTCACCGCGCGCTACGGGGCGGGAACGCCGGCACTCCAGGCCC
>DASSDH010000065.1:0-7264 GCA_035697245.1 Jiangellaceae bacterium
GGGCCACCAGCGGCGTCAGCACGATGGCTGCAGCGGTGCCGAGCCGGCCCGCTGCGATCGCGCCCGTGGTGGCCGGCAACAGCGCGTACGTTCCGGCCGCCCATACCCGGATCCAGCGAGATTCGACCAGGCGGCGGGCGAGGAGGTATCCCGTGAATCCGGCCAGCGGAACGGAGCCGATCAACAACAGGTCCACGGCGAAGGAAGGGCTGCGCAGCAACGAGCCGAGGGCCGCGACCGCCGCCAGATACGGCGGTGCGGCAGTCGGACTGCCCAGACCGACCCCGTGCCAGGACTCCGTGTACGTCGACCACAGGTCCGGCCCGCTGTCCGGGGCGGGAAGCAGAGCGCCGCCCGTGAGCCGGCCGGCTCCGATGAGATCCCGGGCGGCGAGCAGCGCAAGCACCACAAGCCCGGTGAGCAGGAGTACCGACGGCCGCAGCACGGCCCGGAGCAGAACGGATTCGCCGTCGACGGGCTCCTCGTCGTCGTCCGCCGAACCGGAGGCGGCTCGCCGACGGTCGGGCAGGTCGTAGCCGCCGCCGGTGCCGGTAACCAGCCCCAGCACCGTCTCCCCGGCATTGCGCAGTTGTTGACCCATGGAGGGGAAGAACCGGCGCAGCTCGGCCTGCCCGACCGCGCGCGTGCGGGCTCGCCGTCGTCGGGCCATGAACACCCGGTCCGGCCGGACCAGGACCCCGAGTACGGCGACCAGCTCCTCGCCGGCGAGAGCCGGTTGCTTGCCAAAGAGGAAACCGAGGGCCCGCGCCAGCCCGCCGAGCATGATGCGCAGATAGACGAACGGCACGTGGCTCGCTGGAGCGTTGGCGAGCAGCACGTAGAGGGCGTTGCGCCGGTCGACCAGGTGAGCCCGGTCCCGGGTCGCGCCGAGCCGACGCCGGCCGTGCGCTGCGGCCTCCGCGTGCTGGATGATCGCGGCGGGGTGGACGACCACCGGAAATCCGGCGAGATTGGCCCGCCAGCCGAAGTCGATGTCGTCTCGGAAGATCGGCAGCCGCGGATCGAAACCGCCGAGCTCGTCCCAGACATCACGCCGGACGAGCATCCCTGCGCTGCCCACGGCGAGGACTTCCCTGGTCACGTCGTGCTGGCCCTGGTCGTACTCCCGCTTCTCCAGACCGGTCTGCCGACGACCGCCGCCGGTCATCGACAAGCCCACCTCGAGCAGTTGCCGCTCGTCCCGCCAACTGCGAACCTTGGGTCCGATGACCCCTACGTCCGGGTTCCGGACGGCGTACTCGAGAAGCCGACGTAAGGCGTCTGGCGCGGGCGCGCAGTCGTCATGGAGCAGCCAGACCCATTCGACTTGCTCGTGCCAACTCGGCTGGGCGGGCGCACCGGTGTCCGCCGCCTCGATACCAGCGCGAACTGCAGCCCCGAATCCGGTCGACGCGGGCAAGAACACCACCGAGTCGGCGCCGAGTGCGTCCGCGAGCAGGCTCGCGGTTGCGTCCCGACTGCCGGTGTCGACGGCGAGCAGCCGGTCCGGCGGACGCTCGGCCGCGTCGAGGGCCGCAAGCGTCCGGGGCAGCCAACGCTCGCCGTCGTGGGCGACCAGCACAGCGGTGACGTCATGGGCCAGTAGCGCGGTCGGCTCGACCGGTTCGGATTCCAGGGGTTCGACGAATGCGTCGAGCGCGGAGTCCGCCCCGATCTCGGGCTCGGCATAGATGCTCGGCGCGCCGTCACGCAGGTCTGGCGAGGAAATCGGGTCGGTCGGCATGCCTCGTCGGTGGTCCAGGGCTCGGGTGCCGGCGGGCAGAAGTCCCGCGCGCCGGGCGGACCTACCCTACGCAACCTGCGGGCTGCACCCCCGCATACCCCTATCTGCAGGCGGGACGGCGAGAGCGCCGACCGACTCTCGCCGCCCGCCTGTTCCAGCCGGCGCTAGCGGTCAGCCGGCGCGTTTCTTCAGCTTGCGCCGCTCACGCTCGGAGAGTCCGCCCCAGATGCCGAACCGCTCGTCGTGCAGCAGCGCGTACTCGAGGCACTCCGCGCGCACTTCGCAGCCCAGGCAGACTTTCTTGGCCTCCCGCGTGGAGCCGCCCTTCTCCGGGAAGAACGCCTCCGGATCGGTTTGCGCACACAGGGCGCGCTCCTGCCAGCTCATTTCCTCGGCGTCCCCGGTGAGTAGGCTCTCCCACTCGCCCATGGCTCGCCTCCCTCGACCCTGGTCCCCCGGGTGCCCCGTCAAGTCGACGACGCACCGCACGACACGGATGAAATTACATGCCTGCAATACGCCTACGTCAAGCCCCGCCGTGCTATGGGCCCAAATCCCTCTCTCCCATGATCATGTTTGCTTTGCGACCGTCCACCGACGGATGCACGTCGACATGATCATCAGAAGGGGGTGGTGTAGTAGCGTCGCCAACCGTGCCGCGAATCACCGCACTGGCCGGCGGGATCGGCGGCGCGCGATTCCTCCGGGGGCTGTTGCTCGCTGCGCCCGAAGCCGAGGTCACGGTCATCGGCAACACCGCCGACGACATCACCCTGCACGGACTGCACGTCAGCCCGGACCTCGACACCGTCATGTACACCCTCGGCGGGGGCATCGACGAGGCGCAGGGCTGGGGCCGCGCGGACGAGACCTACGCGGCGATGGCGGAGTTCGCCGCGTACGGCGCGGAGCCGAGCTGGTTCACCCTCGGCGACAAGGACGTGGCCACGCACGTCGTCCGCACCCAGATGCTCACTGCCGGCTATCCGCTCTCCGCAGTGACCGAGGCGCTCTGCGACCGCTGGCGACCCGGCGTTCGCCTGTTGCCGATGACCGACGACCGGATCGAGACGCACATCGTCGTCGCCGATCCCGAGTCGCGAGCGATCCACTTCCAGGAGTGGTGGGTACGGCTGCATGCCGCCGTACGGGCTGACCGCATCGTGCTCGTCGGCGTGGACTCCGCAAAACCGGCCCCCGGCGTCCTCGACGCCATCGCTGCGGCCGACATCGTGCTCCTGCCGCCGTCCAACCCGGTTGTGAGCATCGGCCCGATCCTGGCGGTAGCGGGGATCCGCGAGGCGGTCGCTGCGGCCGCGGCACCGGTCGTCGGCCTCTCGCCGATCGTCGGCGGCACACCTGTTCGCGGCATGGCCGACGCATGCCTGCGCGCCATCGGCGTCGAGACCTCGGCAGCAGCGGTCGCCGGGTTGTTCACCGACATCCTGGACGGCTGGCTGGTCGACCTGGCCGACAGCGATGCCGTGGCGCGCGTGGAGGCGACCGGCGTCCGGTGCCGGTCGGTGCCGCTGCTCATGCGCGATCTGGCGGCAGCAGCCGCCATGGCCCACGCCGCCCTCGACCTGGCCGAGTCGCTGCGATGACTGGCTATGAGGTGCTCGCAGTAGAGGGGATCCCCGAGGTTCGCTCCGGTGACGACATCGCCGACGTGATTTGTACCCACGGGACGGTCTCGCTGCGCGCCGGCGACATCGTCGTCGTCAGCAGCAAGGTTGTCAGCAAGGCGGAGGGTCAAACGTTCTCTGGTGTCGGCCGGGAGGCCGCGATCGACGCCGAGACCGAGCGGGTAGTCGCCGAGTGGATGACTCCCCGCGGACGCACCGTCGTCGCCCAGACCCGGCACGGCTTCGTGCTGGCTGCCGCCGGCGTCGACGAGTCCAACGTGGATCGGGGCGAAGTCGCGTTGCTCCCGAAGAATCCCGACCAGTCCGCGGCCGCGATCCGCAACCGGCTGCTCGATCTCGTCGGCGTCCAGGTGGGGGTCGTGATCGCCGACACCGCAGGCCGCCCGTGGCGCGACGGCGTCGTCGACTTCGCGGTTGGCGCTGCCGGCGTCGAGGTGCGCCACGACCTGCGCGGGCACACCGACGCCTATGGCAACACGCTGACGGTCACAGTCGTCGCGATTGCCGACGAGCTTGCCGCGGCGACCGAGCTGGTCCGCACGAAGCTCGCCGGCATTCCGGCGGCGGTGGTCCGCGGGCTGCCCCATCTGGTGACCCCAGCCGACGGACCCGGCGCCGCCGCCCTCATCCGACCGGCCGAGGAGGACCGGTTTCGACGCGGAACCATCGAGGCGATGCGCGACGCGGTGCTCGCGCGACGAACGGTGCGCGATTTCACCGACGAGCCTGTTGGCCGCGGGGTCGTCCGCCGCGCTGTCGCAGCGGCCATCACTGCGCCCGCTCCGCACCACACCACGCCGTGGCGGTTCGTCCTGCTCGAGGACGAGCCCACCCGGATCCGCCTGCTCGACGCCATGCTCGACGCTTGGGTCGCCGACCTGCGCTCCGACGGATTCGACGAGGCCGCGATCGCCCGCAGAACGGCGCGAGGGGAGGTACTGCGCCGGGCCCCTTATCTGGTCGTTCCGTGCCTCAGGGCGGACGGCGCCCACCCCTACCCGGACAGGCGACGGGCCGCAGCCGAGACCGCCATGTTCCAGCTGGCAATGGGTGCTGGAATCGAGAACCTGCTCATCGCCCTGGCTGTCGAAGGACTCGGCTCGGCCTGGGTGTCGTCGACGCTGTTCTGCGCCGACGTCGTCCGCTCCGTGCTCGACCTGCCGACGAGCTGGCAGCCGATGGGAACGATCGCCGTTGGGCGCGCGGCCACGCCGCCAGCCGACCGCCCGCCGCGTGATCCCGCGGACTTCATCGTCATCCGCTGATCCACGGCGCGCCATGGCGGCGTCGGGTCAGATCCGGCGAAAGTCGCGGACGGGCAGGCGAGGTGCACGGCGAGGAGGGAGAGAGCCGACCCGGGCAAGAAGCAGACAAGCGCGGTAGCGCTGTCCGGAGTACGGCTCGAGCAACTCCAGCATCCGGTCGTCGTCGGCGCGCTCCTCGCCGGCCAGGTTGTATGCCACCAGCCGGGGCAGGTGAAAGTCGCCCACAGACACAGCATCCGGATCGCCCAGCGCTCGCTGTCTGACCTCGGCGGCGGTCCATGCGCCGATGCCCGGCACCGTCCGCAACCGACTCTCCACGTCGTGACCGGACCGATTCGCCACGTCTTCCAGCTGCCTCGAGAGCCGAGCGGCCCGTACGACGGTGCCGGACCGGTTGGGGCCGACACCGGCGCGGTGCCATTCCCACGACGGCAAACTCGCCCACCGCTGAGGTGTGGGCACGACCCGCATGCCATCGGGCGCCGGCCCCGGCGCGGGATCGCCGAACCGAAGCAACAGGAACCGCCAGCCACGCCATGCCTCCCGGCCGGTGACCTTCTGCTCGAGAACCGCCGGTACCAGCGCCTCCATTACCAAGGCGGTTCGGCTGAGCCGCAGTCCGGCATGCCGGCGAGCCGCCCGGGCCAACAGTGGGTGGTTCGGGCGGAAGCCGGCCGGATCGTCGTCGGCTCCGAGCCACTGCGGCAAGGCGTCCAGCGCGTTAGGCGCTCCGGGTCCCCACGCCGTCGCCGCGACCTCCCCGTCGGCGGGCCGGGCACTCACCCGCACGGTGGCGGGCCCGTCGACGGTCCGGCAGGTGCGCCACACGACACCGTCGGACATGACCCGATGAGCCGGGTCGCCGTGGCCGCGCCAGTGGACCGCCAAGGTGCCGGCAACGTCCACCGAGTGCTTGGGCCGCCACACCCGCTCCAAGGCCCGCACGGAACCATCCTGACCCGTCATCCGTAGAATCCCTCGACCGAACCACATTTTCTCGAAAGCGAAGCAGCCCTGTGGCGAAGAACACCAAGAAGCCCGTCAAACGGCCGGAGACCGCCCGGCGCGAGAAGCTCGAGGCGCTACGCCGCGATCAGCAGCGCTCGGAGCGGCGTCGTACGCTGCTGTTCGTCGGGATCGCCGCCGCCGTCGGGCTCGGGCTGATCGCGGCAGCCGCCGTGCCGTTGATTCGAGGATGGCTCGACGACCCTGTCCGGCGGGACTGGTCAGACTTCGGGGTGTCCGCCTCCGCTGCGTCGTGCGATGAAGTCATGGCGGAGGAACAGACCGGTACAGCCGATCACCGGCCAGACGGCGAACGGATCGACTACGCCTCGGCGCCGCCCACGTCTGGTCCGCACTACCAAGTGCCGGCCCCGTTCACGCGCAAGTTCTACACGCCGGACGACAGCCCGGAGATCGAGCGGCTGGTGCACAATCTGGAGCACGGCTACACGGTCCTCTGGTACGACCCGGCCGTTCTGGATGCCCAGCAGGAGACCCTGCAGGACCTCGCGACCAAGGTGACCGAAAGCGAGGATGTCGCTGAGCAGGTAGCCGGCAAGTTCCTGGTTGCGCCATGGGACACCGAACGCGGCGAGTTCCCGGACGGGATGTCTTTCGCGTTGACGCATTGGGGCGCTACGCAGGGCTTCCGGCAGTACTGCGGCGAGCTCTCCGGAGACGTGGTTCGTGACTTCGTCACGACGCACCCGTTCAGCGACTCTCCTGAGCCGAACGCCGCCTGACCAACCACCTGAGCACCGGTGCTCAGGTCAGCGACTGGGAGACTCCGACGTCATCCCGGAGAATTTGGCCTTGACCACTCCGGTAGCATCCGACTCCGCTTATTCTGACGACACCAACCATCACGCTTAGCCGGCACGCCACACCGGCCTTGGGTGGGCAGGAAACCCGGGGGGGCGCCCATGCGGACATTCTGGGTTAGGTCAGGAACGGCTTCTGCCGTTCTGACGCCGCAGCGCCCAACATCACGGCGATCGTTCCGGCGCGTTGGACTGGCCATTCTGCTAGCCGTCGCCACGATCTCGTTGCCAACTTGGGACCGCGCCAGCAGCGGGCAGGCAGCGCCATCCGACCCCAACCACGATCACCACGCCAGCGAGCTCGCGCTGGCCAGTGCGGCCGAGCTGTCGGCTTCGGCGCCGGAGACTCTGCCACGGACCTACTGGACTGTGACAGCGGACAGCCAGGAGACGGCAAAGCCCGGCTATACAGCGGCCGCCGCGATCGATGGCAACCCCGCGAGCTTCTGGCACACCCGCTGGATCGGTACGCCCGCCCCGCTCCCGCACACGCTGACCATCGACATGCATGACACCGTGACGGTCGCTGCGCTCAGCTACCAGCCCCGCCCCGAGGCCACGGGCCGCAACGGAAACATCGGCCAATACCGGATCCAGGTCTCCACCGACGGCACCACCTGGGGTAACCCAGTGGCCACCGGCCAGTTCGCCGACGACTCAACCACGAAGGTGGTCAGCTTCCCCAGCAGCTCGGCCAGGTACGTGCGGTTGACGGCACTCACCGAGGCCGGTGGGCGCGGCCCGTGGAGTAATGCCGCCGAGGTCAACCTGCTCGGCTTCCCT
>DASSDH010000066.1:0-5036 GCA_035697245.1 Jiangellaceae bacterium
TGACGAGTTGACCACGTGAGGTTGAGCTTCGCCACCGCCGCGACCAGGATCAGGGCGGCGAGCACCAGGCCAGAGTGCTGCGGGCCTTGGCCGTCGTCGGTTCAGCCATCAGTCCACGGCGCCCGCCATCCGCCGCAGTCGGCGGTCAGCGCGTCTGCCTCAGCCGGGCCCCATGATCCCGGGGCGTAGCTGTGGACCGGGGGCGGCGCGTCGAGCAGCGGCTGCATGATCCGCCAGGTCTCCTCGACCCCGTCCTGTCGGGCGAACCGCGTGCTGTTGCCCATCATCGCGGCGTGCAACAACACCTCGTACGGCGTCGCGCCCTCCCCGCCTTCGGCCGCGAACTCCATGTCGAGCTCGATGGGCGCAATGGCGCCGACGTCGGCGCGTCTGGCGTTGACGACGATCCTGACTCCCGTGGACGGATCAAGCTTGACGACCAGTTGGTTGAACTCAGCTTGCCCGGCTACCCCGAAGCCCAGCCGAGGTGGCCGCTTGAATACGAGCCTGAGTTCGGTCTGGGTCACCGGGAGACGCTTTCCGGTGCGGATGAAGAAGGGGACGCCGGCCCAGCGCCAGTTCTCGATCTCGAGGCGAAGAGCTGCGTACGTCTCGGTCGTCGACCCCTGCGCGACACCAGCGATGCCGAGATAACCGTCGTACTGGCCGCGCACGTAGTGGGCCGGGTCGGCCTCGATGACCGAGTGGAAGAGCGCCACCTGGGCTTCCTTGATCGTCCCCGGGTCCCCTCGAGACGGTGGCTCCATCGCGGCAGCGGCGACAACCTGCATCAGGTGGTTGACCACAACGTCCCGCAGCGCACCCACCGGGTCATAGAAATGACCACGGTCCTCAACCCCGAAGCTCTCCGCCATCGTGATCAGGACACAATCCAAATAGTTGCGGGTCCAAAGGGGCTCAAAGATTGCGTTGGCGAACCGCAGCTGCAGGATCTCCTCGAGGCCCATCTTCCCCAGGTAATGGTCGATCCGGTACAGCTGGGACTCGTCGATGTACTCGTGCAGCTCTTCCGCCAGAGCGTGCGCCGAAGCGAGGTCGTGGCCGAACGGCTTCTCCACCACCACCCGGGAACCTTCCGTCAGGCCAGCATCGGCCAGCCGCTTGACGACGGTGCCGAACAGGAACGGCGGGATCTCGAGATAGAAGACGGGAACATTCGCGCCCTTGATGGCCTGGCCGACTCGTGCATAGGTGGCGGCGTCGGTGAAGTCGCCGCTCACGTAGGACAAGCGGGCCGCGAAGCGGTCGAAGACGGCGGGGTCGAGCTGCTCGCCGGTGCCTACGATTGACTCACGGGCGCGCTGGACGAGCTGCTCCACGGTCCAGTCGTCAACGGCGACGCCCACGATCGGGCACTGCAGCAGTCCGCGAGCTTCGAGCCGATACAGCGATCGGAAGGTCATCACCTTGGCCAGGTCGCCGGTGATCCCAAAGATCACGAACACGTCAGCGGGTGATTCGTTCTTTTCAGCTCTCGTCGTCATGTTCTGATCTCCGTCCTCGTTGGCCATCCCGAGTATCGGTCAGCTCGTGGGCGTGCGCCTCATCCGTTGCGGGTAGTAGGGATTCAGCTGATCGCCAGCCCGCCATGCGCCCGTGGCGCGTTAGTCGTCGCCTGCTGTGACGATCTGGCGAAGCTCTGTGGCTCGTTCGGCATTCCATCCGGGCGGTTCCAGCACCGTCGCCCAGCCGTCGACGTGGTCGCCGCTGTAGTTGTGCCCGTGCCCACTCGGCGCCCCAAGGGCGATCGGAAGGTCAGCAGTGACCTGCCAAAAGGTGATGAACGGGATCCACACCATCGCGTCGAGAACATCGTCGCCGGCGGGTTCCTCCAACCAGTCTGGACGGGTCAGCAAGAGGGCTGGACTCCACCAGACGACGGGATCGGAGGGGTGTATGAGGTAGAGGACGCGGGTTCGGTTCCATGGCTGTGATGCCGGTGCGATCTCTCGGCCAGGGCGGGCAGCGAACCGGACCGTGCGGCCGTTGTGGAAGATCGGTTCGATCTCCGGGCTACCGTCGTCCCGGTCGTCGGCAAATTCCCGGTAGAGGGTGTTGAAGTTCGGCGGCCCCGCGAACAACGCCCCATCGACCCGGCTGGCCATGTCGTATTCCCCGCTGAACGCCGTCTCTCCACCGAACGATCCGAGACTCTCCCCGAACACCAGCAGCCGCGGCCGGTCATCGGCCGGCAACGCCGACCACTGTTCGTATACGGCGTCAAAGAGTTCGCTACCGGCCTCGCGCGCCCGCTCCTGGTCGACCAGGTAGGACAGCCACGACGGCAGATACGAGTATTGGATGGCCACGATCGCGGAGTCCCCCGCGGTGAGGTACTCGAACGCGCCGACCGAGTCGGGGAGGACCTGACCGCTGCCGGTTGTCGTGACCACCAGAAGGTTGGAGCGGTCGAAGCCGCCCGCCCGCTCCAGGTCGCGCACGGCGAGCTCAGCTCGCTCTCCGGCGTCCTCCGCCGAGACCGTTCCCGCGAAGATCCGGATCGGCTCGATCGCCCCGGTGCCGGTGAACGCTCCGATCTCCTCCACCGACGGTCCGCCGGCAGTGAAGGCCTGTCCTTGCCGCCCCAAGCTCTCCCACGGCACCAGAGATCCGGGCCCGCCGGAGCGCAACCCGGACGTCGGCTCTTGTACTCCGTCCTCTGTGGTGTCGTTACGGACGGCGAACGCCTGGTCGGCTGCCCACACCAGGCCGTCCACGAGAACCCCACTGATGAAGAGCCAGGCACCCAAGGTGACCACGATCATGCTCAGCGCCCGCGCCGGCCGCGGCCCGATCCACCGGCCGAGCAGCGCGGTCACACGCCGATATACGGCCCGCAGCCCTCGGCCACCGGCGATGACGAGCACGAAAACGAGCGCTGCGGTGAGAGGAAGGAGCACGAACGAAGGGCCCTGGCTTGGCAGGCCCATCAGGTCCCGTAGTTGCCCCTGCCACCATTGTCCCAGTGCGACCCATACCACGAGCGCGATCGGCGCGATGAGCGCGAATGCCCGCCACGCTTTCCGGCGCGGCTCCCTCACCTGACGGTTGGCGAACTCGCGCCACACCCATGCTCCGACGACTCCCAGCCCGTACCCGATCGCTGCGCTGATGCCGGTAACCAACCCCTGGAACAACGCGGCCCGCGGCAGCAGCGACGGCGTGAACGACAGGCACGCAAACAGCAATGCGGCACACGAACCCGGCAGTGTGTACGTCAGCCACCGACGCCACCGCTTGGGCGCCGACGACGTTGCATCCCACTCAACTGCGAGCTCGCTTGGCGTCATCACATCGGACGGGGTCGTCATCCTCGCCCCCAAGTCGTGCCGAGCTTCGCCTGCTCGCACAGTACCCGCCCGATATGGGCTGCGAGGTAACCCGGTTCGGGTGATTGCAGACCTGCGATTGCCTGCTGCGATGGGTACACGGCTCACGCACCCGCGCGCCGAGGAGGCACCCACGATGGTCCTGAAGCATCCAAAGGTGGCCAGCCGGCCATCGACACTGTCGGTCGACCCGCTGTTCACCACGGAAGGTGCGGCCATCCCGCGGCACCGGCTGCAGGAGTCGTCGATGGATCCCGACGTCGCCTACCAGATCATCCACGACGAGCTGATGCTCGACGGCAACGCCCGGACCAACCTCGCCACGTTCGTCAGCACCTGGATGGAGCCCCAGGCCGACAAGTTGATGGCCGAGTGCTTTGACAAGAACATGATCGACAAGGACGAGTACCCGCAGACCGCGGAGCTGGAGATGCGGTGCGTGGAGATCCTGGCCTGGCTCTGGAACGCCCCGGACAGCGAGCAGGCAACCGGGTGCTCCACGACCGGCTCGAGCGAGGCCGCGATGCTCGGGGGGCTTGCGCTCAAACGTCGCTGGCAGAAGCAGCGCACCGCCGACGGCAAACCCGCCGACAAGCCCAACCTGGTCATGGGCATCAACGTGCAGGTCTGCTGGGAGAAGTTCGCCAACTACTGGGACGTGGAGATGCGCCTTGTCCCGATGGAGGGCGACCGTTACCACCTCTCCGCCGAAGAGGCCGTCAAGGTCTGCGATGAGAACACCATCGGGGTCGTCGCCATCCTGGGCTCGACCTTCGATGGCTCGTACGAGCCGATCGCGGAGATCTGCGCAGCGCTCGACGA
Source organism: Jiangellaceae bacterium (assembly GCA_035697245.1). Taxonomy (GTDB): domain Bacteria; phylum Actinomycetota; class Actinomycetes; order Jiangellales; family Jiangellaceae; genus JACVRX01. The sequence continues at coordinate 4,173 of DASSDH010000066.1, forward strand.
ATTCCAGGCCGAGACCGGAATTGATATACCGGTGCACGTCGACGGGGCGTCCGGCGCGTTCATCGCACCGTTCCTCGACCGGGACTTGCAGTGGGACTTCCGGCTGCCCCGAGTGAGCTCGATCAACACATCCGGCCACAAGTACGGGCTGGTTTACCCCGGCGTCGGCTGGATCGTCTGGCGCGATGCCGAGGCGCTGCCCGACGATCTGGTCTTCTGGGTGAACTACCTCGGGGACAACATGCCCACCTTTGCGCTGAACTTCTCCCGGCCGGGCGCGCAGGTGGCCGCCCAGTACTACAACTTCCTCCGCCTCGGGATGGACGGTTATACGAAGGTGGAGGGTTATGCCCGAGACGTCGCGACTCGGCTGTCCGGGCAGATCGCCGAGCTGGAGCCCTTCGAGCTGATCACGCGGGGCGACGAGCTGCCGGTCTTCGCCTTCACCGTGAAGGACAAGATCGACAACTTCACCGTCTTTGACGTCTCCAACGCGTTGCGAGAGCGCGGCTGGCAACTCCCCGCATACACGTTCCCGAAGAACCGGGATGATCTCGCGGCGCTGCGAGTCGTGGTCAGACGCGGGTTCAGTCACGATCTCGCCGACATGCTGCTCGCCGACATCAAGCGGCAACTGCCCCGGCTGGAGAAGCAGCGGGAACCGGTGCACGACAGCGACAGCGCGGCCGCGTTCCACCACTGACGGCGCGGTGATGTCCGGGACCACGTACCCGAGTGCTCCGCGGGGCTGGAAGCCGGTCGAAAGCAAGTCGATTGGCCCGTTCACGACTCATGTCACCTTCCAGCGGGAGGACGGCAGCACCGTCACGTGGTCTTCGCGCAGCCATCGCAAGCACGCGTCTC
>DASSDH010000067.1:0-17678 GCA_035697245.1 Jiangellaceae bacterium
AGTCCTCATGTCCCATGCGAGCCGGTTGGGCGCCGACAGTGTGTCGAGGACACTGGCCCACAACAGACTCGGCGTCCCCGCCGTCGTCTTCTTCGTGATCAGCGCGGCCACGCCACTGACCGTCGTCGCTGGTGTCATCACCACCGGCTTCGCAGTGACCGGGATCATCGGACTGCCCATCGCGTTCGTCGCGATGGGGTTGTTGCTTGCGCTGTTCAGCGTGGGCTACGTGGCGATGTCACGACACATCACGAACGCCGGAGCCTTCTATACCTACGTCACCCATGGCCTCGGCCGGCCGGCGGGTGTCGGGGCGGCCTGGATGGCGCTGTTCGCCTACAACCTTCTTCAAGTAGGGCTGTACGGCATCATCGGCGCCGCGGCCGCCCCGCTCATCGCGGACTGGTTCGGCATCGAGGTGAGCTGGTGGGTCATCGCCCTGGTCGCGTGGGCAATCGTCGGAACGCTCGGCGTGCTCCGCGTCGACATCAACGGCATGGTGCTGGCGGTTCTGTTGCTGACCGAGATTGCAATCATTCTCATCTACGCGTTCTCGTACCTGACCATCCCGGCCAATGGCGAGATCACGTTCGACACACTGTCCATCGGGAACCTGCTCCAGCCCGGTGTCGGGGCGATCCTGGTTCTCGCGGTACTCGGCTTCGTCGGCTTCGAGGCGTCGGTCGTCTACTCCGAAGAGTCGCGTAACCCTCGCCGAACCGTTCAACTGGCGACCTATGTGTCGATCGCGATCATCGCCGTCGTGTACGTGCTGTCGTCGTGGGCGATGTCGGTGGCGACCGGTCCGGACGCGATTGTCGCGTTCTCGGCTGAGAACGGACCGGCCACGATCTTCATCCTTGCCGACATGTCTCTCGGTGAGCCCTGGGTGACGATCGGGTCGACCCTGTTCGCGACCTCCGTGCTTGCCGCGATGATCTCCTTCCACAACACCTGCGCCCGGTACGGCTTTGCGCTCGGCCGGGAGCGGGTCTTCGCCAGCGCCTTGGGCCGGACCTCAGCGCGTTCGGGCGCCCCAATCGTGGCGTCGGTCATCCAGAGCGCGATCGGGCTGGCCGTCATCGTGATCTATGCCATCGCCGGGTGGGACCCGATCCTGTACCTCTTCTTCACCTTCGGCGTGACCGGCGGGTTCGGGGTGCTGGTGTTGATCACCCTTACGTCCATCGCGGTGGTCGCATTCTTCGCCCGTGAACCGTCAGGAGAGAACGCCTGGCGGCGGATGATCGCGCCGACCCTGGCCGCCATTCTGCTGGTGATCACCGTCATCTTCGCCGTGGTGGAATACGACTTCTTGCTCGGCCTGCCGGACCCCGAACCACTGCGATGGATTCTCCCCGCCAGCTATGTCGTGCTCTTCCTGCTGGGTGTCTGGTGGGCGCGGTATCTCAGGTCGTCGCGGCCGGAGACCTACGAGATGATCGGTCGAGGTGCGAACGCCGCCACCGGCCAGTCCGTCCTCGACATGGCAGACGAAATGGGCCGCGAGCGGCCGGTTCGGTAAGCTACGTCGTCCACCGACTGCGGCCGTGACCTTATTGCCAGGCGATGCGGTCGAAGGTGGTCGTCGTCATCCGGACGTCGACGTCGACCTCGTCGCCGACGGCTGGTGGAGCGACCCGAGCCGGTAGCCAGATGAGCGAGCACTGCATGTGCGGTGGCTCGGCAAACCAGCGTTGCTTGCCGGCGACGTGAAATGGGGACAGCGCCCGGCCGACCGCCTCGAGTCCGCCCTTGGCCACGGCAACGGCCCGTTGACGTACCGACGTCGCCGCGGTCGGCGCCTCGAGGGCGATACCGTGCGCGGTGCCGCCGGCGATGACCAGCAAGGAACCGTCCCGGATCGCACGGCGTTGCCGGTAGCCGAATCGCTCGCCCCGGCGGATCGGATGAACGTCGAGCACGGTGGCCCGGGCGCGGAACAACGATCGCTGCCCGAGCCACAGCGCGGTGCCGATGCGCACCCTGACATCAACGGATCGTTCCGCAGCGAGCACTGAGGCATCCGCGAAGGCAAGGTGGCTGACCCAGAGCCGGCTGCGGTCGGGTTCTACGGCGGGGAGCAGCGTAGAAAGGCGGCGGGCTTCGCCGGGCTGATCTCCGGCCAGCGGCAGGTGCAGCGCCCATCCCTCGAACCGAACCCGGTCCAGCATCGAAACAACCGCGCCGATCTCGTCGGGCCGGACGCCATGCCGACGCATGCTCGTCACCACCTCGACGACGACGCGCGGGCGGTGGCCACCGTCGGCGAGTGTCCGCAGGTCGGTCAGCCGCGAGACGGTGTGCACGATCCGCTCGTCGGCGCGGTCGAGCATCTCACCAGGTCGCCAGGGCGAAAGCACCAGGACGTCGCCGGGGAAGTTCGCGGTAACAGTGGAAACCTCGTCGTACGTACCGACTGCGAGGGTATCGACACCGAGCGCTTTGGCCTCGATCGCGAGAACGCTGTTGCCGAACCCATATCCGTTGCCCTTGGTGACGGGCACCAAACCGGCCTGGGCGGCCACGACTGAACGCAGATGCCCGCGCCACGCGTCGGTGTCGACGGACAAAGTCAGTGGCATGGCTCAGCCGCGGCGCTTCAGGTAGAGGTCGAACGCGGTGTAAAGGATCGTGGAGATCGGCAGGTCCCATTCGCCGGCGTACTCCACCGCCTCTGCTCCTGTGCCGACCTTGAACCGGATCAGTCCCGCGTGCGGGTCTGCTTCGTCGACGGTGTCGGTGATCCCTCTCAGGTCGTAGACGTCACATCCGTCGGCGAGCGCGTCGCGGATCATTCGCCACTGCACGGCGTTGGAACCTCGGACGTCACGACGTTCCGTCGACGACGCGCCGTAGGAGTACCAGGCGTGCGTTCCGACCCGAACCATGGTCGCTGCCGCGACCAGAGTCCCCTGATAGCGCGCCAGGTACAAACCCAGCCGGCTGTCGTCCTCCGCCGCCATTGCCTGCCACATGCCCTCGAAGTATCGGAACGGGCGTGGGGTGAAACCATCTCTGTTCGCGGTTTCGACATAGAGCCGGTGGAACTCGGGCAGGTGTTCAGCCTGGCCAAGCTCGACCGTGACGCCGGCCTTCTCCGCCTTCTTGACGTTGCGCCGCCAGAGCTGGTTGAAGCCCTTGAGCAGGTCGTCCTCGTCGCGACCCGCGAGCGGTAGCTGTACGACGTAACGCGGTTGGCCGGCGGTGAAGCCGCCATCGTCGGTCGGCGGCCGCCAACCGGCCGCCGTGAGCTGCTCGGTAAGTTCGAGACCCGTCGGAGAGCTGACGTCGGGCTCGACCTGGTCGAGCCGTCGGACGCGCTCGTCCGCCAAGGCATCCTTCACCGTCGCGGCGCTCCACCGTCGCAGCGGCACGGGCGGACCCATCCGGATGGCGAACGCGCCCCGGCCGCGGACATAAGCGGTCAGTGGGTCGAGCCAGCGCGCCAGGTCGTCGGCGGCGACGGCTGCCGACCAGTCGATGGCAGGGCCTTCCGGCAGGTAGGCCAGATACCGCCGCAACATTGGCGCCTGCCGGTACAGGATCAGACCGACCCCGACCAACTCGGAATCGCTGAACCACCCGACGGACTCCGCACGCCAGTCCCGTTTCACCCGGCCCCAGGCGGGCGTCTGCAGGAAGCTCACCGATGGCCGTTCGTGGATGGCGGCGAGGTGTTCGGCCGGCGTTATCGCGCGCACCCGCAATGCCACGGTGGACGAGACTACTTGCCGCCGATGCGATCTCGAGGCACGTACGGCGGCGCCGCCGTCTCGAGATCGCGGGAACAGCAGAAATGTTGACTCGTCAACATTTGCTAGACTGAAACATGGGTCAGCCGGAGCTCGACGATCCCCGACTGACCGTGGTCGGGCTGTTCATGGAGGCGCACGAGGGGCTGACCGCCAAGTTCTCCGCACGGTTTAATGGTCACGACCTGTCCGAAACCGAGTTCGAGGTGCTGCTCCGACTGGCCCGCACTCCCGGTCGTCGGCTACGGATGGGAGACCTGTCCGATCAAACCAGCCTTTCCACCAGCGGCATCACCAGAGTGGTGGATCGTCTGGAGCGCGACGGACTGATTGCGCGGGACAGCTGCGAGGACGACCGCCGAGGCACCTGGGCCCGCATCACCGAACCGGGGGCCGAGCGCATCGGAGCCGTGCTGCCCGGGCACCTGGACGACGTGGAGGAATGGTTCACCGGTCGACTCGAGCCGGGCCAACTGGCGGCGCTGACCGACGCGCTGCGAGTCGTCCGCGATGCTGTTAACCCGCGCGCTGTCGCCGGCGGCTAGCCGGCGAGGTGCTTGCGCAGCAGAGCGATATCGGCTTCCTGCCCCTCGGCCCCGCCGGGAGTCTCCACGACCACCGACGCACCGGCGGCTCGAGCGATCCCGGCGATCGTCGCCGCGCCGATCGTCCCGTCATCGAGGTTGGCGTGCCGGTCCGCGCCGGAGTCGAAAGTGTCGCGGCTGTCGTTCGCATGGACGAGGTCGATTCGGCCGGTGATCGCCAGCACTCGGGCCACCACGTCGTCCAGCTCGATGCCGCCCGCGTGCGCATGGCAGGTGTCGAGGCAGAAACCCATTCCGGATGGACCGACGGCATCCCACAACCGGTCGAGCCGGTCGAGCCGGCGGGCCATCGCATTCTCACCGCCTGCGGTGTTCTCGATGAGCACCGGCAGCTTGTAATCAAGCATCTCGGCACACTTGCGCCAGTTGTCGACCCCGATCTCGGGATCGTCGGCCTTGAGCACGTGTCCGCCATGGACGATCAGTGCCTTGGCGCCGATCTCGGCTGCTCCGTCGACATGCTGCTGCAGCAACTTGCGACTCGGGATGCGAATCCGGTTGTTCGTGGTGGCGACGTTCAGCCGGTAGGGCGCGTGTACGTAGAGATCGATGCCGCGATCGGTCGCGGCTGCGCGAAGGGCGGCTCCTCCACCGGGGTAAACAACCACCGGTGGTTCCCAGCCCTGCGGATCGCCGAGAAAGAACTGGACGAGGTCGGCCTCGCGTGCCTGGGCCTCCTCGAGTGGGTCGCGCTGCTCGACATGCGCGCCGATCCGGATTGTCGCCACGCAACGACCCTATGCTGCGGGAGCAGGAGCAGGAGATCCCGCGCTCCGGGGGTTTGCCGGTCGGGTCTGCGGGCACGACTCGGGTATCAGGCCCGTCGTGTGCACGGGCGACGGGCCGCTAGCCCGGAGGGAGCCGCCGTGGGCCGACCACCGGTCAACGCGCGCGGCCGATGCCGAGCGGCCGAGTTCCCGAGTGAGCCGAGCAGTGTGCCCGCCGCGCGGCACCTGGTGCGCGATGACCTGGCCAGGCGGAAGCTGCCGACCCGGGTCATCGAGGACAGCATGCTCGTGGTCAGCGAACTGATGACCAATGCGGTTCGCCACGCCCAGCCACTTCGGACGCCCGGCCAGGACGACGCAGTCCGGCTGCGGTGGACCGCCGACCCACCCCGAGTCTGGATCGGGGTCACTGACGGCGGGGGTCGCGACCGGCCGCACGTCGAGTCGGCTGACGTCGCCGATGTCGGCGGACGCGGGCTCGCTGTCGTGCAGGCGCTGGCGATCGACTGGGGTGTGACCACGGTGGGCCACGAGATCACGGTTTACGCGGTCGTCACCACCGCCTGAAACCTCCGAGTGAGACAAGGCGCGAGGCCGCAAAGCACCGGTCGGCGGCATCGGAGGCTACGCTCTGCCGTCGTGCCGAGATCTGCCTCGAGATCCGCCCGGCCGAGGACGAACAACACGACGAAAGCGTCGATGGAAGTCCCGGTCGTCGCTCCACGTCAGCCCTGCCCGTGCGGCTCGGGAAAGCGGTACAAGGCGTGCCATGGGAAGCGCCGGCGCGAAGCGGCCCGCGACTTCGTCCCCCGACCCTTTGCCGGGCTGCCCCACGAGGGCGACTGGATCGCCCTGCGAGACGTGGTGTCCTCGGCAACTGCGCCCATCACCCTCGGCAAACCACACGGCGGCCGGAAGGTGCTGGTCGCGACGCTGCTGCCGCTGGCGGTGCCTGCTCTCGTCCGAGCCGACGGCCAGATCGTGCTGGCACTGCAGACGGCTCAGCCGAGCGCAGATCCGAGCGCAGACGCGGCACGGGCACTTCTGGCGGCAATGGACGCCGAGCCGGGATCCACCGTCCCGGCCGGAACGCCCACCGCAGACGAGCCACGGCTGCAGGATCTACTGGATCCGGCCGGGCCGTTCCCTGTCACTGTGCACGAGACGTTCGACTTCTGGCTCGACCAGGCGGATTTCCTCGGAGCCGACGCCCATGCCGCCGTCGAACAGGCCAATACCGCGATCATCCCCACAGCCCGGCTTGCCTCGGTCGAGGCGGGCTACTGGTGCCGTCTCGGCGATCGTGAGCAGGTGCGTTGGGTCATGCCGTACGAGGAGGAGTCGCTGCTCGATGCGCTGGCCCGGCTGCATGCACGCGGCGAGGACGACCTGGGTCACGGGACCCGACTGCTCGGTACCTTCCGGGCTCTCGGCCGGTTGGTGCCGGTGTGGGACCTCAGGACCGGCACGCCCGTCGAAGACGTGGAGGAACCAGCCGCAGCGCTGGCTGCCCGCCTTGCCGAGGCCCTCGCGACCATCGCGCCGCTCAGCGCCGATGAGAGGCGGGCCCGGTCCGGCTTGGCAAACCGCCAGGTCACCATCAGGTGAGCCGGTAAATGAGCTGGCAATGGATAACCCCGGCCGCTCTTGACGGGGGAAACAAGAGCGACCGGGACCGATTCACCGTACCTTGCACGTGCGTGGGAACGGAAGTTGTATCGAGAAATGCTTTTGTGTTAATCCTCACATAAGGGTCAGTTCACCCGGAGCTGATCTCGGCTAATCGGGCACGACATGCAACGCGGCCCACCCCGTCCCGAGCCGAGTTCGCTCCCCGCGATCCGGAGCACCTCGATTCCCGCTTCCTCCAGGCTGGCGTTGGTCTCCACATTGCGCTCGTATGCCACGGCGAGCCGCGGTCCGATGGCCAGGGTGTTGTTGCCGTCGTCCCACTGCTCCCGCTCGGCCGTGACGGGATCGAGCCCGGTATCGATGATCCGCACCGTGTCGACGCCCATGGCCTTGGCCGCTGCGACCAGGAAGGGCGCGGGCGGGGCGACCTGCAGTTCACCGTCCTCGCCCGGTGTGAGTTCGATGGCGGTGAGCTCGTCGGCGACGTTCGCATATACGAGGATGGCGTCGACGTCGACCATGGTGCAGACCGTGTCCAGGTGCATCGTCGCGCGCTCCTGGGCGATGGGAACAGCCAGCACGGTGTGGGCGAGCCCCGCCGCGAACACGTTGCGAGCCAGTCGCTCGGCGCCGGCTTGGGTGGTCCGCTCTCCGGTCCCGACCGCGACTACGCCGGGACTCAGCAGGAGGACATCGCCGCCTTCCAGTGACTCCAACTGGGGTGTGTAGACCTGAGACGTGCCGGCAAACCGGGGGTGATAGGCGTAAATCGCTCCGGTGAGCGTCGTCTCCCGGCTGCGTGCAGGCATGGCCAGGCTGGTGACGGCGACCTGGTCGCTGATCCAGACGCTGGAATCGCGGGTGAACAACAGGTTGGGAAGCGGGTCGACCACGAAGTCGTGGCGATCCATCAGCATGAAACGAAGCCCGCGCCCGCCGGTCAGCTCATCGTGCGCCAACCCGGCGGTGAGGGCGAGCGCGAGGTCGTCCGGATGCAGGCCCTCCAGGTGACGCTGCACGACTCGGCGAAGCGTTTCTCCGAGCCTCGGATCGGCGGTGACGGCATCGATGCACGCCGCGCGGGCCGAATCGTTGGCCAGCGTCTCTACTAGCAGGTCGGTCAGGTAGAGCACCTCGACGCCGTGGCTGCGCAGTTCATGGGCGAAGGCGTCATGCTCGTCCTGGGCCCGGCCGACCCACGGGATGCCGTCGAAGAGGAGCTCGTCGTTGTTGCGCGGCGTGAGCCGCTTCAATTCCGGGCCGGGTCGGTGCAACAACACCGTCCGCAACCGGGCGACTTCGGAGTCTGCGCCGAGCGTGCTCGTCATCCAGCCGAGCCTATGGGCAGCGCGCTCTGCGGGCCGGCCGCAAACAGATCTGTCCGTACGCCGTAGCATCGCCGGATGCTGCGGGTCGCGGTGATCATCCCGGCGAAGGACGAGCAGGCCCGGATCGCCGCGACAGTCAAGGGCGCTTCGTCGCTTCCCGGTGTCGATCTCGTGCTGGTGGTCGACGATGGATCGACCGACGCGACAGCCGCCGCAGCTCACGGCGCGGGCGCCGTCGTGATTCGACACACCCGCAACCGGGGCAAGGGCGCTGCCATGCACAGCGGCGCCCAGGCGGTGGACGAGCTGAATCGAACGGAACCTGACGCGGTCGGCTCGCGGGCGTTGCTATTCCTCGACGCCGATCTCGAGGACACCGCGGCCGAGGCGGCGCCGTTGATCGAGCCGGTCCGCGAGGGAAGTGCCGACATGACGATCGCCATGCTGCCGCCGCAGCGCAGCTCAGGGGGTGGTCACGGTCTGGTCGTCCGGCTGGCCCGGGTCGGGATCGAGCGTGCGACCGGCTGGTCGGCCACCCAGCCGTTGTCCGGTCAGCGCTGCCTGACCCGGACGGCGTTCCTGGCTGCCCTGCCGCTGGCGGATGGCTTCGGCGTCGAAGTCGGCCTGTCCATCGACCTGTTGCGCCGGGGGTACCGGGTTCGCGAGGTCGAGGTGCCGTTTCACCACCGGGTCACCGGGGGGGACTGGCGCTCCCAGGTACACCGGGGTCGGCAGTGGCTGGACGTCGCTCGGGCGCTTCTGTGGCGGGGGGTTGCTCCGTTTGTCCTTCCTGGAGTTGGGCGTCGGCGATCGCGCTGACCACGAGGGGAATCCCGACGGTGAGCAACAGGCCGGGAACGATGATCCCGGAGTCGTTCACTGCGAACCCGACCGCACCGGTCACCAGACCAGCCCAGATCAGGGGCCGGAGCACGGCCCAGCGGGTCACGGCAGCCTGTACTCCGCCGACACCCGGCGAGCGGACCAGCCAGATGATCACGCCATAGGCCACTGGAACGAGCCATCCGTAATAGGGGCTTCGCTGCAACGTTCCGATCGACGCCTGTGCTTTGCGCCAGACAACCGGCCAGGCGTCGCCGTCGACGAGGTCGGCGAAGAACTCCCCGAAATGGGTGCGCTCCGTGGCCGGGCGCAACCAGTCCAGCCAGGCAATAAGCGCGCACACGGCCACCGCGATGGCGCCGACGAGCGCCATCCGCCAGGCCGTCACCCGGACCCCGGCGACACCCATGACGAGAACGGCAAAACCAGGCACCGTCGCGAGGATTCCGCCGACGTCCGCGCCCGCCTGTGGGGCGCCGTCGACGACAACGGTGACGACGCCGACCGCTGCGACCGCAAGCGCCGCCGTGCGCCGGGAGTGCCCGTAATCGAGCAGCAGCTGACCCAATGCCGCCGCAGCGACCAGTGCCGACGCGACGAAGATTGCGTACGGAATGTTGCCGAACCCATAGAACCGGCCCGCCACGAGCGGGGACAGTCCGAGCAGGCTCGCGTGCTGCAAGTTCGAGCCCGTCGACACGTCCACGGCGAGCACTGTGGCCGTGAGCGCAGCGACGGCGCCGGGCGCGCCGTAGATGCGGTGCCGCCACGGTCCCCGCAGCGCCAGTACGGTCACCACCACGGTGGTCACGAGCACCGTGGTCCACAGCAGCGTGCCAGTGCGCTCGAAGCGCCACCAGCGGGACAGGTTGGCGAGGAACGACGCGACAGGAAACGACGCCGCACCGAGGGCGGCGTACTGGACCAGCCGGATCAGCCGCTGTCGACCCGTCGGGTGGCCGCGCAGCCACAACACCGCAGCGACGAAGAACAGGACCTCTGCGACGCCGAGGATCTGGAAGAACGGTCCGGACTGGGTGCGGAACACCTGAGTGGCGCGATCGGTCCCCACGAGCTGGTCGATCGTCTCGTTGGTTGACGAGGGGTGTTCCTCGACACTCCGCCACGGCCGGCCGACCGTGCCTTCCGAGGGGTCGGTGACTCCGGCATATGCCGCCAGGGTCGAGGCCAAGTCGGTGAGCTGAACCAGGCCGGTCCACCGGGTCGACGGCGAGCTCAGCCAGTTGGGTCCGTACTCGACGCCGTTCGGTTGGGGACCGGCTGCGAGAGCGACGCGCAGCGCAGAGCGCGCGATCGTGCTCGGCTCCTCGTCTTCGGGCGGCTCGGTCGGAGCGCTGTCGGCGATGCCGGCCACGAGCACTGCGACGTCCGCGGGCACGTACGCCAACAATTGAGCCAGTGCGGCATCGACGGTGGACACCGCAGCGCGGCGAGCTTCCGCTGCGGCGGCTTCCGCCTCCTCGTCGCCTGGCTCGCCCGGCGGCGGGACCGACCCGAGGTCGATGACCGTCACGGGGCAGGTCGTGAGCAACGCTTCGTCCACGTCGGTCGGGTCCGGGGCGTAGTTCGTGGCGACACCGTCGCTGCGGGCCAGCGCGAGCACCGCCCCGGGTCCGACCGCCGTGGTGCAGGACCGTGCTTCGGCGACCCGGTCACCGAGAAGTCCGAGCCGGGTGTCGAAGGTCTGCTCCTGCTGGGCCAGCACCAGCTCGTCCCACCCCGGCACGGCCACGTCGCCATCGGCAAGCACTATCGGTTCCGGCACGTCCCGGCAGTACCGGTCGGGTTGGTCGTCGGCCTCGAGGTCCTGCACATCGCTGGCCCGGCGGCCGGCGCCAACAGTCAGCCACCCGTCCACGACACACGTACGGGCGCGCACCGTTCGGACCGTCAGCGATGCCACCGCATTGGGTCCGACCAGGGAGTGCAAGGTCGGTGCATCCTCCGCGGTGACATCCTGCCAGGCCAGGCCCGCGATCCCGACCAGCACGACACCCGCTGCGGGCTCCTGGGCGTGCGCCGACGGTGCGACCGCCCATCCCAGGAGACCGATGAGGATGGCACTGGCGAGCCGACGTGCGGTTCGGGTCACGGCGCGAGTCCCGCTGCTCGGGCGGCGGCTGCCGCTTCGGCCAGGACTGCCTTGACCGGGCGGCCGGCGGCCCGGGCGGCCGCGACGACGTCGTCATACTCCGGTTGGCCGTTGACGAGCAGACCGTCGAGCGTCGCGGTCTTGATGCGTACTCGATGTCCACCGACCTCGACGCTTCGCTCGGTCCGGTCCAAGGCTCTCTTGTCGACGACGGTCTCGCGCAAGCCGATCGTCGTCGTCTCGACGAAGACGGCGTGCCGTACCGCGGCGAGGGCGGGGGCGTCGACGAGGACGGACAGAGTGTGCGCCAGCCGGCCCTTCTTCATCACGATCGGCGTCAGCCACGCGTCCGCGGCGCCGGCCTCGAGCAGTCGAGTCAGGACGGGCGGCCAGAGCCGGGGGTCCATGTCGTCGACATTGGTCTCCAGCAGCAGCGTGGCCGGCTGTGGGTTGAGTGCCTCGCCGACGATGAGCCGAAGGACGTTGGGCTGATCAGCGAGGTCGCGACCCCCAGCACCCACGCCCTGTCGTCGGATCGCCATGGCCGGCTGCTCTCCCCAACCTGTCGCGTACTCGGTGACCAGAGCCGCGCCGGTCGGTGTCGTCAGCTCGACCTCGGCACCGCCGCCGTACGACGGCACTCCTTTCAACAGTTCGACGACGGCCGGGGCTGGCACGGGAAGCCGTCCATGCGCGGTCGACACGGTGCCGGAGCCGAGCGCGACCGGTGAAACGTGCAGCTCGGCCAGGTTCAACGCAACAAAGCCCGCGGCCGTGCCAACCACATCCGCGATGGCATCCAGGGCGCCCACCTCGTGAAAGTGCACATCCTCCGGTCTACCGCCGTGCACCCGCGCTTCGGCCGTCGCCAGGCGTTCGAAGGCACCTCGGGCCCGCGTGGCCACCTCGGCGGAAAGCAGGTTGTCATCGAGCAGGTCTCGAATCTGTGCCCAGGTGCGGGGCGTGGTCGACTCGACTGCGTCGACCTGCACCTTGGTGGCTCGCAGCGCAGCCCGGCGAACCTCCTCGACACGCAGCGACACCGGCTCCGGCGCAATCGCGTCGACGGCATGTTGCATCGTCTCGAGAGGTACTCCTGCGTCGACAAGGGCCGCGAGCAGCATGTCCCCGGCCACCCCGGACGAGCAGTCGAGCCACCCGATCACGGCGCCGACCCGGGGACCGTGGGGGTTGCTCGCCGCGCGACGCGCGCGGCATGGACGCCCGCACCGAAGCCATTGTCGATGTTCACCACGACGACACCGGGGGCGCACGAGTTCAGCATGGCGAGCAGGGCGGCCAGCCCGTCGAACGAGGTTCCGTACCCCACCGACGTCGGCACGGCGACGAGGGGGACTCCGGTCAAGCCGCCGACGACGGATGGCAGGGCTCCCTCCATTCCCGCGACCACGACGAGACAGTCGGCCCGGTCGAGGTCGTCGCGCACATCCAGGAGGCGGTGCAGACCCGCGACGCCGACGTCGACGACCGTCGTCACGTCCGCGCCGAAGGCGCGAGCGGTGTAGGCAGCCTCGATGGCGACCGGCCGGTCCGATGTTCCGGCGGCAACCACGACCACGTGTCCCCACGGTGCCGGCCATTCCCCGACGGCCGCGCATCGAGCGTCCTCGTCTACGTCAGCGTCCCCGCCGAAGGCCTCGCGCACGGCAGCGCGGGTATCAGCGTCGACCCGGGTGGCGAGCGCGAGCCGGTCGGGATGAGCTTCCCGAAGCGCACGCAACAGGGCGACGGTCTGCTCCGGCGACTTGCCGGCACCGAAAACCACCTCTGGATCTCCCGTCCGCACCAGGCGGTCGGTGTCCAGTCGCGCAAACCCCAGGTCACGCCAGCCCACGTCGCCACTCATCGACCCGACGGTAGCCGGGCGGTGTCCGCGCCTGCTCGACGGCTCGGTGCTCATAAGCTGACCCGCGTGCCGATCCAGCCCAGGACCAGACTTGGCTACCTCGGACCCGAGGCCACTTTCACCGAAGCGGCCGCCCGGACCGTTCCGTCCGCCGGCGAGCTGCTCGCCTATCCGACGGTACCTGCCGCGCTCGACGCGGTTCGACAGGGCGAGGTCGACGGTGCGGTCGTCCCCGTCGAGAGTTCGGTCGAGGGCTCGGTCAACGCGACGCTCGACGAGCTGATCCGTGGTGAACCGCTGGCAATCTCCGCCGAGGTGCTCCTGCCGGTGTCGATGGCGCTGATGGCGCGGCCGGGGACCGTGCTCGGCTCGATTCACCAGATCGTCACCCATCCGGTCGCGGAAGCCCAGTGCCGCCGATGGGTGGCGGCGAAAATGCCCGGCGCGCGCATCATCGTGACGACGTCGACCGCTGCGGCCGCGGCCGCCGTGGCGGCCGGAGAGATGGGTCCAGGCGGCCGCTATGACGCGGCCATCGCGGCGCCGGTCGCCGCCGAGCGGTACGGACTCGAGACACTCGCAACCGCGATTGGCGATTACCCCGACGCTGTGACCCGGTTCGTGTTGGTGACGAAACCGGCGCCGCCCCCTCCGCCGACGGGGGCGGACCGCACCAGCCTGGTCGCGTTCATCCGCGACGATCATCCAGGAGCCTTGCTGGAGATCCTCGAGCAGTTCGCCGCGCGCGGGGTCAACCTGACCCGGATCGAGTCGCGGCCGACCGGCAACGGGATGGGCCGGTACTGCTTCGCCGTGGATTGCGAGGGGCACGTCGCCGATGCCCGCGTGGGCGAGGCCCTGATGGGATTGCGGCGGGTATGCGCCGACGTCCGCTTTCTCGGTTCCTACCCGCGCGCCGACGGCATCGCCGTGTCGCCGACTCGCGGTACTGCGAATGAGGACTTCGCCAACGCGCAGGCCTGGCTGGCGCGGCTGCGGGGCTGACCTTGTGGATCATGAGACAGCTGTGCCGGCACGACCGTCGCACCTGTTTCATGATCGCGAGTTAACCTGGGCGCGTGCTCGACCTGCGCGTTATCCGCGACGACCCCGACCGCGTCCGGGCCTCCCAGCGAGCCCGCGGTGAGCCACCGGAGTTCGTCGACCAGCTGCTGTCCGCCGACCGGGGCAGGCGGGAGTCCCTGGCAGAATTCGAGCGGCTGCGGGCTGAGCAGAAGGCGCTGGGCCGGCAGATCCCGTCCGCGCAGGGTGACGAGAAGCGGGCGCTACTCGACAAGGCCAGGCATCTCGGAACCGCCGTCAAGGCGGCCGAAGCAGCCGCGGACGGCGCCCAGCAGATCTTCGATCATGCGGCGCTCCAGTTGGCCAACGTCGTGGAGGACGGCGTCCCGGCCGGCGGCGAAGAGAACTACGTCGTGCTGCGCGAGGTGGGCGAACGTCCCGACCTGGCGCAGCCGCGCGACCACCTGGAGCTCGGTGAGGCGCTGCGAGCCATCGACGTCGCCCGGGGGGCAAAGGTGTCAGGGTCGCGGTTCTACTTCCTGACCGGTTTCGGGGCCCAGTTGGACATCGGCATCCTCAGCCTGGCCATGGCGAAGGCGATCAGCGAAGGTTTTGTCCCCGTCATCCCTCCGACGATGGTCCGCCCCGAGATCATGGGCGGCACCGGTTTCCTGGGTGCCCACGCCGAGGAGGTCTACCGGGTCGAGTCCGACGACCTGTACCTCGTCGGCACGAGCGAAGTTGCGCTCGCCGGCTACCACGCCGAGGAGATCATCGACCTATCCGGCGGCCCCCTCCGCTATGCCGGTTGGTCGGCTTGCTACCGGCGGGAGGCAGGGTCGCACGGCCGAGACACCCGGGGCATCATCCGCGTGCACCAGTTCCACAAGGTCGAGATGTTCTCGTACTGCCGCCTGGAGGACGCCGCCGACGAGCACCAGCGGCTGCTGGCATGGGAAGAGGACATGCTGGGAGCCTTGGAACTGCCGTACCGGGTGATCGACGTCGCTGCGGGGGACCTCGGGATGAGCGCCGCACGCAAGTTCGACTGCGAGGCGTGGTTGCCCTCGCAGCAGCGGTGGATGGAAGTGACCTCGGCGTCGAACTGCACGACTTTCCAGGCTCGCCGACTGGGAGTCCGGGAGCGAACCGAGAACGGCACCCGCCACGTGGCCACCCTCAACGGCACGCTGGGCACGACCCGCTGGATCGTCGCGCTGTTGGAGAACCATCAGCAAGCCGATGGGTCGGTCCGGGTTCCCCCTGCCTTGCGGCCTTACCTGGGCGGACGAGACATTCTCGAGCCGGTCGCGTGATTCCTCGGCACTGGAGACCACGACTCGTCGCACTCGATGTCGACGGCACCCTCGTGACCTACGCCGACTTCTTCGACCCGCCCACGCGCCAGGTGGTCAAGGCGGTCCGCAGGACGCTGCGGGCCGGTGTTCACGTCGTGCTCGCGACCGGCCGGTCACTGCACTCGACGATTCCGGTGATCGACCAACTACGGCTGACCGAGGGATTTGCCGTGTGCTCCAACGGTGCGGTGGTCGCCGATGTCGCGAGCCGTACCCCGATGCACGTGGTCACCTTCGACGCGAGTGATCCAGTCCAGTACTTCGCCGAGGAGATCCCGGACGCGGTGCTGGCGATCGAGGAGCTGGGAGTCGGATTCCGGGTGACCGGCGACTTCCCGGTGGGGGAGCTCGACGGTCGGGTGACGGTGGTCACTCACGACGAACTGCTCGACGGACCGGTCACGCGGTTGGTGGTCCGGTGGCCGCAAGGGGACCGTGAACGTCTGCGCCGGGTGGCTGCGGCCTCCGGACTGCCCAGCGTCGACTACGCCATCGGGTATACGGCCTGGCTGGACATCATGCCGGAGGGCGTGTCGAAGGCCGGCGGACTCGCGACCGTCTGCGAGAAGCTCGGATTCAGCCGGTCCGACGTCATGGCGGTCGGCGACGGGCACAACGACATGGAGATGCTCGCATGGGCGGGTTTTGGCGTCGCCATGGGGCAGGCGCCCTGGGACGTCAAAGAGGTGGCTGACGCGGTCTGCCAGAGCGTCGACGACGACGGCGTTGCCTTGCTATTGAACGAACTCTTCCCGTGATCTTCCGTCTGATAGCGACCGACCTCGACGGCACCGTGCTGCGCAGCGACGGCTCTGTCTCAGAGCGGACGGTTGCCGCGTTGCGCGCCGCTGAATCCAGCGGGTCGATGGTCGTCGTCGCTACCGGGCGTCCTCCCCGCTGGATGCGCCCCGTCGCCGATGCGCTCGGTCATACCGGGCTTGCGGTGTGCTCGAACGGAGCAGTCGTCTACGACTTGCACACCGACGAGGTCCTCGAGCACACCCCCATCTCCCGGGATGTAGTGCTCGCGGTAGCGTCAGCGGTACGAGCGGCGGTACGCGAGGTGACGTTCGCGATCGAGACGCGTGATGCCGGCTTCGGCCGGGAGGCGTCGTACCCGGTGGCACTCGATGTCGATCTCGAACCGGACGGCGTGCGGGTCGGCTCACTCGATGAGCTGGTGAGCGACGACGTGATCAAGCTGCTCGTTCAGCACGCCGACCTCGACCCGGGTGGACTGCTCGCGGCGGCTCGTGAGGTAGCCGGTGAGCTCGCCGAGCTGACGTACTCCAGCCGGTCCGGGCTGCTGGAGATCTCGGCCATCGGCGTGACCAAGGCGGCAACTCTGGCCCGGATCGCCGACCGGCAAGGCATTCGAGCAGAGGACGCCGTGGCTTTCGGCGACATGCCCAACGACCTGCCCATGCTTGCCTGGGCAGGTCGTGGCTATGCCATGGCCAACGCTCACCCGGACGTACTCGATGCGGCTGAACATCTGGCGCCGTCGAACGACGACGACGGAGTGGCTCAGATCGTCGAGAAACTGCTCGCGGACCTCGGCTAGAGGTACATCCCGCCGCCCGGCCGCTGCTCGCCGTCCTCGCCGGATGTCTGCGGTCGCACGGGGACATTCACCGTAGGAGCTCCCGGTGGGAGGGCTCGGCGCATCTGCTCGAGCTGGGCACGAGCGGCCATCTGCTGGGCGAACAGAGTGGTCTGGATTCCGTGGAACAACCCCTCGAGCCAGCCGACCAGCTGCGCCTGGGCGATCCGCAACTCGGCGTCGGTCGGCACAGAGTCCTCGGTGAACGGAAGGGTGAGTCGTTCCAGCTCGTCGATCAGCTCTGGAGCGAGCCCGTCCTCGAGCTCCTCGATCGACGACCGGTGGATCTCCCGTAGCCGCATCCGGCTCGCCTCGTCCAGCGGGGCGGCCTTTACCTCCTCGAGCAGCTGCTTGATCATGCTCCCGATACGCATGACCTTCGCGGGCTGCTCGACCAGGTCGGTGAGGGGCCTGGTGTCGCTTTCGTCGCTGGCGCGGCCGGATGGGGCTGACTCCACAGCCATGCCATCAGGGCCGACGACGACGACGCGCGGTGGCTGCTCGCTCTGAGCAGAGCTGTCTGTTGGCTCGGTCATGAATCCATCCTGTCTCAACTGCCAGTCCGTGAGTACCGTCGCTGCGGCCCGCCCGCCGAAACGGCCTGGCAGGCTGGTGGTTCATGACAATTCCCGGGTTGCCCGCGGGCTATTCGGTGCGTCGCCCCACCCTTGCGGACGGCGAGGCGATTCTGGCTGTCGTGCACGCTGCCGAACGGGACGCTCTCGGGCGTGACGACTCCACGCTCGCGGAGGTTCACGAGCTCCTGCGGCTGCCGAGAACGCCACCAGAGACCGACCATTGGCTCGTCGAGGCCAATGGCCAA
>DASSDH010000068.1:0-4369 GCA_035697245.1 Jiangellaceae bacterium
GGGTCGGTCGGTTGCGGCGGTGGTGTGTGTGGTGTTGGCGGGGTTGTTGATGACGCCGGCGGCGGTGGCGTATTGGGGGCAGCGGACGCTGAACGATACGCAGCGTTATGTGGACACGGTGGGCCCGTTGGTGGATTCGCCGGAGGTGCAGGAGGCGATCGCGACGACGGTGGTCGATGCGATTGAGGCGCAGGTGGATGTGGAGGCGATCCTGGACGAGGTGTTCGCCGGGGTGATCACCGACCGGCCGCGGTTGCAGCGGCTGGTCGGGCCGTTGGCGGGTGCGATCAACGGGTTGATCGATCGTGAGGTGCGGGCGTTCGTGGCCTCGGATGCCTTCGCCGATATTTGGGTGCGGGTGAATACCAGGGCGCAGCAGGCCCTGGTGCGGGTCTTGGAGGGGGATGAGTCCGGCGCGGTGTCGTTGCAGGGCGATCAGGTCGTGCTGGATGTGTCCGATGTCATCGCGCAGGTTCAGCAGCGGCTGGTCGACCGCGGGCTGACGATTGTGGAGAACGTGCCGATTCCGGAGGTGGACAAGCAGATCGTGTTGCTGGATGCGCCGCAGCTGGAGCAGGCCCGCACGATCTACGCGTTCACCAATCCGGTGGCCAGGTGGCTGATCGTGGTGGTGGCGGCGCTGTTCCTGGCCGCGTTGCTGCTGTCCCGTCGGCGGCCGCGGATGACGGTGATCATCGGTTTGGTGCTGGCGGCTAACGCGCTGCTGGTGGCGTGGGCGCTGTCGGTGGGCCGGCAGCTGTTCATCAACGAGTTGGCCGGCACCGTGTTCGGGCCGGCCAGCTCGGTGTTCTACGACACTCTGCTGACCTACCTCGAGCGCGGCTGGCAGGTGTTCCTCTGGTTGGGTGTGATCCTGGTGGTGGCCGGCTGGTTCACCGGGTCCAACACCTCCGGCACCGCCGTGCGCACCACCATCACCGGCGGGCTGGAGACCGCCGGCGCCCGGCTGGCGGATGGCCCGGTCGCCGGTACTGGCCGGTGGGTCGCGGCCAACGCCCGCTGGTTGCGGGTCGCCGTGGGCGTACTCGGCGCCGTCGTCCTGCTGTGGGGCAACGACGTCTCACCCACGCGGCTGTTCTGGTCACTGGCGCTCACCGTCGTGCTACTGGGGATAGTGCAGATCCTGGTCGGCGCCGGCCGCGGGACAGCCGCAGCCAGCCCCGTGCCGGCAGCCGCCACCGGCGACGAGCGGGACACGGTCCCCGACGCGGTGGGCCCACCAGGGGGCAGCCCCTGACCCGGCTCCGACTCACGACCAGCGGTATCAAGCGCTACCTCGCCCGCGACCTCTACCTCTTTGGCTTCGCGCGAGCCGCTTGCGGGACGCTAGGAGGTCAACGCAATAGAACTCGAAACCTCCTGCCGGTCGCGGCGCACCGGATGGTCCAGGGCCGTGGTGTGAGCCGGAGCTCAGTACCGGGAGCAGTCGACCTCGGTGGAGAGTTCATCGAGCTTGACGGCAGCGTCGGTGGCGCGCGTCCGGGCATCCTCACCAGCACCGGCTGTGACCGCTTCTATGAGGTCGTCGAAGGCCTGTTCACCCGGTCTGCGTGAGCTCGTCGCTTGAGGCCGCCTCACCTCGGGTCGTGTTCGACGACCCATGCTTGGGCGTCGTGCAGCGCCGCCCAGGTGGACTCGCCGAGGATTGGTGTGGCGTCGAACACTCGCACGGGGGAAGTAACGGTGACCCGGCCGGTTCTGGCCAGGAGCGTGGCCATGTCCGGGTCGAGTCCGGACAGGTAGAGCCGGCCGCCAGCGGCTGCCAACTGCTCGGCGTAGGCGGCGAGGATGCGGAAGAAGGTGGCGCCGAGTGAGGTCCGTCCACGTAGCCGCAGCACCACTGCTGGTGCCTTGGTTCCGGCCACCTCGGGTAGGCGTGCCTGCAGGGTGCGGGCACCGGCATACAACAGGCTGCCGTACACGTCGAGCACGGTGACCTGATGGCTGGTCAGTATTCGCGGCGCCGGCTGCTCGCGGAACTGGTCGCCGTCGGTGGGCACCAGTTCGACGACGGTGAGGTCCATGGCCTCCTGGTTGAGTTGCAGCAGCAACGACAGCACGACGCCGATGCCGACCGCGGCCGCTATCGGCAGGAACAAGGTGGCGACGAAGGTGGCCGTCAGCGCGATCTGCGACCTATAGCCGGTGCGCCAGATTGTCGCCAGCTCGCCGGGCCGAATTGAGCCGATCGCGGCGAAGATCAACACCGCGGCCAGCGTGGGCATCGCGACCTTGCCCACGAGGCCGGCGAAGGCGATGAGGATCACCAGCATCCAGATGCCCGACCAGATCGCCGCCCACCGGGTCCGCGCTCCGGCTGCCACGTTGAGGGCGGTCTGGCCCACCGAACCACCCACCGGCTGACCGCGAAACAGCCCGGCGGCCAGGTTTCCCATCCCTTGGGCGAGGAAGTCGCGGTTCATGTTCGACGGCCGGCCGTCGGCGTTGGGAGCGGATTCGCTCACCCCGGCGCCCTGCACCAGCACGATGACTGCGATGGCGAGTGCGTTGACGACCAGGTCGACCGAGATCAGGCTGAAGTCGGGCAAAGCGGGGAGCGGTACCAGCCGGGGGATGGCGCCTTCGTCCTCGACCCGGGCCACGCTGTCGGCGCCGGCGATGATCACGGCGAGTGTCGGGATGATCAGCGCCACCAGGGCGCTCACCGTGTTCCACCGGGTCTTGGCCAAGCCGAACAGGATGGCCAGCGCCGCGAGTCCGGTCAGCAGCGACGCCAGGTTGATGCTGCCCGGATGGGTGATCACATCGAGCGCTTTCGCGACGGCGTTCGGTCCCTCGGCATCGATCCCGGTGAGGTCGCCGAGCTGGCCGCAGATGATGTTCACGGCTACGCCGGTGAGGAAGCCGGTCATGACCGAGTGCGACACGAACCGGGTGTAGCGGCCCAGCCGGAGCAGGCCGGCGGCGATCATGACGAGGCCAGCGAGCACCGTGAGCAGGAACAGCGCTTCCGGCCGCTGGTCGGCATCGAACCCAGACACCGCGGAGCCGGCCGCGAGCGCCGCCGCGGTCGTGGTGGTGATCACCATCATTTGGGTGCTGGAGGTCAAGCCACCGGCCAGCGGTCCAGCGAAGCTCGCGTACAGACCGTGCACCGGGTTGACGCCCACCAGCACCGCGGATGCCATCCCGTCGGGAACACTGCTGATTGCGCCCGGCAGTCCTGCCACCACGTCTTTGCCGAAATGCTTCCGGTCCGGTTTGATCGACCGGCCGAAGGACCGCAAGCCGGCACTGACCCAACCGAGACCTCTTTCGCGGTCAGCCGCGGTCGCCATCAGTGGACCCAGCCGGCCGAACAGAGGCCGATCGCGTCCCCGAAGAACTCCCTCCACGCAGAGAACGGAAGTGTTCAGGGACGCGATGTGGGACGCGGTTCCTAACGGTTGGCAAGCAAGGGCGTAGAACGGAGCATCGGCCTCGGGAACGATGGGGATGTAGCCGGCCTCGTCGCAGAACAGCGGTGGGATCCCGTGCAGCCGGTCGAGCTCGGTACCCAACCGGCCGACAGTTTGGGCGGTGTCGAGGCGTTGTACCCATTGGTGTTCGGATCCGTGCAGGTCCGGACCAGGGTTGATGCCACGAGCTACTCGACGTCGACGATGTCACGTCCGTGCGCCGTCAACGCCCAGATCACGGCGATGTCGATCGCGATGAGTGTGATCGCCCAGACCGGGTACCAGGGCAGCCACGCGAAGTTCACGATCGCACTGATCACGGCAACGATCACGCCGACGGTGCGGGCCCAGACCGCTCCTCTGAACAGCGCGAAGCCGGCGAAGAAGACGATGATGCCACCGATGAGGTGGATCCATCCCCACGTCGTGGCGTCGAACTGCAGGAAGTAGACATCGCCCGTCGCCTCGGTCCCGGCCGCTGGGACGGCGCTGTAGAACTCGTTCTCGAGGATCCCCGCCAGCCCGGCGATGGCGTGGAACGTCCCGATTATGACCAACATGAATGCGGCGAACGATATCCAGCCGACCGCTGCGCCGCTCGGCTCCCGGTACGTGCTCTGCCTCTCGGACATGCTCTGCCTCGCTCCCTTGTGCGGCCCCCACACCGCGCTTCGCGGCTCCACCCAAGTCGATCGGTCAGAGCGGATCGGAACATCACCCAAATCGTGTGAAACCCTGGTGAGCGCTCGGCCGTCGAACGCCGGGCGGCTCAGTTGCTGTCTGCTCGCAGCCGTTTGGAGAAGTACTGGAGCGCCTTTTTGGTTTTGGTCTGCTGCTCGCCGGTGAGGTCGACACCGCGCTGGGTGAGGAATGCTCGGGTTTCGGCGGCGACCTGGAACGTCTCCGACGGCGCGCATTTGGTCGACAGC
>DASSDH010000069.1:0-3295 GCA_035697245.1 Jiangellaceae bacterium
ACCCGCAGAAGCCTCAGGAGACCTGTGTCCTTTCTGGTCGAGTTAACCGAGCCACGCCAAGTCGGTATCCGCAGCTACCCGCGTCCAACGGCCCTGGACGGCGACGTCCTGGTCCGCACTCTCTACTCCGGCATTTCGGCGGGTACGGAGATGACGATGTATCGCGGCACCACCGCGTACCTCGACAAACAGTGGGACGTGGCGCGCCGCCTTTTCATCGCTGGCACGCCGACGCATCAGTATCCCGTTGACGTGTGGGGTTACTCCGAGGTCGGGGTTGTCGAGGAGACCGGTCGCGGCGTAACCAGCGTCGCTAGTGGTGATGTCGTATGGGGGATTTGGGGTCACCGGTCCCACGCAGTCCTCGCCGAGGCGGTGCTACGTGGGCACCTCATGCCAGACAGTGTTGATCCCATCGTCGGGACCTTCGACAGAGTCGGAGCTGTGGCACTCAACGCCGTTCTTGACTCCGGTGCACGCGTCGGGGAGATCGTCGCGGTTTTCGGCCAAGGTGTGATCGGCCTGCTCGCCACCCAATTGCTGAACTCGATGGGCTGCCGAGTGATTGCGATCGATGCGATGCCCGACCGGCTTGCACTGGCTGCGCGCTTCGGCGCACAATCGCTCGATCCGCGCGATGGCGACCTTGCGCTTGCTGTGGCTCAACGATTTCCCTCGGGTGTCGACAGGGTGATCGAGCTGAGCGGCTCCTACGCGGCTTTGCACCAGGCCACGCGTCTCGCTGGACCGGGCGGAACGGTGATCGCCGCCGGGTTCTACCAGGGCCCGGCAACGGCTCTCGTGCTCGGTGAGGAGTTTCACCACAACTGGGTCACGATCCGCTGCTCGCAGATCGGCGATGTGCCGCCGGAGCTGAAGGGTCGGTGGACTCGACAACGCCTCCACGAGACAGTCATGCAGCTATGCGCTGAGCGTCGGCTCGATCCGGCGCCACTGGTCACTCATGTGATCCCGGCCCGCGAGGCCGCCCGCGCGTACCAGCTGCTCGAAGCGCCGCCTGCCGATCTGCTTCAGGTGATCTTGAACTTTGAGGCCGACAGTTGATGCGCCACACGATCAAACTGGCGGTTCAGGAACAGTATCTGCGCGGCGACACGATGGCCCAGAAATGGGAGCACGCCCAGGCGTTGGGCTTTGATGCGATCGAGCTTCGTGGCGCCGGCGAAGGTCGTTTCGCGGCACGTCTCCCTGAGCTTCGCGCGGCCGCCAGTGCCGGAGTCCCGATGCCGACAGTCTGTGTGGAGATGCTCCACTTCGTCGGAGACTTCGACCCGGATCGCCGCTTGGACGCAATCAAGCAAATGAAGTCACAGCTGAGTGTGATGGCCGACATCGGAGGACGCCTCGCCATGTCACCAGCTTCCTACGGGATGTTCTCCACCCGACTGCCACCGTTCATCTCACCGCGTTCGGTCGAGGACGACCGGGCGGTCCTCCTCGATGGATTCGGCCAGCTTGCCGAGCATGCGCAGCGTCTTGGTGTGACGATCGCAATCGAGCCGCTGAACCGATACGAAAATCACATGATCAACACGCTTGGGCAGGCAGTCGATCTCTGCGAGCAGGTCGGGTTGCCCTCGTTCGGGATTGCCGCCGACACGTATCACATGAACATTGAGGAAGCCGACTTGGTCAAGGCGCTCAACGATGCCGCCCGGTGGATCAGGCATATACAGCTGAGCGACAGCAACCGATTGGAGCCCGGCGCAGGTCACCTCGATTGGTCGGCGCTGCTCTATGCCATTGATGCCATCGGTTACCGGCAGGAGCTCGCTTTCGAGTGTCGACTGTCCGGCGAGGTCGACGAGGTGCTGCCCGTCTCGGTGCAGCACCTGAGGCAACTGGCATCGAGCTCACTCATGCTGCCCACTCATCGACGGATCTCCAGCGACATCGGGGGTCTTCGGGCGACTGTCGCACCGTTGCTCGCAAGCATCTACCCGGACCGCTCCGATGAGGTGTGTGGCCGCATCCTCGCCCTGGCCGACGACTACGCCTACCGGCTGCGGGGCCGCAGGTCGCGCCGGCCGACGCAGTCCACCACGTACCTGATCACTTACGGCGACGCGATCCGCCGTCCCAGCGAAACTGCGCTGCACACGCTCGGTGAGGTGCTCAAGAGGCACGTGGGCGACGTGGTCAGCGACCTGCACCTGCTCCCGATGTTTCCGTGGACTTCGGACGACGGCTTCGCGGTCGTCGACTACCGGAAGGTGAACCCCGCCCTGGGCACTTGGGACGACATCGCCGCGCTAGCGGCGGACTACGCGGTCATGTTCGACTTCGTCGCCAACCACGTCTCGAGCAGCAGCCCCTGGTTCGTCGGCTGGCTCGCTGGCGACCCCGCGTACGCCGGCTTCTTCCTCGAGCGCGACCCGGAGTTCGACGTGTCCCGAGTGATACGTCCACGGACAACCCCGCTGTTCCACGAGTACGGCCGGCCGGACGGGACCAGCGTGTCGGTGTGGACGACGTTCGGTCACGATCAGGTGGACGTCAACGTGGCTACCCCACGTGCGCTAGTCGAGCTGACCGACGTGCTGCTCGAATACGTCGAGCATGGCGCGTCCGCCGTGCGACTCGACGCCATCGGGTTCCTCTGGAAAGAGTCAGGCACCACGTGCCTCCACCTGCCGCAGACCCACGCGATCATCAAGCTTTGGCGAGCGGTCCTCGAGTACGTCGCGCCCGAAACCCAGTTGCTCACCGAGACCAACGTGCCGCACGCCGAGAACGTCGCCTACTTCGGCGACGGCCAAGACGAGGCCAACCTGGTCTATCAGTTCGCGCTGCCACCCCTTGTCCTGCACGCTTTCGTGTCGGGCCGCACGACCGAGCTGAGCGCGTGGGCTTCCGGCATCGGCACGGTGAGCCCGACCGCGACCTGGTTTAACTTTCTCGCCAGCCACGACGGCATCGGGTTGCGCGCGACCGAGGGTCTCCTCTCCGACGACGACCGCCAGGCGCTTGTCGACCGCACCCTGGCTCACGGCGGCAAGGTCTCGATGGCCGTACGACCTGACGGCAACCAGTCTGTCTACGAGCTCAACATCAACTACCTGGACGCGCTCGCGACACCCGAGGAATTGAGGTCCGACACCCTTGTGGCGCAAAAGGCCCTGGCGGCGCACAGCATCCTGCTCGCCTTCCTCGGTGTGCCCGCGATCTACTACCATTCGCTCTTCGGCTCGCGCTCCGACCTGGCGGGAATGGCAGCAAGCGGCATCAGCCGGCGCATCAACCGGCAGCCGCTCGACGCCGACCAGCTCGGCGT
>DASSDH010000070.1:0-21682 GCA_035697245.1 Jiangellaceae bacterium
GGTATTTCCTCGGTGATACGAATCGTGACACCACCGAGTGCGTCGACCAGGTCACGGAAACCGAACAGATCGATGATGGTGTGGTAATGGATCGGCATACCGAGCGTGCCTTCAACGGCCTGCTCGACGGCCGTCACTCCAGCACCGGCATTCCCAGGAAAGAGCTCTGGGTTCGCCTCTCCGTAGGTCCATGTGGCGTTGAGAAGCCACTCGGAACGATCACCCTCCCCGGAAAAGCCGGTCGGGAACCTCTCCGCTGCCTCGGAGCCCTCGGGAAACCGAGCCTTCTCGAGATTTCGCGGCAAGCTGATCAGCAAAGGACGACCAGACCGGACATCGACGGAGACCACAGTGATGCTGTCCGGACGGATGCCCTCGCGACCCGGCGCTGCGTCGACACCGAGCAAGAGAATGTTCAGCCGACCATCGCTGGTCGCGGCCGCGTCTCCGGTTGGGAAGAGCGTGACGACCGCGTCGCGTGCAACAACGGCATACCGGGCCAACGCCACGAGGGGTGTCGCGACCAGTGCCGCCACCGTCAGCGTGCTCACTACCATCACCAAACGGTGCCGGCGGCTCAATCCGGGTGGATACCCAAGCCGCCAAGCGTCACAGATGACGGCAATCCATCCCAGTGCCATACCGACGGCGAACAGCGTGAAAGCATTGAGCAGCCACGGCCGCAACGCGAGGCGGGCCAGGTCATCCAATGGAACCAGCCACAGCACAAGTCCGCAGACGGCGACCATGCAGGCCCAGAAGAACATCACGCTCTTGCCGACCCGCCGATTGCCGGCCACCAGCTGTGCGCTTCCCGGCGCGATGACGGACAGGCCGACCAGGGTCAAGGCCCGCCGGAAGCGGATTGCCTCCGCCCGCTGTTCGCGCACCGACACGGTTCGGGAGGGACCAGACCTGGACGTCCGCTTGCTGGACGGCGCGGTCGTGACCATCGGCTCCTCGTAGTCCGGTCGACCAAGGTGTCCAGTCAGTATCGTGGGCCGGGTCGGGGACAGTTGCCGCGGCGCGCCGCGATCACCCGGATTCGCCCGTTCCCCGGGATTTCAAGATTGCCGCCCGGCGAGCCAGCCGGTGGGTTCGCCGGATCTCCGCCTCGGCGAATCGACGCTTGTCCTCTTCGGTCTCGGGCAACACCGGCGGGACCTCGCGAGGGCGCCCATCGGCGTCGAGCCCGACGAAGACCAGATATGCGGTGGCGACGCGCTTCGCGACCCGGACCTCGTTCCACGGCTCGGCGACGACCCGAACACCCACCTCCAGCGACGTCCGGCCGGTCCAGTTGACCCGTCCCTGCGCGTGTACCAGATCCCCGACGTGCACAGGCTCGAGGAACGCCATTTCATCCATGGAGGCGGTCACCGCCGGCCCACCGGAGTGCCGTTGCGCGACCGCGCCAGCGACGTCGTCGACCAACTTCATGATCACACCACCGTGCACAGTGCCGAGCAGGTTCGTGTCCAGCGCGGTCATGATCCGCGACAACGTGGTCTGGGCGGCCGACGTCGGGCGCCCCGGCAAGCTGTCCATTCCCAGGACCGTACGGTAATCCACCGGATTGGGGCCGAACGTGCTGCGGGTACGGTTTCGAAGGTGAGTGCGCCTACCCCGCCCGAGCAAGCGCCGGCCGGACCGTCGAACGTGAGCAGCTACTCCGCCGGCCGGGTTCCGGGCGTGTCCTATCGCGACGGGTTGGCGCACAGTCCGGTCGAAGGTGAGCAGGCAGCGCCGGAAAAGCCGGCCCGAGCCCCGGCACGTGGTCCAGCCCGAGCCGCTCGGCCGCCCGCCAGGCCACCGTCGCCACCTGGCCGCCCACCGTCGGCACGACGTCGGAGTGGCCCAGCACGCGTTGCCCGCTGGATCGGCGGGATCTTCGTCGTCGTCCTCGCGGCAGTGACCGTCCTCGGAGTCATCGCCTGGTCGAGAATCGACAAGGTCGCCGCGATACCGGACGACCACGGGGCTGCGGTGTCCGCGGGCCGCGTCTACCTGCTCGTCGGTTCCGACAGCCGGGAGGAGCTCACGCCCGAGGAGCGGGCTGAGCTGGGAACCGGGGCGGCTGAGGGCCAGCGCACCGACACCATCATGTTGCTACACATCCCGACTGACGGCCGGCCGGCTCTCATCAGCGTGCCACGCGATTCTGTGGTCGAGATCCCCGGGCACGGCGAGGAGCGGATCAACGCGGCCTTTGCCTTCGGCGGTGCGCCGCTGCTCGTAGAGACATTGGAGAACGCCACCGGCGTGGCCATCGACGACTACGTCGAGATCGGGTTCGGCGGGTTCGCCGCCGTCGTCGACGCGCTGGGCGGTGTCGAGATGTGCCTGGATGAGCCGGTCCAGGACGACAAGGCACACATCGACCTACCCGCTGGCTGCCAGGTATTGGACGGCGTGAACGCTCTGGGCTATGCGCGAGCGCGCGAGTTCGATCCCACGGCCGACCTCGGCCGGGTGCAACGACAGCGCGAGTTGATGGGCTCCATCGCCAGCACCGCACTATCGCCCGGCACCTTGCTCAACCCGCTGGCTCTCGCCCGCATGTCCTTGGCCGGCGGCGACGCGCTGACAATCGACGAACAGACCGGTCCGATCGACCTTGCCCGGTTCGCCCTGGGCATGCGACAAGTCACGTCCGGGATCGGCGACACCCTGACGGTCCCGCTCGGCCGGGTGGGAAACACGGTCGACTGGGACGAGGAGCTGGCGGGTCAGCTGTGGGCTGCCCTGCAGACCGGCACGGAGGTTCCCCGCAACGTGGTCGAATCGGCCGGCTAGGGCCGGCCGAGCCCCCGGTAGGTCCAACCGGCAGCACGCCACGCATCCCGGTCGAGGAGGTTCCGGCCGTCCACGACATTCTTCGCCGCGACCACGGTGCCGAGTTGCTTCGGATCGATCTCGCGGAACTCCAGCCATTCGGTGAGGTGCAGGACGACGTCGGCGTCACGGCAGGCGGCGATGGTCGAGTCCGTATACGTCAAGGTAGGAAAGACCCGCCGAGCATTGTCCATAGCCTTCGGATCGTGGACGGTCACCTCCGCACCCTGAAGCTGCAGCTGGCCCGCAACCGTCAGCGCCGGTGAGTCGCGCACGTCGTCCGAGTTCGGCTTGAATGCGGCGCCGAGAACGGCGACCCGTTTGCCGGTCACGTCGCCGCCGAGCATCTCCCGAGCGATCTCGACGACCCGCTCCCGACGGCGCAGGTTCACCGAATCGACCTCGGCCAGGAACGCCAAGGACTGTGCGGCACCGATCTCGCCAGCGCGCGCGATGAACGCCCGGATGTCCTTCGGCAGGCAGCCACCGCCGAAGCCCAGGCCGGCGTGGAGGAACCGCCGGCCGATCCGGGGGTCGTGACCGAGCGCATCAGCGAGCTTGGTGACGTCGGCACCGGTCACCTCACAGATCTCGGCCATCGCATTGATGAACGAGATCTTGGTTGCCAGGAAGGCGTTTGCCGACGCCTTGACCAGCTCGGCCGTCGGCAAGTCGGTGACGATCACGGGCACGCCCTCGGCGATGACTGGTGCGTAGATCGCGCGCAAGGTGTTCTCCGCCTGGTCGGAGCGCACGCCGAAAACCAGCCGATCCGGGCGCAGCGTGTCTTCCACCGCAAATCCCTCGCGCAGGAACTCTGGGTTCCACGCCAGCTCGACGCCTGCACCCGCAGGAGCGATCTCAGCCAGCCGGGCGGCGAACCGGTCGGCGGTTCCGACCGGAACCGTGGACTTGCCGACCACGAGACAAGGCCGGCGGAGGACCGCGGCGAGCGCATCGATCGCCGCGTCGAGATAGCTCAGATCGGCAGCCAACGCATCGTGCCGCTGCGGCGTGCCGACGCAGACAAAATGCGCATCGGCATCGGCTGCCTCTGCGACTTCGGTCGTGAACCGTAGGTCTCCGCCGTCGACATGCTTGCGGAGCAACGGGTCAAGATCGGGTTCGTAGAACGGCGCCTGGCCATCTTGCAGAGCAGCGATCTTCACCGGATCGACATCGACGCCGACGACCGTGTAACCGAGCTCGGCCATGCCCACGGCATGCACAGCGCCCAGGTAGCCGGTTCCGATCACCGAGATGTGCCAAGTCATGCGCGTCCCTTGGGCAGGCGTTGGAGGTTCCGGACGAGGGTACCTGTGGGTCGCGGACGCCTGCCCCCAACTTCCCGCACCTACGATCGTCGGCATGGACCCGGGGTTCGACCTCTATCGGCTGTCCGACGAGCACGAGGCAATCCGGGCGGCCGTCCGGGCGGTCTGTGCGGACAAGGTTGCCCCCCACGCAGCCGAGGTCGACGAGACCGCACAGTTCCCGGAGGCGTCCTACGACGCCCTGCGCGCGGCGGACTTCCACGCGCCGCACATCCCCGAGGAGTATGGGGGTGCCGGCGCCGACGCACTCGCCACCTGCATCGTCGTCGAGGAAATCGCGCGAGCATGCGCGGCGTCGTCGCTCATTCCCGCGGTCAACAAGCTCGGTACGACGCCGCTGCTGCTGGCCGGATCCGCGGACCTGAAGTCGCGCTATCTGCCACCGGTGGCTCGCGGCGAGGCCCTGTTCTCCTACGCCCTGTCGGAGCGTGAGGCGGGATCGGACCCCGCCTCCATGACCACGCGGGCCATCGCCGACGGCGACGAGTGGGTGCTGTCGGGCCAGAAGTCGTGGATCACCAACGCGGGCGTGAGCGATTACTACACGGTCATGGCCGTGACCGATCCCGACGCCGATCGCGGCCGCGGGATCACGGCATTCGTGGTCGAGTCCTCCGATCCCGGCTTCGCGCTCGGTGCCCCGGAACGCAAGCTGGGGATCAGAGGGTCGCCAACGAGGGAGCTGCTGTTCGACGGCTGCCGTATGCCGGGCGACCGTGTCATCGGTGAACTCGGCGACGGCCTGCGGATCGCCCTGCGAACCCTCGACCACACCCGGGTGACGATCGGCGCCCAGGCCGTCGGCATCGCAGCCGGGGCGTTGGATCTCGCAACGGCGTATGCGAAGGAGCGTCAGCAGTTCGGCACCGCCATCGCCGAGTTCCAGGGGGTGCAGTTCATGCTCGCCGACATGGCAATGAGCCTGGCGGCCGCTCGCCAGCTCGTCTACCGGGCGGCAGCAGCCAGCGAGCGGGACGAGCCGTCCCTCACGTTCCTGGGTGCGGCCGCAAAGTGTTTCGCATCCGACATCGCAATGCAGATCACGACCGACGCGGTTCAGCTGCTCGGCGGCTATGGGTATACGCGCGACTATCCGGCCGAGCGGATGATGCGCGATGCCAAGATCACCCAGATCTACGAGGGCACCAACCAAGTCCAGCGTGTGGTGATGGCCCGTGAGCTGCTCGGTCTGACGGGTGGTTGAACCCGCCGGTAGCGGCAAGGATCAGTGTTGTGACGACCTGGCGGGACCCTGACGTGATCCGGCGGCTGTTGACGACCCCTGCGACCTGGGCCGTCGTTGGTCTTTCGGCGAATACCGAACGCACCGCTTACCGGATCGGCCATTACCTGAGGGACCGACTCGGCATGAACATCGTCCCCGTTAATCTCCGCGGCGAGAACACTCTGGGCGAACCGGGTTTTCGCCGGCTCGCCGACGTTCCCGGCCCGGTCCAGGTCGTCGACTGTTTCGTGAACAGTCAGCGGGTCGGCGCGGTTGTGGACGACGCGATTGCCGAGAAGGACCGGCTGGGCATCGAGGCTGTCTGGCTCCAGCTCGGCGTGATCGACGTCGCCGCCGCGGAACGCGCCCGGGCCGCTGGCCTCGACGTTGTCATGGACACCTGCCCCGCCATGGAGGGCCCCGCCGCCTGGGCGGCGAACTGACGGTCCCACGAACCTCGCCTCCGAGCGCACTTTTTCGGCCGGTCCGGTCGTCGAAGCGGCCGTTCCGCGGCCTGGCGGCGGCGCTAGCCAAGCTGGTCGCGCAAGGCCTTTCCCTTGCGGTGGGCGGTGGCTTCGAGGTCGGCCCGGAAGGCGTCCAGCCGCTCGCGTATCGCCATGTCCCAGGCAGCCAGGATGCGCGCCGCGAGCAGACCGGCGTTACGCGCCCCGCCGACGGAGACCGCGGCTACCGGCACGCCCGCCGGCATCTGGACAATGGACAACAGCGAGTCCAGGCCGCCGAGGTGCTTGAGTGGGACGGGCACGCCGATCACCGGAAGGGACGTAACTGCCGCGAGCATGCCTGGCAGGTGAGCCGCTCCCCCGGCACCCGCGACAAGGACACGCAAGCCACGACCGGCAGCCGTTGCCCCGTACCCCAGCATCGCGTGCGGCATCCGGTGCGCCGAGACGACGCCGACTTCGTGCGGCACGCCGAGCTCCGTCAGCACGGAATCGGCGTCGGACATGACCGACCAGTCGGAGTCGGAGCCCATGACGATCCCGACTAACGGGTGGCCGTCTCCCACCGCCCGCACCAGGTCACTCATCGACGTCTCCTCGCAGATACCCGGCGGCGTGCCGAGCACGTTCTCGAAGATCCTCGACATCGTCGCCCAGGACGGTAACGTGGCCGACCTTGCGCCCGGGGCGGACCGTCTTGCCGTACCAATGGATCTTGAGGGCAGGGTCACGGGACATGCAATGACGGTATGCGGAATAGACCTCTGGCAGTTCCCCGCCGAAGACGTTGACCATGACGGCGTACGGGGCATGGGCTTGTGGCGATCCGAGCGGCAGGTCAAGTACCGCGCGGAGGTGGTTTTCGAACTGGCTGGTGATCGCGCCGTCGATGCTCCAGTGCGCGGTGTTGTGCGGACGCATGGCCAGCTCGTTGACCAGCAGACGGCCGTCGCTGGTCTCGAACAGCTCGACGGCCAGGATCCCAACGACGTCCAGCTCGGCGGCGACGGCGAGAGCGAGGCGCTGCGCTTCCACCGCCAATCTGCCCGGGAGGCTCGGTGCAGGCGCGACGACCTCGACACAGATTCCGTCGCGCTGAACGGACTCGACGACCGGATAGGTGACGGCCTGGCCTGACGGTGAGCGGACCACCACTGCGGCGAGCTCACGACGGAAGTTGACCAGCTCCTCGGCCAACACCGGCACGCCAGCCTTGAATGGTTCAGCCGCATCATCCGCGCACCGGACGATCCAGACGCCCTTGCCGTCGTAACCCCCCCGCGTGGTCTTCAGCATCACCGGAGTCTTCAACCCCGGGTGATTTGTCAGGCCGATCGAGTCCCCAGCCTGGGACGCCGCCGCGCCTGACAACTCCGAGAACGCCGACGCATTCAGTTCGGCGGAGAACGCGACGACGTCGCCGGGATCGAACACGATCCGATGCCGGGGGCACGGGATACCGGCGCTCGTCAACCGCGACCGCATCACGGCCTTGTCCTGCGCGTGAATCAGGGCCTCCGCGCTGGGCCGAACGACGTGACCCGCCGCCTGCAGGCTTCGCAGGTGCACCGGCGGCACGTGCTCGTGGTCGAACGTGATCACGTCGCACTGCTGGGCGAACGCGCGCAGGTCGGCCAATGCCTTTTCGTCCGCGACAGTCGTTGCGGGCACCACCTGCGCAGCCGCGTCGTCCAGCTGAGCGGCGAGGACGGCGAGCCGGACACCGAGCGCGATCGCCGCCGATTGGGACATCCGGGCCAGCTGCCCGCCTCCGACCATGCCCACAACCGGCCAGTCCCCCGGAGCCGTCACGGGAGCACAGGCTAGCGCCGCACGGTGGCCACACATGCCTTACGGTTGCCCGGTGCTCGACGCTCTCAGCCGGCCGCTTCAGCGAGCACCGGCTTCTATCAAAGTTGCGCTGCGGCTCTGGCGCGGGCTGCACCAACTCGTCCGCGAGAGCCTGAAGTTCCTGACCGTGGGAGGGGTGGGGCTCGTCGTCGACCTGTTTGTGTTCAACGCCCTGCTCTACGCGGGCGGAGACGGACCGCTCAACCACAAGCCGTTGACCGCGAAAACCATCTCAGTTGTTGCTGCGACCTTGGTCACGTACACCGGCAACCGCGTATGGACGTTCCGTCATCGCGCCCGAACCGGATTCGCCCGCGAGTACGTGCTGTTCTTCCTGCTCAATGGCGTCGGGCTGGGCGTTTCCTTGTGCTGTCTGGGGATCTCCCGCTATGTGCTCGGACTGTCCGGACCGCTGGCGGACAACGTGGCCGCCAACGTGATCGGTCTCGGCCTGGGCACCCTGTTCCGGTTCTGGTCTTATCGTCGATGGGTGTTCCCGGATCCGGCGCTCGGTCGCCACTCGGTGCCGTTCGTCTGACGGCCCGCTGACCGGCCGCACGACAGCTCAGCTTGCCGTGCGGGTACGCGGCCCGGCCCTGAGCACCTGCGACGGCAGCTCGTGCCCGACGAGCCGCTCGGCCTGCGACGCGGCGTCGATCAGGGCCGTTAGGTCGACGCCGGTGTCGACGCCCATGTCCTCCAGCATGTGCACGAGTTCCTCGGTGGCGATGTTGCCCGAGGCGCCCGGCGCGTATGGACATCCGCCCAGCCCGCCGACAGACGCGTCGAAGTCGTCGACGCCCAGCTGCAGCGCCGCCAGCACGTTGGCCAGCCCGGTGCCACGGGTGTTGTGAAAGTGCAGCCCAAGCTCCAGGCCTGGGTGAGCGGCCCTGGTTTCCTCGACCAGGTTGGTGACCCTGGTCGGGGTGGCCATCCCGGTGGTGTCGCCATACGCGATCGAGTCGGCGCCCGCGGACAATGCGCGATCGACGACGTGCAGCACGCTGGACACCGGGACGTCGCCTTCGTACGGGCTGCCCCATGCGGTGGCGACGATCACCTGCAATGTGGCGCCATACGCGTGCACGAGGTCGACGATCGCGGGCAGCTCGGCCAGCGACTCGTCTGTCGAACGGCGGATGTTGCGCCGGTTGTGCGTATCCGACGCGGAGACGACGACCTCGATCTCGGGGAAGCCTGCATCCAGCGCCCGCTGCGCCCCGCGCAGGTTGGGCACCAGCGCCGAGTAGCGGACGTCGGGGTTGCGGTCGATCCTGGCCCACACCTCTGTCGCGTCCGCCATCTGCGGGATCGCGTCCGGATGAACAAAAGAGACTGCTTCGATGCGGCGCACCCCGGTTCGAGACAGCGCATTGATGAGAGCAACCTTGCCCTCGGTCGGGACCGGGTCCTCGTTCTGCAGCCCGTCTCGAGGTCCGACCTCACGCAGGCTGATCCGCTGCGGAAGCTCGCTCATCTTCCCTCACTCCCCCGGCCAGTCCGGGTCGCGCTTCTCGTTGAACGCCGCGACGCCCTCGGATCTATCCCCGCTGAACGCAGTGGCCCGCCAGCACGCATCCTCGATTTCCAGCCCGGCCGCGAGCGGGACGTCCAGCCCCAGCCGCATCGCCTTCTTGGCATTACGTACGCCAACCGGGGAGTTTCGGCTGATCGCCGTTGCGATTTCCATTGCGGTCTTTCGATCGTCTCCCGCCGGGACGAGACGGTCGGCCAGACCGAGCCGGTACGCCTCCTCGGCATCGATGCGTCGAGCGGTGAACACCAGGTCCGCGGCACGACCCCAACCCACCCGTCGGGCCAGCAACTGGGTGCCGCCACCCCCGGGAATGACCCCAACGGAGACCTCGGGCAGCCCGAACACCGCCGTCTCGTCGGCGACGATGAGATCGCATGCCAAGGCGAGTTCACATCCGCCGCCGAGGGCGTAGCCGTGCACGGCCGCGATCGTCGGCACCGGCAGGTCGAGCACCCCGCGGTAGGCCGATCGAGCGACGGGCCGCTGCCGACGCAGCTCGTCGTCGGTGAGCGCATGGCGTTCCTTGAGGTCGGCGCCAACGCAGAACGCCTTGTCCGACGACGACGCGAGCACCACCGCCCGCACGCTCGCATCGGCGGCTATTGCCGCCACCACTTCGGCGATTTCGCGTGCCATCGTCGTGGAGATGGCATTGAGTGCTGCGGGCCGCTCCAGGATGATCTCCGCTACTTGCAGGACGCCGTCGGCACGTCGGAGTCGGACGCCCGCCTGCGGATCGGCGGTCACCGCGGGTCCGGCTCGTCGAGTCGCCAGTCGTACGGCTGGTCGCGGGGTAGCGGGCGGGTACGTCGATCGAGAGGCTCGTCGTCCGCTCGCTCTGCCTCGCGGTCCCCTGCGCGAAGCGGTGCCGACCACCCGTGCGCCTCGCGGACCAACTCGCTCATTTCGAGCTGTACCTCATGCACCCGAGGCACGTCGCGTAGCACGATCGTGCCCTGCTCACTCGCGGCCGACACGTTGAGCGAGCCACATCGGAGCATCCGGTCGATCAGGTCCTGGCTGTACGCGACGTCGTTGATCCGGCCCAGCGGAATGTCGCGACCACGCCGGTTGACGACGCCCTGCCGGGTGATCAGCCGCTCAGTCGTGACCGTGTAGGTGGTACTCAGCCATACCAGGAACGGCCACAATGACCACCGCCCGACGACACCAAGGCCCACAGCCAAGAGCAACCATCGGCCGGCCGACGCCCCGCTTCCCTCATCTGGCAGGACACCCATGGCAAAGCCGATGGCCGCCGCCGCGACAAGCAACACCAGGACGGGGACGACCAAGGCCTTGGCATGCGTGCGCATGTGCAGCACGACCTCCTCGCCCTCGCCGAGGAGCCGCTGCGGAAACGCCATGCCAACCAGCCTAGACATGCTTCGGCTGCGATCGACGGACCGACGGACACCAGCCCGACTCCCGGCTACGACAGCCGCAGATGCTCTACTTGGCCAGCGCCGACGGCGATGTCACCGGACTTGGTCCGGACGACCAGCCGACCCGCTGCGTCGATGTCGATGGCACGGCCTACGACCGGTGGCTGGCCGGGCAGCTCCGGCCGCACATCGCGACCGAGGGTGTCGCATCGCTCGCGGTAGGCGGCCGCCAACCACGGATCGGGATCACCGGCTCCCTCGAGCCATTCGCCGTACCGCGGGCCGAAGACGTCGAGCAGAGCATCCAGCAGTTCGTCCCTGGACACGTCGGAGAAGCCTGCGGCGAGCAACGAAACCGCGTCGTTTGGAGCTGCTGACACGTTGAGCCCGACGCCGACAACGGCGGCCGCGCCGGCGGTGCCGTCCACCCGCTCGACCAGAATGCCGGCCAACTTCGCAGAGCCGATCATCACGTCGTTCGGCCATTTCAATACCGCGTGGATTCCCGGATATTCCTGCAAGGCCTCCACGACGGCGAGTCCGGCCAGGAGCGGCAGCCAGGGCCACCGGTGTGCTGGGACCGCCACTGGACGGAGCAGGAGTGAGACCGCCAGCCCGGTGCCGGGCGGGGCTTGCCAGGTGCGCCCGTGGCGCCCGCGCCCTGCGGTTTGGTGGTCGGCGACGATGACCACGCCCTCCGGCTCGCCCGCCTTGGCGAGCTCCGCCAGGTCGGCATTCGTGGACCCGATCTCGGGGACCCGTCGGACCCGCCAGTCGACCACGGGAGCGGCCTCAGCCGGTGTTCTGCAGGCCGGCGGCAATTCCGTTGACCGTGATCTGCAGTAATCGGCGCATGCCCGCATCGTCCTGCGCGCCGTCACGCAGGGCGCGAAGCGCACGAACCTGCAGATGTGACAGTGCGTCCACGTACGGGTTTCGTAGCGCAACTGCCCGGCCAAGCACCCGGCGATCCTCGAGCAGACGAGCGTGTCCGGTCACAGCCAGCACCTGCGACGTCGTAAGGGCGTGCTCGTCGAGCACCTTCTCGGTGAGGTCGGGACGGCCGCCCAGTTCCAGGTAGCGGTAGGCGATCCGGCGGTCGGTCTTGGCCAACGACATCTCGGCGTTCTCGAGCAGCACGGTGAACAACGGCCAGGACTGGTACGCCCGGCGCAACAGTGGCAGGTCCGCAACGGCCGCCAGCCCGGTGCCGAGTCCATACCAGCCGGGCAGGTTGACCCGGGTCTGAGCCCAGGAGAACACCCACGGAATCGCCCGCAGGTCCTCCAGAGACGACGTAGACACACCACGCCGAGCCGGCCGGGAACCCAGCCGCAGCGCACCGATCTCCTCCAGCGGTGTCACCTGTGCGAACCAGTCCGGGAAGCCGTCGGTCCGCACCAGGTCGTGATAGGCCTCCAGAGCCGCCTTGTCGAGCACGGTTGCCAGGTCGGCGAACTCCTCGGCAGCCTCCCGGGCCCGATTCTCGACGGCCGGCGTCGACGCGAGCAGGATCGCGGCGGCCACTTGCTCGATGTGCCGGCGGGCGATGAGGGGGTCTCCGTATCGGGCGAAGATCACCTCACCCTGCTCGGTGACCTTGAACCGACCGGCGACCGAACCCGGTGCCTGGGCGAGCACGGCCCGGTTGGCCGGACCGCCACCGCGGCCGAGCGCTCCGCCACGACCATGGAACAGGGTCAGCCGGATCGCATGCCGGCTGGCCCAGGCCACCAGCCGGGCTTGGGCGTCGTAGAGCGCGAGTGTGGCCGACACCGGTCCGACATCCTTCGCGGAGTCGGAGTAACCGAGCATCACCTCGAGTCGCCTTCCGGTCGCCGAGAGCCGACGCCGGACATCCGGCAGCGCGATGATGCCGTCGAGGACCTCGACGCACCGGGCCAGGTCCTCACCGGTTTCGAACAGCGGGACGACATCGAGAACGAGCTGACGAACAGGCATGGCTCCGGCGAGGGCATGGCGGGCGAGCTCATACACAGCTCCGACGTCGGCTGCCGACCGGGTGAACGACACGACGTACCGACGGCAAGCGTCGGCGCCGAATTGCCGCTGGATCTGGGCCATGACCCGCAGCGAGCCGAGAACATCCTCGGTTGCCGGAGACAACTCCCCGCCACCCAGAATCTCCGCGAGCGCTGTCGTGTGCACGCTGCTGTGCTGACGTATCTCGAGCTCGGCCAGGTGGAAGCCGAAGGACTCGACCTGCCAGATCAGGTGCTGAAGTTCCCCGTACGCCTGCCGAACCGCACCTGCGGCCGCCAGGCTCAACTGGATGGCGCGCAGGTCGGCCATCAGCTCGTCTGCCGAGCCATACGACAGATCGGCGTCCCCACGGCGGGTGGCTGCGACTCGCTGATCGACCAGAAGCAAGGCGACCCGGTGCGGCTCGCCCGGAGACCGGGTGGTCAGGTCGTCGAGCAACGCGGGGCGGATAATCCGCGCGTCCTCGATGATTCGCGCGACGGCGAGCGAGGCAGGCGTGGTTGCCGAGTCGACCGTGAGACTTCGCCCGATCCGGGCGGCTGCCCGCTCGATGCCGCGAAGGACGTGCTCGGACTGGATCGCCATCGCCTCGCGGGTGACGTCACTCGTGACAAACGGGTTGCCGTCGCGGTCGCCGCCGATCCAGGAACCCAACCGGATGAATGCGGGCACCCGGGGCGCGTGTACAGCGGCGTCGGAGCCGGTCAAGGCCGTCTCGGCACGGCGGTACACCTGTGGCAGCACGTGGAAGAGCACCTCGTCGAACACCGTCATGGCGGTGCGGACCTCGTCCAAAGGCCCCGGGCGGTCGGCGCGCAGCTGCGCGGTTCGCCA
The DNA here is from genome assembly GCA_035697245.1 of Jiangellaceae bacterium. Classification (GTDB taxonomy): domain Bacteria; phylum Actinomycetota; class Actinomycetes; order Jiangellales; family Jiangellaceae; genus JACVRX01. The sequence continues at coordinate 13,470 of DASSDH010000070.1, forward strand.
GAGAATGTCGATCTCCTCCAGGAGCCGGCGATGCGTCTCAGCCGCCTCGGAGGCGCCGAGGCGGGCGTCGTCGCGGCGTTCCAGTAGTTGAGCCACCCGGCGGATCCCGGTCACGACCGCCCGGCGACGTGCCTCGGTCGGGTGCGCAGTCAGGACGGGGCGGAACTCCAATCCGGTCAGGAGCGCCTGCGCCTGCGCCGGCCCGTGCAGCCGAGCCACCTCGTCGACGGCCGCTCCAACCGTTCCAGACAACGGTCGGTCGGACTGGTCGGCTGCCCGCAGGGCGCGGGCCCGGTGCCGCTCCTCGGCACCGTTGACCAGGTGGAAGTAGACGGTGAACGCCCTGGCAACCTCTTCTGCCCGCTCGATCGGCCATGAGGCGACCAGCCGCTCGATCTGGCCGCCGGCCTCGTCGGCGACGGTTTCGTCCTCGTCGTGCGCCGCGATGGCAAGCTCTCGGAGCCGCTCGACGTCGGCGAGCAGTGGCGTGCCCCCGTACTCCCGCAGGATCGTGCCCAGGGCATCACCGAGCACGCGAACGTCGGCACGCAGCGGTTCGGGCATATCGAAGCGGGCGGCCGCCCGCGAGCCCGTCAGGGAGAGCGCAATGGAGGGGTCCGCCGCCGACGGAGCCCCCTGCGGGTTCGAAGACACCTGATCCAGGGTAGTGACGACCCGAGGTCTAGCCTGCGGTGCATGACCGCCACGAACGAGGGCGTCGACATCCACTCCACCGCGGGGAAGCTCGCCGACCTGCGGCGGCGCCTGGACGATGCGACTCACGCCGGGTCGGCGCGGGCCGTCGAGAAACAGCACGCCAGGGGCAAGATGACCGCACGGGAGCGCATCGCCCTGCTTCTCGACGAGGGCTCGTTCGTCGAATTCGACGAGCTGGCCAGGCATCGCTCGACGATGTTCGGCATGGAGAACAATCGCCCGTACGGCGATGGCGTGGTCACCGGTTTCGGGACGGTCAACGGTCGCGAGATCACCGTCTTCGCGCAGGACTTCACCGTCTTCGGCGGCAGCCTCGGGCAGGTTTTCGGCGAGAAGATCGTCAAGGTCATGGACTTCGCACTGAAGACGGGGTGTCCGATGGTGGGCATCAACGACTCCGGTGGAGCACGCATCCAGGAGGGCGTTGTCTCACTCGGTCTTTACGGCGAGATCTTCCACCGCAACGTGCTCGCGTCGGGTGTGATCCCCCAGATTTCGCTGATCTTGGGCCCTTGTGCCGGTGGTGCCGTATACTCGCCCGCGATCACGGACTTCACCGTCATGGTCGACGGCACGTCGCACATGTTCATCACCGGCCCGGATGTGATCAAGACCGTGACCGGCGAGGACATCGGCTTCGAAGAACTCGGTGGTGGCCGCACCCATAACACCAAGAGCGGCAACGCGCACTACCTGGCGTCCGACGAGACGGACGCGATCGACTACGTCCGGGCCCTGCTCTCGTACTTGCCACAGAACAACCTCGACGATCCCCCCGCGTTCGCCGCCGACGCCGACCTCACGGTCACTGCTGCCGACGAAGCGCTCGACACACTCATCCCGGACAGCGCCAACCAGCCCTACGACATGCACCAAGTCGTCGCCGGGGTAGTCGACGAAGGCGACTTCCTCGAGGTCCAGGCGCTCTTCGCGCCGAACATCATCGTGGGTTTCGGCCGGGTCGAGGGACGTTCGGTCGGGGTCGTCGCGAACCAGCCGATGCACTTCGCCGGCACGCTCGACATCGACGCCTCGGAGAAGGCCGCCCGATTTGTACGGACCTGCGACGCGTTCAACGTCCCGGTGTTGACCTTCGTCGACGTACCCGGCTTCCTGCCCGGCGCCGACCAGGAGTGGAACGGCATCATCCGTCGTGGCGCGAAGCTGATCTACGCGTACGCCGAGGCGACCGTCCCGCTCGTGACGGTGATCACCCGGAAGGCGTATGGCGGCGCATACGACGTCATGGGGTCAAAGCACCTGGGCGCGGACATCAACCTCGCCTGGCCGACGGCGCAGATCGCCGTCATGGGCGCTCAAGGAGCGGTGAACATCCTGTACCGACGTGAACTGGCCGAGGCGGCCGACCCGGAATCGCGGCGGGCGGAGCTCGTCACCGAATACGAGGACACGCTGGCCAACCCGTACACCGCGGCCGAGCGCGGGTACGTCGACGGCGTGATTCCCCCATCGCGAACGCGGGTCGCGGCCTCGCAGGCGCTGCGGGCACTCCGCAACAAGCGGGCCACCTTGCCGCCGAAGAAGCACGGCAACATCCCGCTGTAGGGTGCCCCTTTCGCTCCAGGACTATGGTGCGGCCATGACCGAAGAGCCGCTGCTGCGGGTCGAGCGAGGTGAGCCGACCGACGAGGAGTTGGCCGCGTTGATCGCGGCGGTGTCCGCGGCGGTCGAAGCTCGCCGGGCGGAGCCCGGGGATCGGCCGACGACGTGGTCGGCATACTGGCGATCGGTCGGAACGCAGCCACCCCCTGGTCCTTCCACCTGGCGTAACAGCGTCCTGCCACGCTGACCCGCATTGCGGGTTCGGGCCGGTGGTCTAGGGTCGAGGTTCGTGACTGACAGCTCCCGCACCGTCGACGCGATCGCCGAGGACTACGTCGAGGCATACGCTGCTCAGGACCCGTTCACTGCCACCTTCGCAGGCATCCCCGGGCACGACGCAGAGACGACCGATCTGTCCCCGGCTGGCTTCGCGGAGCGAGTGGAGCTGGCCCGTAGCACGCTTCGTGAATTGGAAACCGCCGCTGCGCGGGACGAGCGGGAGCGGGTGGCCGGTGCGGCCATGCAGGAGCGGTTGACACTCGAGATCGAGATGCACGACGCCGGCCTGGACCGCTCGCTCAATGTCCTCGAGACTCCGTGGCACTGGACCCGCCAGGTGTACGACCTGATGCCGCTGGAAACCGAGGAGCACTGGCACAACGTCGCAGCACGGTTGCGCGACCTGCCGGGCGCGGTCATGGCCTACCGGCAGACGATGGAGTCCGACATCGCTGCAGGGCTGCCGCCTCGACGCCGGCAGGTCCTCGCCGTCGCCAAGCAGGCCAAACGCAATGCTGCCGGTTTCTTCACCGAGCTGGTCGCGCCCGGCCCCGAGGGGCTGCGGTCTGAGCTCGATACCGGGGCGTCGGCGGCGGCGCAGGCCTTTCAGGACTTCGCCCTTTTCCTGATCGACGAGGTGGCCCCGGTCGCGATGGAGCACGACCCGGTCGGCCGCGACCGCTACGCCATCGCAAGCCGTTACTTCCTCGGCGCGACGATCGATCTCGACGAGACCTATGCCTGGGGCCTGGAGGAGCTGAACCGGATCGAGGCGGAGGCTGCCAAGGTTGCCGCGGCGATCGTCCCGGCTGGCACGATCACGGACGCCGTGGCTGCCCTGGAGGCCGACTCCGCACGGCGCATCCACGGAACCACCGGCCTGCAGGAGTGGATGCAGGAGTTGTCGGACCGGACCATCGCCGAGGTCGCCGACGTGCATTTCGACATCCCGGAGCCGATCCGCACGCTCGAATGCCGGATCGCCCCGACGAAGGACGGGGGCATCTACTACACCGGTCCAAGTGAGGATTTCTCCCGGCCCGGCCGCATGTGGTGGTCGGTGCCCGAAGGCGTCGCGGACTTCTCCACCTGGAAGGAGACCACAACCGTCTTCCACGAAGGCGTGCCCGGACATCATCTGCAGGTAGCGCAGGCGGTCTACCGCCGAGAGGTGCTCAATCGCTGGCAACGGCTGCTGTGCTGGGTCTCTGGTCACGGCGAGGGCTGGGCCCTCTACGCCGAGCGGCTGATGGCCGATCTTGGCTTCCTCGACGACCCAGGTGACCGGCTCGGCATGCTGGACGCCCAGACGTTCCGTGCGGCCCGCGTCGTCGTTGACATCGGTATTCACCTCGAGCTGGACGTCCCGGACCAGCTCGTGGCCCAAGACGCGCTGGCACCCGGCCGGTGGACTCCGGAGTCTGCGCATACGTTCTTGCGCCGGCACACCCGGCTGCCCGAGGAGAATCTCAGCTTCGAGCTCGACCGATACCTGGGCTGGCCGGGGCAGGCGCCGTCGTACAAGGTCGGGGAGCGCATCTGGCTGACGGCCCGCGACGACGTGCGGCGGCGCAACGGCGACGCCTTCGACCTGAAGGAGTTCCACCGGGCCGCGCTCGATCTGGGTGCCCTCGGCCTGGACCCGCTCCAGGACGCCCTGGCCCGGCTGTGACCGAGACCCGCCTGCTACTCGCGTCTGCCTCCCCTGCCCGGCTCCGCATCCTGCGCGCAGCCGGCATCGAGCCGGTGGTCAAGCCGTCGGATGTCGACGAACGTTCCGTACGGGATTACCTCCGAGCCGAGCGCGGCGCACTGTCGCCGCCGGCGGAAGCACTGGAACTGGCGCGCGCAAAAGCGGAAGCGGTCGCCGCCGGCGTCGTGGGTCTGGTGGTGCTCGGCTGTGACTCCGTCCTCGAGCTCGACGGCACCGGCTACGGCAAGCCGGCGGGTCCGGATGAGGCGGTACAACGTTGGTCGCGAATGCGCGGGCGATCCGGGGTTCTACATACCGGTCACTGGGTCATCGACCGCCGGGACTCGTCTTCTCCGAGCCGCGCAGCAGTGGCTTCGACGACCGTTCACTTCGCCGATATCACCGATAACGAGATCGCGGCATACGTTGCAACCGGTGAGCCGCTGGACGTCGCCGGCGCCTTCACCATCGACGGACTCGGCGGCGCATTCGTCGAACGGATCGCGGGTGACCCGGCCAACGTCGTCGGGCTGTCGCTTACCGTGCTCAGGCGCCTGCTGGCCGACCTGGGCGTCTCGTGGACCGCATTGTGGGTGAAGCAGCCTTAGCGGCTCCGTGCCCAAGCCCGGCCGACGACTCCTAGACGGGCGGGATGCCGTGGCGTCGATCAGAGAACGAACGGTCCCGGGTCGCCGCGGCGGCCAGTCGGGCCACCAGCTCGTCTCGCAGTGATTCCGGCTCCACGACGGCGTCGATGACGAGGTCGGAGGCCAGCCGCAGGATGTCGATGTCGGCCTCGTACTCCTCGCGCAGGCCTTCCACATATGCCGTTCGTTCTTCCTCGTCCTCGATCGCAGCGATCTTGTTGAAATAGACCGCGTTGACGGCGGCCTCCGGTCCCATGACAGCGATTTTCGCCGTCGGCAGGGCCAAGCAGGCATCCGGGCCGAAGCCGGGCCCGCACATCGCGTACAGGCCGGCACCATAGGCCTTGCGCACGATCACGGACACGGTCGGCACGGTGGCCTCCGCCACCGCTGTGATCATCTTTGCGCCGTGCCGGATGATGCCCTGTCGTTCCACCTCGGAGCCGATCATGAAGCCGGGCACGTCGGCCAGGTAGACCAGCGGGATGTTGAAGGCGTCACACAGCCAGATGAACCGCGCTGCCTTGTCTGCGGAGTCCACGAAGAGCACTCCGCCCTTCACGGCCGGCTGGTTGGCAACGACGCCCACGACCTGACCTTCGAGCAGCGCGAAGCCCGTCACGAGCTCCGGCGCGAACAGCGGCTTGATCTCGAAGAACGAGCCCTCGTCGAAGAGCGTCTCGATCACGTCCCGGATGTCGTAACCGACCGACTCCTCGACCGGCACCAGGTCTCGAGTGAACTCGCGCGCCGGGTTCGCAGGTTTGTACGAAGGGGGTGCCGCGCGCCAGGAGCTGGGCACAAAGGAGAAGTAGGTCTTGGCCAGCTCGATCGCGTCGGCGTCGTCAGCGGCGAGGTTGTCACCGCAGCCGGACACCGTGACGTGCATGCGGGCTCCACCCATCTCCTCGAGCGTGACCTTCTCCCCGACGACCATCTCGGCCATTCGCGGCGAGCCGAGATACATCGAGGCGTTGCCCTCCACCATGAAAACCACGTCGCAGAACGACGGGATATAGGCGCCGCCCGCGGCGCTCGGGCCGAACAGGCAGCAGATCTGCGGCACCTTGCCGGACAGGGCGACCTGGTTGTGGAAGATCCGCCCGGCACCCCGCCGGCCCGGAAAGAGGTCGACCTGGTCGGTGATCCGCGCACCGGCGCTGTCGATGAACCAGAACACCGGCAGCTCGTCTCGAAGCGCGACCTCGGTGATTCGCACGATCTTCTCGACCGTCCGCGCTCCCCACGATCCGGCCTTGACGGTCGGATCGTTCGCGACGACCAGGGCCGGCCGGCCGTCAACGAGCCCTCGGCCGGTGACGACCCCGTCGGCGGGCAGGCCGGTCGCTCGAGCATTCGCCAGTTGTCCGTCCTCGACGAACGTGCCCTCGTCGAACAGCAGCGCGAGCCGGTCCCGCACGTAGAGCTTGCCCTGCGCGGCGAGCTTGGCAGCCGCTTGTTCGGTGGGTGCCAGCGTCGCCTCGCGCGCCGTCGCGACGTCCTTGAAGTGGTCGTGAGTGGCCACGAGTTTCGAACTTACTCGACGGGAAGGCCGAGGCTGCGTCCGATGAGCATGCGCTGCACCTCGCTGGTGCCTTCGCCGATCTCGAGCACCTTGGCGTCGCGGTAGAAACGTGCGACTGGATACTCCTCCATGAAGCCGTAGCCGCCGTGCACCTGCGCCGCGATGCGAGTGGCAGTCACCGCCGACTCGGTGGCAAAGACCTTGGCGACCGCTGCCGCCTGCTTGATCTCAGCGTGCGGCCGCCCGGCGTCCCGCAAGGCGGCTGCGCGGTATGTCAGCTGCCGGGCAGCGTCTGCCATGACCTTGATGTCGGCGATCTGGAAGGCCACGCCTTGCTTACTGCCGATGGGCACCCCGAATGCGATGCGGTCGTTGGCATAGGCCACTGACTGGTCGAGCATCGCTTGGATGCAGCCGACGGCGAGGGCGGCAATCGCGATCCGACCGTCGTCCAGGGTGGCCAGGAACTGGGCAAAGCCCCGACCTCGCTCCCCGAGGAGGTGGTCCGCCGGGACGCGGCAGCCGGTGAAGGTGAGCGGGTGTGTGTCGGATGCGTGCCAGCCGAGCTTGTCGTAGGCGGGCCCGACGGCGAACCCGGGCGTTCCGGTCGGAACGATGATCGTCGACACCTCGGCCCGGCCGTCGGGCAGCGTGCCGGTCCGGGCCGTCACCGTCACGCATGACGTGATGGAAGTCCCGGAGTTGGTGATGAACTGCTTGGCGCCGTCGATGACCCATTCGCCGTCGTCGAGGACCGCTCGGGTTGCCGTCGCACCGGCGTCGGATCCCGCCCCGGGCTCGGTCAGCCCGAACGCGGAGAGCGCTCGGCCCGTGACCAGATCGGGAAGCCAGCGCTGCTTTTGCTCTTCGGTTCCATAGGTCAGGATCGGGTTGATGCCGAGGCCGACCGCTGCCTCGATCGTGATGCCGATCGACTGGTCGACGCGGCCGATCTCCTCGATGGCAACACAGAGGCTGGTGAAGTCGCCGCCAGCGCCGCCGTACTCCTCTGACGCGGTCAGCCCGAATATCCCCAGCTCGCCCAGTGCGGGCATGATCTCGACCGGAAAGTGATGCTCCTGGTCCCAGCGGGCGGCGTGTGGGGTGATCTCCGCCTCGGCGAACTGGCGGACGACCTTGCGGAACGTCTCGTGGTCTGGCGAGAGGTCGAAATTCATCCGTAGCCCTCCAGAGCTGCTTGCGGCGCCACCGGAATGACCACGTTCACCACCCCTGCCCGTACACCACGAGGCCGGCAAGCCTGGTGAAGTACGTACTCGCCTGGTGGTGGGCGACGGCAGCTTGACGTTTACGTTAAGGTAAGCCAAGTCGGCGGTGTTGCGCAACCTGCGTCGGAAGGGGACAACTGCACCGCATGGACACCCGGACTTGGACGATTGCCGAACTGGCTCGGGAGTTCGGCGTCACCGCACGCACCCTGCGCTTCTACGAGGAGCACGGCCTGCTCCAACCCGAGCGGCGGGGCCTGCAGCGCGTTTTCCACAGCGGTGACCGGGTCCGCCTGGAGCTCGTCCTGCGTGGCAAGCGCTTGGGTTTCCCGCTCGAAGAGATCAAGAAGATCGTCGGCATGTACGACGCCGACACCGGTGAGACCGGCCAGCTCACCTACCTGCTCGACCAGATCACTGTCCGCCGCTCGGAGTTGGAGCAACGCCGCTCCGACATCGAGCGCACGCTCGCCGAACTGGCGGATCTCGAGCGTCGGTGCCGCGACGACCTGGTGCGGCTAGGCTCCGCGGCAGCCGACCAAGGAGTGCGCACGTGACGG
>DASSDH010000071.1:0-22167 GCA_035697245.1 Jiangellaceae bacterium
GGAGCTTGCCGCACAAGCCGACGGACCGATCGAGTGGCTACGGACGGGGCCAGTCATCGCATACCGCCGGGGCGCTGTCGTGGTCGTCATGAACGGCGGTACCGACCCGGTCACACTCCCACCCCAGGGCGGGCGCACCACCGTCTTTTCAACGGACAGCGCCCACCGAGACCACAACGGCACGCGGGGTGCGGCGCTGACCGTGCAGCCGAACGAAGCGATCATCTTCCGCACCCAGCACGCTTCTGCGCCGGTGGTGTGGCCATAACAGCCGGCGATGTGGTCGAGAGCTCCGTCCCAAGGCCGGGGCGCAACGGTCCAGCAGCGCCTCGATCTCGTTGCGGGTCGGTTGCGTTTCACGGGTGCTTGCTCAAATAGGCGTCGACCGCATCCCGGGCGTCTCCGGCTACGACCCGTCGATGAAGCTGTCGCGATCCTGTTGGCATCGATGTTCGTCATGCCCTCGCTCTGGAGAAGGGGCCGACGCGTGCGCTATCGCCGATCTCTGGGTGGTGGACAGCAAGTGCCCGCGGGACCTGTGCCACTCGACGACCGCACCCGATTTGGTGACCTCGCACCTCGCGGCCCCTCTGACCCGATCTCACTGAGCGTGGCCGCGACACCCATCCAGGTCGGTTCCGTCACGGCGCCCCGGATCGGTCGTTATGCGCTCCTCCCGACGCGCTGTCGGACGTGGCAGTAGCGCCGTTCCGGTGATGGTCTCGGGGCGTCGGGCCGATGTTCGCACCTATTCTGTGTGTCGGTCCTGGGCGGGGCCTACCGGTCCGCACCAAGGTTCGTGTCATCGTTCGTCGGGCCTACGGGTTCCACTCCGCCGACGCCGCTCGCCTTGGTCATGCCCGGGCCGGGCCCATCACCCTGCGATTGCCCCACGAACGGGCCGCTCTTCAGGCCGCCGCGTGACCCACATCCCCATCAGGAGAGCCCGAAATGCGTCGTACGTTGGCACCCGGTCGCGAGGAGGTCCGAGATGTCGAATGCCGTGAATCTGGCGCTACTGGGGGGACGCGTGTGGGTGGGCGCCGTCATGGCTGCCCATGGCCTGAACCACGTTCGAGCGCTGCGATCGGGTCCGGGGATGGCGAACTGGCTCAGCTCCCTCGGTCTGTCCAACGGTCCCCTCCAGGCAGGGCTACTGACCTGGAGCGAGGTCGGCGTTGCGCCGTTGCTCGTGCTAGGACTCCTCACGCCAGTCGCTTACGGCGCCGTGGCGTCGCTCATGCTCGTCGCTTTGCTGACCAACCACCGCGACAAGGGGTTCTTCATCACGGCTCGTCCGACCGAGGGTTGGGAGTATGTGGGCACCTTGGCGGTGCTCGCGCTCGCGCTGGGCGCACTCGGCCCCGGGGAGTGGTCGCTCGACAACGCGTTCGACGTGGCGTTCCCGTTCGAGCCGAGCCAGGCACTCGCTACCGCGGCAGCCATCGGCATCGGCGGAACCGTCGCCTACTTGGCGACGTTCTGGCGTCCCAACAGAATGGCCGGCAGCTGACGAACCGCCACTCACCAAGCCGACCCCGGCTCAACGGTGCGAGCAGGGAAACGCTTCCAGGACCAAGCCACCTGTTCCGTGTCGATGGGCAGTAACGGCTCCACCACCTCCCGATGGCCTTGGCTTGCTGAGGTGACGCGAGCTCGACTCGATCCGGCCGCCGTGGCCACTGCACTCGATGGTCAGGTAAACGGGAACGGGGGCTGCCACCACCAGGGGGTGTCCGACGGTTCGATCGAGGCCAGCCACTTCACCCACCAGAAGCCCCGGCGACCGGGGGCGACAAGCCGGGCGGGCGCGCCGTGGCCGGCCGACAGCGGCCGACCGCCGACCGCGGTGGCAACGACGAGCCGCCCGGCGTCCGGGCCAGGCAGGCGCCGGGAGTAGCCAGTCAGGGACCGGACGTCCAGGCTGTGTCCTGCTTCGGCCTCGGAGACAGCGAGAAGCCGGTCCAGCGGCCCGCCCGACCAGCGTTGGTGGGCGTACCAGCCGCCGGTGCAGTCCAGCGTGGCCGACAGCTCGCGGCCGTGCTCGGCCACCAACTCGCTCGGCCAGCGACCAGGGCCACCCCGCCACGACGAGGCACCACTGATCGCTGTCGACCATCGGAACGTCGTCGTCGAGCCATTGAGTGACGGGCATGGCGGCGGGGTCGAACGAGCCGCGCTCGAGAGATCGCGTGAACCGATCACCGGGATAGGGCAGCACGGCTGTCGAGGCGCCGATCACCACTGAGCTTCACGCATCCTTGGATCTGGCGAACCGGCGGCCTCGCGCCGGCGGTTCGCCCATTCCATGACACGCTCGCTTCGACGGACGTCAGCTCTTCGGGTCGCCAGGAGGCGGTGGCGCCGCAGGCCCATACCGTCGGGTCGAGCCGTTGGAAGGTCGCTTCGTGTTTCTCAGCCGTGGCTTGTGTTTTACGTCGCCTCTTCTGAGCCGACACGAGGAGGCGACCATGACGAGTTCAGTCGAGGCTTCGATGGCAGACGACGATCTGTTCCGCCTACGGCCCTAGCGGGACGCACGGCTGCTCGTCCGGCCAGTCCCCGAGTTCCCTGCGCTCACCGTCGCGGACGTCGTCGCAGACGTCCTCGCCGCGAGCGACGAAGGGGACGCCGCGCTCGACGTGCCCAGCTACCTGGCGGAGCGCGGCCACACCCGGACGACGATCGAGACCGTCGTCGCGTACCTACAGCGCCAGCGCCCGCGCCTGCCCGACCGGACAGGCGGCCCTGTCATGCGTCTCTGCCGTGACCGACGACGTCCGCGCACGACGCGCCCGAGGGTCGTACGCGCGCTGCTGCGGCGCGCAGAGGTGAGGCGCTCGGCATGCCGACCGAAGCCGTTCGCGGCGGCCACGCGGCGGATCACACTGTCGTGCCCACGCCCGCACGGCAACGGACCGCCCTGCTGGTACGTTGACCACGACCGTGTCCTGGACGTGCCACCGCGAGGTCCTCCCCGTGTCGGGAGCTTTGGCCGACCTCGACCGCCTCCGGGCGTTCCGGCCGTCGGTCCTCGAAGAGGACGATGGAACGCTACGGATGTGGTATTCGGGCCACGACGGCTCGACCGGGCGGATCCTCGAGGCAGTGCAGCCACCAGGGCAGTCCTGGGAGCGGCTGGGGATCAGCGTCGACGCGGGCTCCTGCGGGGAAAGCGACGCCTTCGGAGTCGAAGCGCCGTCTGTGGTCCGCACGCCCGTGGGGTTCCTGATGGCCTACGCCGGGTCCGACGGGGCCGACACCCGTCTCCACATGGCCTCCTCCGACGACGGCCACCGATGGGCAGCCCAGGGCACGTTCATGCAGCGAGGGGAGCCCGACGCGCGTGGCGCTACCCATCCCTGCCTCATCGTGACGAGCGAACGCTGGTGGCTCTTCTACGCGGGCTACGACGGAACCGACAACGGTCGGCGGGCAGCAATCCTGGCCGCCGTGTCCCCCAACGGAGCGTCATGGGACCGCGTCGGAACGGTCCTCGACCCCACTCGCGACGAGCTGGCCCTCTCTGAGCCCTGGGTCCTGATGCGCCAACGGCACCTCGCCATGTTCTATGTCAGCGACGACGGCACTCGGGCCACCATCGACATGGCCACCTCCCACGACGGTGTGACCTGGGACCGGCGGGGCACGACCCTCAGCCCCGGGTACCCCGATCCTGACCACGATCGGCTGCGGAGTCCGAGCGTGCTCCACCTGCACGATGGGAGCCTCCGGCTGTGGTACGCAACCCACACGGTCGGCGACGAAGCGGATGGCTGCCACCTGTGGTCCGCCGACCTCGCGGACACCGAGCACTAGCTGGCGACGACCGCAGGGCCGCACGTGACGATCACTCCGAAAGCGTTGGAGAGCACAGCGCCCCGAGCGCTCGGTTCCGAGAACGCGCACGGCCTTTAAACTCGATCGTGGAGCCGGCCGCGGCGGCTGAGAGGGCAGCGGTGGCGGACATCCGTCCGGTGATCAGATGCCGCGAGCTCCCGAAGGCGGCGTACCAGATGAGCGAGGTGGCGCGGCGTAGAGGCCAACGACCGGCGACACTCCGGCGATCGAGGCGTAGGCCAACGTGTCTGGGACCAGCATCGCCCACACGGTCAGCCCGGCCACGGCGTCGTGGCTCGGCCACTGGCGCCGGTAGCCGCCGAGCGAGGTGAACTGCGGCACCGGCATCGGCTCAGTCCGACAGGCCGGCAATGGCGTTGCCGACGAGCTTGGCCGCCAGCACCAGGCAGACGACGGTCGTGAAAACGGCGTCGTTGTCGGCCATCCGCCCTCGGGGCCTCGCCCCGGTCACTCGTCGATCTCGCCGGCTCGGCTCGTGCACCCCAGCGCTTGGCGGTAGCTCTCGCTGACCGTCGGTGTACCGCTCATCAGCGGGCCGTCGGTCGGCATCGCGTCGGCGTATATCCACACCTCGTCTGACCAGCCCCCTTCGGGCGCGATCTCCTGCAGGATCGCCCAGTCGTGCGAGGTCGCCATCGCGTCGACTGACTCTTCGACTCCGGTGTCGTCACCGGCGTCGCGGGCGGCGCGCCAAACGTCGAGCCAAGCGAACGCCACCGTGCCGGTCACGGTGGCGGCGAGCTGGTAGCGATCTCGCACCAGGTCGTCTCCCGAGAGCAGCGGGTCGGTGTCGAAGCTGGGTGGCGCGCGCCTCGCCGTGGGCCTCGAGGACGGGACCCGCCTGGGCGCGGCCCAGTTGCTGGTCGCCACCGGGCGCCGGGCGGATCTGTCCGCGGTCGGGCTGGGGGCGGTCGGCCTGGACGAGTCCCAGCGGAGGGTGCCGGTGGACGACGATCTGCGCGTCTCCGAGGGGGTGTGGGCGGTGGGCGACATCACCGGCAAGGGCGCGTTCACACACGTGGCCATGTACCAGTCCCCGATCGCCGTGGCCGACATCCTGGGTCAGGACCATGCGCCTGCCGACTACTGAGCGCTGCCCCGGGTCACCTTCACCGACCCCGAGATCGGCGCCGTCGGCCTCACCGAGGCCCAGGCCCGGGAGGCGGGCATCGCCGTGCGGACCGGTGTCGCCCAGGTGCCGCGCACCGCCCGTGGATGGATCCACAAGACCGGCAACGACGGCGTGATCATGGTGGTCGAGGACACCGAGCAGGGTGTCCTGGTGGGGGCCACCGCGATGGCCCCCACCGGCGGCGAGATCCTCGGCGGCCTGACCCTGGCGGTGCACGCACGGGTCCCGGTCGAGCGGCTCCGCCAGATGATTTGCGCCTACCCGACCTTCCATCGGGGCATCGAGGACTGCGGCACGCTCGTGTTGACACTCGCGTTCGGGGGTGATGCCGATGCCGAAGGTCCTTTGGCTGCTCCCCGGCCGCCCCGACCTCGGCCGCAGCTGCTTCAGTTCGGCCGGCAATCCGTCGAGCTGCTAATGCGGCGCGGCCACCCGTTGCTCGACAAGGCGCACCCGCTCGTCGATGGGCGGTGGCGGGTCGGCGACCACGCCCGGGGCAAACACGGTCGCCTCTGGGTGGGCGGTGCCGGCCGTGCCGGGTAGCCCGCTGCCGCTGACCGACCCCACGCTCGAGCCCAACGAGGAGGTCACCCTCACCCTCACCTGCAGCAACCTCAACGAGGGCGGGGTCGTCACGGCTGACCTGAACACCACCTGCGAGACCAACTCGCTGGTCCGGGTCATCTCGGGCAGCCAGGCCTCGATCAGATCAGCGTCACCATCCAATCCGACTGACCCCACATGAATCGGGAATGCGCCACGGCGTATGGCCCATCCAAGCGGCGGGCAACCCGGCATCACCGCCCGCCGCGGATCGCGACCCGTCCACAAGCGCGGTCAGCCGCTGTCCCCATGGGTTGCCGCTGACTTCGCGCGACAGGGTCCGCTTGGTTTCAGACCACAGGTGGGCGGGTCTGCCGGGTCTACGGGAGGCCCTGCGATCATGTCCTCACCGCGTCGAGCGAAGCGGTTTCTTACCGCGGAGCAGAAGTACGACCTGTGGCAGCGGATGCTGACGGGCCAGTTGAGGACGGCGGCCGCAGCGGCGGAGGCGGGCGTGGACCGCTCGACGGTCATGACGTTGCGCAAGACCGCTCGCGATGGAGCGATCGCCGCCCTGGCGGCGTCGCGGCCGGGTCGGCCCAAGGCGAACCGGGCCGAAGCATCCGAGCTGGCCGGTTTGCAGGCCGAGGTCGAGCGACTGTCGGCCACGATCGTGGAACAGGCGATCGGGCTGGCGGCCCTTCGGGGAAAGGCGGCCTGGGGTTGAGCGGCCCGATCCCGGCACGAGTCGACAGCGCCGCCAAGACCGTCGTGTTGGACCTGATCGACGATGCCGTGAAGCCGGGTTGGACGCTGGGGCGGATCTGTGGAGTGCTCGAGCTGGACCGCCAACGGGCGTGGCGGTGGCGGCACCGCCGGGCCGCAGACCGCCTCGACGACGCGGCGCCGGGCGGGCACCCGATCCATGGGCTGCTGGCCTGGGGAGGAGGCCCAGATCCTGGCCCTGTTCGAGGAGTGGGGTCCCGTCGATCTGTCGCATCGCAAGCTCGCCCACCGCGGTTCCTACACCGAGCGGGTGTGGGTGTCGCCCTCGACGCTGCACCGGGTCCTGGCCCGGAACGGCCATGCGCTGCAGGGCGTTCCCCGGCCGCCACGCTCGACGAAGAAACCGTGGCCCGACTGGGTCGAGTGGCGCCCGAACCAGCTGTGGTGCTGGGACGCCTCGCACTTCTCGGCGTGTGCCGCTGCCCCGATCGTATACGGCATCGTCGACATCGTCTCCCGCAGGTGGATCGCTAGCCTGCTCTGCGCCGAGGCGACCGGGACCCAGGTCAAGGTCGTGTTCCTCGCCGGGCTCGAGGCCGAGGGTCTCCTCGCCGGGCTCGAGTGGCGTCTCGATCGACCCGACGACGTCGACGTCGACGAGCCGCCGCCCCGGTCCTGCTCGCCGTGTCCGACAACGGGCCAGAGATGCGCTCCGGGGAGACCCGAGCGGTCATGGCGTTGCTCTCCATCGGGCAACCGAACAGCTTCCTCAACACCGGGCTGCTGGGCGTCGACACGCCAGAGGTCGCTTCTCCCTCCCGGGCGAGGAGACCTTCCCCTCGACCGGCGGGGCGAGGTGGGAGGCGTTCTGGATGACCCATTTGCCCCCACGTTGCCCCGTTCTCCCCTGTCCTGCCGGCGAGCCACCACAGGTCGGCGCCCATCTCGCCGTGGTAGGCCAGCCGGGTGCCGGATGCACGCTCGGTGAGCACCCACGCCTCGACGACGTGGCGAGCGGGCGCCTGGTCAGGAGCGCGGGCGGCCGGTCAGGAGGTCAGGGGTGACCAGAGCCTGGGTCTCGCGCAGGGCGACCGAGAGGGTGGCGAGGTCGAACGTGCCCGCGGCCCGGATGTCGGCGAGCACCTGGCGGACGCGCGCGACGGCAGCCGCCTTGCGGTCGAGCCACCTGTCGCTGCCGTCGCAGACGAGCGCCTCTGCGGTGATGTCGCGGATCTGGCCGTAGAGGTCGTCGCGGAGCGCCAGGCGGGCAAGGGTCTGCCACCGGTTGTCGCGGGGCAGCTCGTTCACGCGGTCCCGCAGCCACCGCAGCTCGAGGCGGTCCTCGAGCGAGAAGTAGGTGGCGGCCACCGCGTCGACAGGATGGTTACGGGCGTTGGCGACATCGACGATGTCCAGCGCCGAGAACAGCTCCTCGAACCCCGCCACCCGACCGGCGAGCTCGCCGGGCACGCCGTCGCCCACCAGCTCGGCCGCCAACGCACGGTGCACCCGGTGCCCGTCGGGTGACAGGACCCCGGGCAGCAGTGCAGCGACCGCCTCGGCACCGGGGGCCAGCCGGGCCACCGTGGCGCTCACGTCGATGGGCGCCCGACGGTGCCGGAGGAGCCATCGGGTCGCCCGCTCGACCAGCTTGCGCCCCTCGAGCAGCAGCCGCGTCTGCGCGGCGGCCGGCACGACGTTGTCGAGCGCCCGCACCGCGCTCCACAGGGCCGCCATGTCGAAGACCTCGCGAGCCACGACGAACGCCCGTGCCGTGTCGGCCAGGTGGGCGCCGGTCTCGTCGGCGAGCCGGTAGGCGTAGGTGATGCCCTGGCGGTCGACCATGTCGGACACGACCGTCGTGGCCACGATCTGGCGGCGGAGCCGGTGGTGCTCGATCTCGCTCGCGAACCGCTCGCGCAGCGTCGAGGGGAAGTACCGCACGAGCTCGCGGGTGAGGAAGGGGTCGTCGGGCATGTCGCTCTCCAGCAGCCGCTGCTCGAGCGTGTTCTTGGTGTAGGCCAGCAGCACGGCGAACTCCGGCGCGGTGAGGCCCTCGCCGTGCGCCTTGCGCTCGACGTACTCCTCGTCGGTCGGCAGGAACTCGACGGCACGGTCGAGGCTGCCCTCCTGCTCGAGCCAGCGGGTGTAGCGGGCGTGCACATCGACCAGCGATGCCGCCTGCGCCACGGCGTTGGCGAGCGCCTGCGTCTGGCCCTCGTTGTCGGCCAGCACCAGGGCGGCGACCTCGTCGGTCATCCCGGCAAGCAGCGCGTCACGCTGCTTGCGGGTCAGGTCGCCGTCGGCGACCACCGCGTCCACGAGAATCTTGATGTTGACCTCGTGGTCGGAGCAATCGACCCCCGCCGAGTTGTCGATGGCGTCGGTGTTGATGCGCCCGCCGGCGCGGGCGAGCTGGATGCGGGCCTGCTGCGTGAACCCGAGGTTGCCGCCCTCGCCGACGACCCGGCAGCGCAGGTCGGTCGCGTCGACGCGCACGCCGTCGTTGGCCTTGTCGCCGACGTCGGCGTGCGTCTCGCTGCTGGCCTTGACGTAGGTGCCGATGCCGCCGTTCCACAGCAGGTCGACCGGCGCCCGCAGGATGGCGCGGATGAGGTCGTTGGGCGGCAGCGCCTCGACCCCGGGGTCGAGGCCGAGCACCCCCCTCACCTCGGGTGTGACGGCGATCGACTTGGCGCTCCGCGGGTACACGCCGCCTCCCCGCGACAGCAGCGCCGCGTCGTAGTCGGCCCAGGTCGACCGGGGCAGCTCGAACAGGCGCTGACGCTCATGGAAGCTCGCCTCGGGATCGGGGTCGGGGTCGACGAAGACGTGGAGGTGGTTGAACGCGGCCACGAGCTTCAGGTGGCGCGACAGGAGCATGCCGTTGCCGAACACGTCGCCCGACATGTCGCCGATGCCGATCGCGGTCACCGCGGTGGTCGCCACGTCGATGCCGAGGTCACGGAAGTGGCGCTTCACCGACTCCCAGGCACCCCGGGCGGTGATGCCCATCTTCTTGTGGTCGTAGCCCGCCGACCCGCCCGACGCGAACGCGTCGCCGAGCCAGAACCCGTAGCCTGCGGCGACCTCGTTGGCGATGTCGGAGAACGCGGCGGTGCCCTTGTCGGCGGCGACGACGAGGTAGGGGTCGTCGCCGTCGTAGCGGACGACGTCGGGTGGCGGCACGACCTCGGCGCCACGGCGGTTGTCGGTGAGGTCGAGCAGCCCCGAGATGAACGTCCGGTAGCAGCGCTCGACCTCGGCGGCGAGCCGGGACCGCTCGGCCGGCGGTTGCTTGACGACGAACCCGCCTTTGGCGCCCACTGGCACAATGACGGCGTTCTTCACCATCTGGGCCTTCATGAGCCCCAGGATCTCGGTGCGGAAGTCCTGGCGGCGATCGGACGACCGGATGCCGCCCCGGGCGACCGGCCCTCCCCGCAGGTGGACGCCCTCGACCGAGGGCGCGTACACGAAGATCTCGTACATCGGCCGGGGCAAGGGCAGGTCGGGGAGGCTGCGTGGGTCGAGCTTGAGCGACAGGTGCGCCTTGGGCCCGGCGCCCGACATCGCCGCTTGGAAGAAGGTCGTGCGCAGGGTGGCACGCACGATGGCGAGCAGACTGCGCAGGATGCGGTCCTCGTCGAGGCTGGCGACGTCGTCGAGCGCGGCCTCGATCTGTGCCACCAGCTCGGCGGCGCGCGCGTCGCGGTCGTCGCCGGCGCCCGGGTCGAAGCGCACGTGGAACAGCGTGACGAGCAGTGTGGCGATGTCGGGGTGCGCGGCCACCGCCGCTTCGACGTAGTCCGGACTGAACCTCGTGCCCGCTTGGCGCAGGTACTTCGTGTAGGCCCGCAGCACGGTGACGTCGCGCCAGGGCAGCCGGGCGAGCAGCACCAGGCGGTTGAACCCGTCGTTCTCCATATCTCCCCGCCACACCCGGGCGAACGCCTCCTGGAACAGCGGTGCCGTGAGGTCGAGGTCGCCGAACTCCTCACATTGAACGCCGAAGTCGTAGATCCAGGTGGGATCGGAACCTTCGGGCCGGATCGTGTGCGGACGCTGGTCGGCGACCCGCACGCCGAGGTTCTCGAGGAGCGGCAACACGTCGGACACGAGGACCGGCCGGCCCGAGCGGTACAGCTTGAAGCGCGCCGCGCCCCGACTCTCCTCGAGCGGCCGGTAGAGATGCATGCCGATGTCGTCGTCGCCGAGCGCCTCGAGCCGTTCGATGTCATCGACCGCGACCCGCGGCAGGTTGTCGGCCCGGTACCCGGCGCGGAAGGCCTCGCGGTAGCGCCGGTATCGGGCGACGCCGCGCTCCTCGCCGTGCTCATCGACAAGGCTGTCGTGCAGGTCGTCGGACCAGTTTCGCACCGCGGCGGCGAGCCTCTCCTCGAGGCGCGCCAGGTCGACGGCGGGTTGATCGGCGGGGTCGACGTGCACCACGAAGTGGAGTCGGGCGAGCACCGACGCCGACACCCGGGCCTGGTGCTCAATGCGCTCACCGTGGAACGCCTCGACGAGGATCCGCTGGAGCTCGACGCGTGTGTCGGTGTTGTACCGCTCCCGCGGGAGGAAGACGAGGCAGGAGAAGAAGCGCCCGAACCGGTCGCGCCGCGGGAACAGCCGCACCCGTTTGCGCTCCTGCAGGTGAAGGATGCCGAGCGCGGTGTCGTACAGCTCGCCGTCGTCGACCTGGAGCAGCTCATCGCGCGGGTAGGTCTCGAGGATGGCGGCGAGATCCTTCTCGTCGTGGCCTCCCGGTGGCAGCCCGGCGCGGTCGATCAACAGCTGCACCTTGCGGCGCAACAGCGGGATGCCGGTGGGGCTCGAGTTGTAGAAGCCCTGGGTGAAGAGACCGAGGAAGCGGCGTTCGCCGGTCACCTCGCCGGCGGCGTCGAAGCGCTTGACCCCGATGTAGTCGAGGTAGCTCGGACGGTGGACGGTGGCGAGGGTGTTCGCCTTCGTAACGACGAGCGGGTTGCGCTCGCGTGCGAGGCGGCGGATCTCGGGTGGCAGCTTGGTGAAGGCCTCCGACGCGCCGGCGCCCTCGTGCTGGCGGAGGATGCCGAGGCCGGTGCCGGGCACGGCCACGATTGCGTCATCGCCGTCCCGGGTCACGAGGTCGTACTCGCGGTAGCCAAGGAAGGTGAAGCTGCCGTCGGCAAGCCAGCGCAGGAAGGCGTCGATCTCGGCCAGCTCGTCGGCGTCGACCGGGGGCGGATCGGTGCGCAGGCCGTCAGCGATCCTCCGCATGGCCGTCACCATGGGCTGCCAGTCCTCCACGGCGGCGCGCGCGTCGCCCAGCACCCGAAGCAGGTCGCGCTCCACCTCGTCGTCGACCTCGGGATCGCTCTGGCGGTCGACCTCGACGTGCACATAGGAGACGCCGTCGACGATCGGGTGGACGAGGCGGTGTATCCCGAGACCGTGGCGCGACAGCTCCATGTGAACCGAGTCGACGATGAACGGCATGTCGTCGGTGACGACCTCGACCGCCGTGTGGGTCGACTGCCAGCCGTGGTCGGCGACACGAGGCGTGTAGACGCGGGCGACGGCCGTGCCGGCCTCACGCAGCTGGCCGAACCGGTAGTGGGCGAGCGCCGCGCCGTACAGATCGGCCGGATCGACGTCCACCACGTCCTCCGGACCCGCGTGCTCGTAATAGAGTGTGACGAACCGCTCAACCGCCTCGGCCTCGGGCGCCTCGAGGCGCTCGCGGGCCCGGGACGCGGCGTGCTCGATCACCTCGGCCTTCGCGTCCTCCGGCCTCACAACGCCACGTTAGGCCCCCGGGATCGCACGCGGATGGCCGTCGACCCCGCAATCCGGGTCCGCAGGCACAATGCAAGCCGTCCAGGTCGAGCAGGTCGTCGAGCACGCCGCCCGAGTCGCCGTCCGCGGGTGACCCACAACCCAGCCAACCCCAGGGTCCACGACCGCCAGCCGGCCGGCGGCGTTGGGACGAGGACGGCTACCTCGGCAGGGACGACTCGCTCCTCGTCGTGGCGCTGCCCGACGGGGACGTTCGCCGGCATCGTGGTCTGGAAGCCGGTCGCCACCTCCGGGCCTCGAGGAGGCTGTCTCGAGATCGGGATTCTCCTGTTCCCCGCCACCGCGGGAAGGGGCTCGGGCGGCTGCCCAGCGACTGCTCACCGACTACCTGTGGGCCTATGCCAGATGTCGAGCAGCTGCCGCAGCCCCTGGGCCGAGTCGCTGCCCACAGACGAATCCCCTGCCGTGCAACACGCCCTCCCGGACGAACCCCCGCATGCTCCAGTGCTCGTTGCTCGGTGACATGTCGACCTCGGTGGTCGCCTCCAAGCGGTTCGCCAGCGTGGTGGTCGTGTCCACAACTTGTCCATAGCTTGTCCACAGCTCTACTGCCGAACCTGGGTCTACGGGGTCGGGCGATGGCGGCACCTCCTCCGGTGCCCTCCTCGCCCGGGCTCACGGTGGCGTGCCAGCCACACGAGGTCACACGTTCTCGCTAGAGGCAACGAAACCCGCGAGGGCACAGGCAGGCACCGGCAAGGGCGCCGGCCCTGTGGCCGTCGGCGAGCAACTGGGCTGTAGGCGTTCGACGGCGAAATGCGATAGTCACCGGGATCGGGTCGGGGACCTCGGGTCGTAATCCACCGCGTCGACGGTTCCGACCGATGGGATCCCGCCACGTTCGAGCTCACGCTGACGATGTCGGGCCCGCTGTGGTGTCGAGCGTCGCGACGTTGTCCGCGCGGTCGGGGTCGTAGGACCCCGAGTCGATCGCCGCGATCGCGGTGAGAGTGGTCCCTTCCGCGGCGGTAACCGTCGTTGTCGCGCACGTCAGCGGTACCACCCGCCGGTAGCGCGCCGATGTCGCACAGCACGAGCCGCGGCCGCTGGCTGTTCGGAGGGCCACAGCTGCCCGCGCTCGATGTTGAATCTACGAGGGTTAGGCGGGTTGGGCTGCTCAGCACGCGCGGTCTATCAGGGCCTTCGTGCGTCGGACGTGGCGGCTCCGGCCACACTCGCTGGCGCTCATCCACGGCCTCATTCCGCCGCTGGGGCGGGCATAAGCTGTTGCTCCGCCAGCAGTTGCGGAGGGCGGGCATGACCGAAGGACCGATCACCCCTGGCTCGTGGCCTGCGCCCGAGCATCAATCGCCGCCGCTCGAGACGACGGCCGTGGTGGTCCCCGCGGCGCCGAGCGCCCGCCGCCCGCGACGGCGCGGTCGGCGATCGCTGTTGGCGGCGATCGTGGTGGTTGTCGTCGGCGCGGTGGCTGCGGCCGTCGTGGTGGTCCAACGCGACCCTCGGACCGCCGGGGAGGCCCTCGCCGGCGCGCAGCGGTTTGTGGGCGAGGCGACGAGCTTCCGCTTCACCTATGCGGCGGAAGACGTAACGTCGTTCGGCGACCCGGATGGAAGTGGCGGCGTGACGACTACCCGATCGACTGGTAGCGGCGAGTGGTCCGAGGGCCGTTGGCGCTCCGTCACCGACACCGGATTTGACATGGTCGACGAGTCGATCCTCGCCGGGGGCACGGTCTATAACCGATTCGCCGAGGATGCCGCAGCTTTGGAGGGGGAGCAGTGGGATTCGTACCCCGCCCCGCCGCTCTCGCGGGAGGACATGCTCGCTGCCGTGGAGGAGATGGCCGGCTTCGCTGACGAGGTCACCATCGCTGGTGCCCCCGGGGTGACCCCGGACGAGCTCGAGATCGAGATTCCCGAAGGCCTCGACGAGTCGTTGGCCGTGATGACCGCCGTCATGATCTATCTCGGGGGGAGCGGGGGACCGACCCCGCTCGAATCCGGCCTGGGCGGCGATCCCTCCGGGTTCCTGGATGCCATCAAGCAGATGGCTGGCCCCGAGCGGGTGTCCGACGACGGGGCACGTTCACCGTCGCGGCCACGCTGCAGGCCCCAAACGAGTTCGCCGACGCGCTCGGACAGCCGATCCCGGACGGCCAGGTCGAGCTCGACGTCGACGCCGACAACAACTACCCGTTCAGCGACGGGCGCTGGGTGGCCCGCGACCGGCCGGATGACACCGAGCTCATCGTGGTCCGGACACCTGGATTGCACTAGCTCGCATGATTCGGCATGGGAGCCAAAGGGATAAGGAGGACCCGATGCTGAACCGCACACGCAGGACGAGCCGCGTCCTGGTCGCCACGGCTTGCGCCGCCGCCTTGGCCGCGGCGGCGGGGGCCGGCCCCGTGGTCGCCACCACCTCGGTGAAGGCCTACGTCGAGCCGGTCGGAAGCGAGTACGAACTCAGGGCGCTCTTTAGCGTCGACGACAGGGTGCCCCTGCTGGACGGTGCACCGGGCCAGCAGTACCGCATGGTGGGGATCCCCGACGGGCTCGGTGCCCATCCCAACGGCGACGCGACGAGCACGCTGTACATGAATCACGAGCTGGGCTTCACGGCTCTGTCCGAGCCGGTCGTGGGCGGACCGCCGAACCGGGGCGCGATCGTGTCGGAGTGGATCCTCGATGAGGACGGGGACCCGGTCGCAGGCCGGCGGGCGTACGACTGGATCTTCGCCGAGAACACGTTCCTGGGACCGGCGCCGGTGGTCGGCAACGAGGCGCAGATGCCCCGCCAACTGGCGCGGTTCTGCTCCGGCTTCCTGGCTGGCCCCAGCAACGGCTTTGACCGCCGGATTTACTTGACGAACGAGGAGTCGACCAGCCCCGACACCTTTGACGGCATCGGCGGCCTATCGGTCGCGATCTTCGACAACGAGCTCCACACGCTGGCCAAGCTCGGCCGCTACTCCAAGGAGAACACGGTTGTCCAGCCCGGCCAGGGCACACGCACGGTGATCTTCTCCCTCGAGGACGGGCCGGCCACGTTGAACAACCAGCTCTACATGTATGTCGGCACCAAGGACCGGTCGGCGAACGCGTCGGTTCTGGCCCGAAACGGGCTCGACAACGGCACGGTCTACGTCCTTCGTGCTCTCGACCCGGGGCTCAACAGCGAGAGGACGTTCACGAGCGGCTCGGTGACCGGCGAATGGGTCGAGATTCCCAACGCCGAGAGCCTCACGGACACCCAGCTCGAGGCGGCCAGCGACGCCGCCGGCGCCATGACCTTCGTACGCCCGGAGGACGGCACATTCAACCCGCACAACCGAAACGAGTTCTTCTTCGTCACGACCGGCTCGTCCGCCGGCGCGGACGACGGGGTGAACGAGCTCGGCCGGCTCTACTCCCTCCGGCTCCACCCGGGGAACCCGCTCAAGCCGGCAACGCTCACGATCGCCTACAACGCCGACACGACTGTCGGTGCGGGCGGCGACACCGCGATCAGCCCGGACAACATCGATGCGAGCAGCCAGTACCTCATGATCAACGAGGACGGCACCACCGAGAGTCGGGCGGTCATGGCTGCCAAGGGCCGCGATGGCTCGATTTGGCGGTTCGATCTCGCCAAGGGCCCGGTGCACGCCGTCGGCGTCGACGTCGCCACGGCGACGCGCGTCGCCCAGCTCGACCCGCCGGGCCGCGACGGGATACCGGTCAGCCCGGGGGTCTGGGAGACCAGTGGCATCATCGACGCCTCCGCACTGTTCGGCCCCGACACCTGGCTCTCCGATGTCCAGGCCCACCCGCCTACCACCGCACCCGGCGGCGCGACCGTGACCGTCGAGGACGGCCAGCTCCTCGTCATGGCTCCCACCGACTGAGGGCTTAGGCCAGGTCGGCTGCAGATGAGTACCGAACGCGGCCCCGCACCTCTCGGCGGCCATCGGGCGCGGCGCGAACCGCAACTACGTCCGGCTGCTCGAACTTACCCTGGCCGCCCTTGCCGCTACCGACCTCCACGGTCGCGCGGCGGCGTCCGCGGCCATCGGTTCGTCTCCTTTCGCTTCGCGTCGGCCACGTCGCGCAATGCACGCCGACCGCGACGACCGTCGCCGGGTCCAGGCGCCGCTCAGCCGCGCCCCGATGCCGTTCCTTGACACAAACAGGATTCGCTCTGGAGCGCTCGTGCGTGCCAGAGCGGGATGATGATGTCAGTGGCTGGTGCCGGCGAGGAAGGTGGCAACGATGTAGGTGGCGTGACGGTCGAGCGACACGCGCGCCCGGTCATAGCGCATGGTGGTGCGGGGATCGGCATGGCTGGCGGCTTCTTGCACATCGCGGAGCGGAACGCCGGCGTCGAGTGCGGCGGTGATAAACGCCTGGTGGAGGCGTATGAGGGCCGACGCGTTTGCCGATACCGGCCTGGCGGGCGACGCGGCGCACGACGCGACCAGCTCCGTGACGATCCATCCGGCCGCCGGTGGCGGCTACAAAAGATCGGTCCTTTGCAGCGCTCACCGACGGCGAGATCGATGGCCCGGGCCGTTCGAGGAGCGAGAGGGACGGTCACGACCTTGCCGCCTTTGCGCAGAATCGTGCGGCGGCCCCGCTCCAGCCCGAGGTCCTCAATATCCGCGCCGATCGCTTCAGAGACGCCCAGCCCGTTGAGAGCGAGCAGGCTGATCAGCGCGTGGTCCCGGGCACTGGCCAGCCCGGCGGCGACCAGGATGGCGCCCACCTCATTGCGGCCCTGGCCGGTGGCGCGGGACTCGTAGTCGAGCCGCGGTCGCCGCACGTGGGCCGCCGATGAGGTGGCGATGGGACCTTCCTGTTCGGCGTAGCAGTAGAAGCAGGACACGGTGCACAACCGCCGCGCGATGGTGGCCCGTGCCCGGCCCAGGGCCTCAAGGTGCCGCGCGAAGCATTGGATTGGGATGTCGGCGCGGCGCACCCCGAACACCGCCAGCCGGTGTTCGGTGCACCAGGCGACGTACTGGCGCAGGTCGAGCTTGTAGACGTCGCGGGTGAGGCCAGGAACCCGGCCAGCGCCAGCTGCTCGTTCGTGCTGAACGGCTCGTTGCGCGCCCCGACCACGGTTGTTGTCGAAACGGGAACGTCCACGATGGAACCTCCACGGGTCGAGCCGAGGCTCCAGTGGCCGGGACCGGTCAGGCAGCCCCAGCGGTCAATAGAGACCACCGACCCGACGGCTGGCTGGCGAGATCGCTCCCGAGCGGTCGATCTGGGTTTTAACGAGTCGGATGGGGGCAACGCCGGGGATCGCCCTCTGCGCCCCCCTGTGCCGCGTGTCGTTCTGTACGCGGTTCTGGGCGGAGGTGAGCGGTCTTCGACGGGTGGGCGCAGGCCCCAGCTAGGCGCCGTGCCAGAGCGCGGCGCCCGACGCAGGGTCAAAGAACGACAGGTGAGCGGTGTCGACCACCAGCTCGACCTTGTCGCCCGCCTTGACCGTGGTCCGGTTGGGCGCTCTGGCGACGAGGCTGCCGGTGCCCTCGATTGTGCAGATGAGGAGCTGGTCGGCGCCACGTCGTTGGACGGCGTCGGCCTTGAGCTCGATGCTGGTGCCTGCTCGGGTGGTTGCCGGGGCGCTGGAGTCCGCAGGGGTGACGTGCTCTGGGCGGGCGCCAACGACGACCTGCTCGCCGACTCTCGCCCGGAGCGATCCCGACGGTGTTCCCCGCAGGCTGAGGCGGTGGTGACCGAGCACGATCCAGGTCCCGTCGTCGTCGACCTCCAGCCGAGCCGACAGCAGTGACATCGGGGGATCGCCGAGCCAGCTGGCCACCAACGTTGTCGCCGGCCGCAGGTAGAGCTCGCTCGGCTCGCCGACCTGCTCGAGCCGCCCCTCGCGCATGACGCCCACCCGGTCGCCCATTGCCATCGCCTGCTCCTGGTCGTGGGTCACGAGGATCGTGGTCACACCCATTCCTCGGATGAGCAGGGCCAGCTCGCGGTGCAGGCGCAGCCGCTCGACGGGATCGAGGTGGGCGAGCGGTTCGTCGAGCAGGAATACCGACGGCTTGCGCACCGTGGCCCGGCCGACGGCGACCCGCTGGCGTTCACCCGCCGACATGGTCGCCGGGCGACGGTGCAGAAATGACCACAGGCCGAGCACGCGGGACTCGGCCCCGACCCGCTGGTCGATCTCGGCGGGCGGCGTGCCCCGGACCTCGAGCCCGAAGCGCAGGTTGCCGGCCGCCGTGAGGTGGGGGTACAGCGCGTCGCCCTCGAACACCATTGCCACGTCGCGCTGGCTGGGTCGGACATGGGTGATGTCACGCCCGCCGATGCGGATCCGACCGTCGGCAGCCGCTTCCAAGCCCGCGATCACCCGGAGCAGGGTCGTCTTCCCGCAGCCCGAGGGACCGACCACCGTGAACACCTCCCCGTCGCGCACGCGCAGACAGACACCCGCCAACGCGACCGTGCCGTCCCGGTAGATGGCAGTCACCTGGTCTAGCTCGACATCGGGCATGGCGCCCTCTCCAGCCATGTTACGGGCCAGGCCCGCCTGCTCAGCCAGTCGGCGCCCAAGCCCCTTCCCACAAGTGCGCAGACGGCGGTCGTAACGACCCCTCGTTGCTCACCAAGCGGATGGCCCGCCGTGGCGACCAGTCGGCCCTGCGGGCGGCGAGGTGGTAGGCCGGGGACCTGCCCAGTGGTCGTGTCACTCGACCCGCCCGGACAGATTCGGTGATCTCGCACCTCCCAGCGCTCCTGACCGATCTCACCCGGCGTGGCGGCGACACTGACCCGGGTCGGTTCGGCCGTTTGCGCCCGAGCGGTCGTTATGGACGCTGGTCGTGAGGAGGTCGACCAGTACCGACGCGCCGATCTGTGCGCCGGTGAGCGGCGGGCAGGAGGACGTTCTGGGCGGGCGTTATGTGTGCGCCCGGAACGGCACCTTGGGGTCGGGCCGACCATCGAATCGCCCGCGCGTTACTGGGAAACCCGCGCCTCCGCCGTTGCGCGTCCATAGCCGTCGATCGGTCGCGTTTCCTGACGAGCACCGATGAGTCTGCGAACGGCGTTCCGTCACAAGTGGCACCACGTGGTGCGGCGAGAGCCGACGACGACCTGAAGGAGGAGGAGACGGAGTGAACACACCGCCTATCGTTTCGCCCGAGGAGTGGCAGGCCGCCTGGGAGAACATGCTCGTCAAGGAGAAGGAGCTGACCCGCGCCCGCGACGCCCTGGCCGCCGAGCGCCGGCGCATGCCCTGGATGGCAGTCGAGAAGGACTACCGCTTCGAGGGCCCGGACGGGCCGGCGAGCCTGCTCGACCTGTTCGAGGGCCGGCGCCAGCTGGTCGTTTACCGCGCCTTCTACGCGCCGGATGTCACCACGTACCCACAGGCGGGTGGCGCGTACCCGGAACGGGCCTGCGTGGGCTGCTCCTTCGGCGCAGACCAGGTTGCGCACCCTGCCCACCTGAACGCCCGGGACACGACGCTCGCGTTCGCCTCGCGCGCCCCCCAGGCCGAGATCCAGGGCCTGAAGGAGCGAATGGGCTGGCAGAAGATCCCCTGGTACACGATCACCGACGACTTCGACGCCGACTTCGGCGTGAACGAGTGGCACGGCACGAATGCGTTCATCCGTGAGGGCGAGAAGGTCTTCCGCACCTACCTCATCAACAGCCGCGGCGACGAGGCGATGGGGAGCACCTGGGCGTACCTCGACATCACCGCCCTCGGCCGCCAGGAGGAGTGGGAGGACTCACCGGAGGGCTACCCGCACACCCCGCCGTACGGGTGGTGGAACTACCACGACGCCTACGGCAAGGACGCGTGATCGCGCATCTCACGAAATCGGCGATCTGCTCGCGGGTCCGGCGCACCCTCGGGTACCGAACGCGCCCCATAAGCAGCGCCCCGAATCACGCCGGCCGGCGTCACCGAACGCTGCCGGTCACGGTCACCCTCGGCATGCCTCGCAGGCGTTCGCCCGCGCCGAACGTCGTGTCCGGTCGGGTAAGGGCCGAGGCGGCGGCGCTGCTCGACACCACCGGCGGGATCGACGCCAAGAAGGATCTGCGGTGCCGGATCGATGGTGGCGGCACGGCCGGCTGCCGGGGGTGATACTTGATGCGGCGTGGTTGCGGTGCGGCTGTTCGGGGCGATCGAGGTGAGGGTCAACTCTCAGCGGCTGGGTCCGCTGGACTTCGGTGGGGTCAAGCCCAAGCAGCTGCTCGAGGTGCTCCTCGTTCAGCGCGGCCGGCCTCTGGCCAAGGACCAGTTGGCGGAGATGATCTGGGGTGAGGCGCTGCCGCGCAGGGTTGCGGCGACGATCGAGAGCTACGTTTCGCTGCTGCGCTCGCGGCTGGGTGCGGCCAGCGGGCTGATCGCCACCGAGACAGGCGGCTACCGAGCCGAGCTGGGTGGGGTCCAGGTCGACGTGGACGCGTTCGACAGGCTGCTGCGGGCCGCGGCCGGGGCGCCGAAAGCGGAGCGCCGGCGGCGGCTCGAGGCGGCGTTGGCGATCGCGGCCGCCGAGCTGCTCGAGGACGAGCCGTATGCCGAGTGGGCGATGGACCTTCGCCGGATGTACGCCGAACGGCGTCTGCAGGCAACCTGCGACCTGGCCGAGACCTGCGTCGCGCTCGATGATGCCCGGGCCGCGGTCGAGCTGGCCGAGCGGGCGCTCGTGCTCGATCCGCTGTTCGAGCGGGCGCACCGAGTGGCGATCGTCGGCCATTACGCGCTGGGCGAGGAGGGCCGCGCGCTGCGCGCCTACGAGCGCTGCAGGGCGACGCTGCTCGAGGAGCTGGGCACCACGCCGGCGCCGGCGACGGCCGCCGCCCACGCCGCGATCTTGCGCCGCGAGGACCCTGGGACGTTGGTCGCTGGACCTCCCGGGCCCGGGGCCGAGGTTCCTGCCGCCCCGCTCGGTTCCACGGGCACTCGCTACGCGCGCAACGGCGAGGTGAGCCTCGCCTACCAGACTCTCGGCAGCGGAAGCCCCGATCTGGTCTTCGTTCCCGGGTTCGTCTCGCACGTCGAGGCGGCCTGGGAAGATCCCACCTACGCGGGTTTCATGCGACGCCTCGCGGTCGGCCGCCGCCTGATCATTTTCGACAAGCGCGGCACTGGGTTGTCGGACTCCGCGGTCGAGTGGCCGACCTTTGTCGAGCGTGTCGACGACATGTTTGCGGTCATGGACGCTGCGGGGTCGGAGCGGGCCGTGCTGTTCGGGGTGTCGGAGGGCGGTCCGATGTGTGCGCTGGCGGCGGCACGCCATCCCGAGCGGGTGGCCGGGCTTGTGCTGCATGCGGCGTTCAGGCGCATCCTCAGGGCACCCGATTACCCATGGGGATGGACACCCGAGCGGTTCGAGCGCTGGCTGGACTCGTTCGAGGAGGCTTGGACGACCGGCGCCGGACTCGAGGTGATCAACCCGAGCCTGGCCGGCAATCACCGGTACATCCGCTGGTATGCCCGCTACCTCCGTCTCGGCGCCGGCCCTGGGATGGCGCGCCGGCTGATGCGCATGAACGCGGAGATTGACCTGGCAGAGGTCTTGCCCACGATCGCTGTCCCGACGTTGGTTCTGCACCGACGAGATGAGCGGTGGGTGAAGGCGGAGCATGGCCGCTACGTGGCTGAGCGCATTCCCGGGGCTCGCCTGGTCTTGCTGCCTGGGGTCGATCAGCACCCGTGGATCGGCGAGGTCGAGCCTGTGCACCGCGCTCTCGACGAGTTCATCCGGGTGCTGTGAGCTGAACGTCGGCCGAAGGTTTTTCCAAGGTCCGCCGGTGATCGTCAGCATCGAGCCACTGAGGCAAGGAGGACGGACGATGTCCCAGGTCGAGTTCGACGAGGACATGGCAACGAAGATCGAGGCGCTGTACCGGATCGGCGACGCCGCTCGTCGGCGCCGGATCGTGCGTGAGGCGCTCGCCGCCGCCCCTGGCGAGCGCATCCTCGACGTCGGCTGCGGTCCCGGCTTCTATTGCGCCGAGCTGGCAGAGGAGGTGAAGCCCTCTGGATCGGTGGTGGGCGTCGACTCGAGCCCGGCGATGCTCGAGCTCGCCGCCCGCCGTTGCGCCGGGCTCGAGGGCGTCGAGCTTCGCCCAGCAGAC
>DASSDH010000072.1:0-6025 GCA_035697245.1 Jiangellaceae bacterium
CAACAGGGAAACGACTCTGACTCCAGCGTGACCGACTCTCATCCCGATGCCGGCTCTTCGGACAAGCCACTTCCCGGACCCGCCACCAACCAGCCTAAGACCCCACTACGCAGGGCGGGTTGACACAGAAGGGAGCCAGATCCGGAAGATCGACTGACCCTGGCTCAATTCGGCATCCGTTACCTGTCGGCGGCAGATGTGCGCAGTTCTCATCGTCGATCGATGCACGCACTCGCGGTGTTAATTGAGAGACTCCCGTGGTCACGGGCAGGAGTCGCGGTCAGCTCGTGCGGGTCCCTGGGCATGTACACGGACAAGTACGGCCCAGACTGGCGCTTCGACGTCGACGACGGGCGTTCCGGCATGCCACGGAATCGCTCCGCGGTGACGACCCAGGTGTGGCCCACGTCTTCGAAGTCAAGTCGACGACGGCGTTCGGCTTCGGCAAGGGCGTGACCTACAGCCAGACCAGGTGGCGCTTCTGAGCCGCAGCCTGCTAGGCGCCAAGATCCGTCGACGCCTTCATGCTCGATGATCTCCATCGCACGGCCCAGCGCGACGCTTGGCGTCACGCCCTGGAACAAGTTGAGTCGGGCGGCAGCCCGGTGATCAGGTGCAGCCACGGCGGCGGACCGTGTGTGGGCGGTGCCACGCGCCGCCCCCATCGGAGAGCAGGAGCCGCCACTTCTACCTATCCGCGTGCTCCGTGGGCATGCGCAGCCTCTCGAGGCGAGTCCGCAACAGAGCCTCGCGGTGCGAATTTCCGTGCAGGCCCAGATAGCGAGTCCCGAAGATTGCCAGAAGTGCGTCGTCCAGGCGGCGGACGGCACCTGGTGGATACCGGTAGCCCATTCGAGCGTTGATTGCCGTGCTGTCGACGGAGGTCAGCAGTCCGGCGAGCTCGTCCAGCGACGTGATGCCCAGCTCGAGCAGCAGGCCGGAGACCCACCCGTAGTGGTCGGTTCGGGACCAGCCGGCGTCGGCGTACTGGCCGGCGAGGAACGTGGCGAGGTCCTGAGCGCTGATTCGTGGGTCGCTAACCTCCGGCTCCGGCCGCCGGTCTGTGACCGTGGCCTGTAGCTGGTCGTGGATCAACGAGAACTCACGGTCGGCGAGCTCCAGCAGCCCCGCAGCCAGGGTGAACCTCCGGTCGAGGCCCGGCACGTGTTCCTCGGGAATTGTCCCCTTGTATCGGATGGCGTGCTCGAACTCCGCCCATGCGTGCTGAAGCACCGTTCGTACCTGAACCTGCGCGCGCCGCGCACGGAGCGCGTCGTGCGCCGGAGGTGTATTCCGTGCCCGATCGAGCGCAACGAGCAGATGCCGGCTTGCGTATCCGAAGCGGCCCTCACTCGCCGTCTCCTGACCCATGTCTCTGTCGTCGAGAACCGTAAGTTGGTCGCGCAACAGATCCGCGACCGCTGCGACGTCGCTGTGCAGGTAGGCGATGACGCGGACGCCGATCTGATCAGTGATCTCGTCGAGGGGATCGGAGTAGAGCGGTCTGCCGGCGGCCACACTCCGATAGGCCTTGGCCGCGAAAGACGCCACGCTCTTCGCCCGTCCGGTAACAGTGAGGTAGTTGATCCCTGCGTCGTCGAGGAGTGTGGTTACCAGGGCGACGAACCGACCCGTCGCGTCACGAAGCTCGGGCTGCATCTCGGCGTACGTTTGCACCGCACGGCGGACGGAATCCTTGTCGACCATGGTCGGCTCGGGCGGTTGTTCGAGGACCGGGGGCGTTCGCGGTGACGGCCGGTGCCCCTCGGGAAGCGTCGGTGTGACGATGTAGCCGGAACTGATGTCGCCGTAAGTGGTGGTCATGGAGGGCCGACGTTCGGCGAACATCGCCACGTAGGCACACACCACCGCGTCTACCTGGTCCTCAGCTCGGCGCAAGTCAGTCTTGTGTACCGCGGACTCGACCTGGGTCACGAGCGTCTTCCACTGCTCGTTGGCGTCGACGTGCAGAGGAAGAGTTGAGTCCCGAAGTCCTTCAAGCAGGCCCATGAGCCGCAACAGCTCGGACCGCAGCTGCGACAAGGGCCGGCCGGTTTTGTGCTTGTACTTCAGTGTCCGCCCGAGTCGGAACAGCGCCACCGTCGCAGGATGCGGGTAAACCTCGATCGCTCGTCGACGCGAACGGGACGACGGGTCCATGTCGAGGCCGAGCATGGTGATCAACCGTGCCCCGCGCGGGACATCTGCGAACTCAGGCTTGCCGGTATTTGAGGGATGCGCACCGGCGTCGAAGCGTGCGAAGTCGCGGTTTAGTGCGGCCTCACAGGGCCGAGTGCCTGTGGCGTTCTCTACCACCAGCGGGGCGTCGATCGCGACGAGACAGTCGTTAGCGACGTACGGCGTCAAGGAGGCCACGATGGCCTCATCCGCTCCTTGTGAGGACACGTGGAGCACGCGTCCCTCGGCATCCAGCACTGCCACGCCGCTGGGCCTGTCCTGACCCCACGCGAGGTCGACGCCGACGAAGTACATGAGATCACTCTGCCCCCTGACCTCGATGCACGTACCACCCGGCGTCGCAACCGACACCGCCTGAAGGTAGACCTGTGGCAGACCCAGGCGAGCGTAGCCGCCCTCCACGCGTGTTAGTGCATCGCGTGATTCGTTGAGCTCGCCCGGGACCCGTCCCGACCCAGGAATACGACCGGTCCGGAA
The DNA here is from genome assembly GCA_035697245.1 of Jiangellaceae bacterium. Classification (GTDB taxonomy): domain Bacteria; phylum Actinomycetota; class Actinomycetes; order Jiangellales; family Jiangellaceae; genus JACVRX01. The sequence continues at coordinate 2,677 of DASSDH010000072.1, forward strand.
CTTGCTGGGTCCTGATGATGCAACTGCCGTGCGGCTGGTGTTGCTCGGCCCAGGAAGCGGCGGCTGAACCGCTCTTTGCGGAAGGAATGTTGGATGCGAGCGCTGCAGTTCACGGCCTACGGGGGTCCGGAGGTCCTCGAATGGGGAGACGCTGCGGATCCGCATGCGGGCCCGGGGCAAATCCGGATCGCTGTGCGCGCGGCCAGCGTGAACCCGATCGACTGGAAGTCGTTCGCCGGGGTCTTGTCCGGGGGCCAGCCCATGGTCGGCACGGGTTACCTCGGATATGACGCCGCCGGCGTGGTGGACGAGGTCGGCGAGGGGGTCACGGGGGTATCCGTGGGTGATGACGTGCTGGGCCGCGGCCGGAACACTCAGGCCGAGTACGCGGTGCTGGACTCCTGGGCGGCCAAGCCGCCGTCGGTCGATTGGGCGGTGGCGGCTGCGGCGGGCGTGGCCGGTGAGACGGGTGAACGGGGTCTTCGCCTGCTCGACGTCAAGGCCGGCGACACGATCTTCGTCGACGGTGGCGCCGGCGGCGTGGGAGCGGCCGCCGTGCAGATGGCGATCGCCCGAGGCGCGAGGGTGATCGCCTCCTCGAGCGTGGCCAACCATGACTACCTGCGGGAGATCGGGGCGACCCCCGTGCTCTACGGCGAGGGCATGGTCACTCGGGTCCGGGCGGCTGCCGGCGGGCAGGTCGACGCTGTCTTTGATGTCGCGGGCAAAACCCCGATCGAGGACCTGATAAGCCTTGCACCCGAGCCGTCCCAGGTGGTGACCATCGCGAACTATGCGGCCGGTCAGACCGGCGTCCGGCTGACAGGTGGCGGTGCGGACAGTCGGCCCATGGCGGCCCTGGCGCAGGTCGCCGAGCTGCTGGCGCAGAACAAGCTGGTCATCAAGGTGCAGACTTTTCCGTTCGACCGCGCCGCCGATGCTTACCGCATCAGTCAGGGCGGCCACCTCCGCGGAAAACTCGTATTGATCCCCTGACCGCAACAGACGACCCCGCCTCAAGGCAGACCACGGCTACACCCATCGCGCGTTGGATCGCGACCGCGGCTCCCCCGAGTAGAGCTCGACCAAATCGCGCACAACCGCGTCCCGTTGGAGCGTCCGTGCTGGCCGCGCACCACCAGCATTGCCCACCAAAGTCGGGCACATCATTGTCGGCGCGCAAACGTCGTCGCACTCAAAGCGGCTGCAGAGTCGCGCGTCCCGCGCGGACAGCGGCAAGAGCGTGCGACCCGCGGGACCAGCCGCGAGCGGGGTATGGCATGTGGAGCACGGGGATGGAGGTCGGGACGACCTTGGAGGTCTCGTGAGCGCGGTAGCCTGTGCGGCACCACGACGATCGGAGGAGGTGAGTCCCATTCCCACGGCAGTTGGCTGGGCACTCCCGTCCGCGGTCGCGCGCAGTTTGACCTGAGTTCGACGGCGGCCGCCGGGGTGTCCACACATCCCGGAAGGTCCGTCATGCATCTCTTCAACCCCGCTTCAGCTCCGCGCGGTCTAATCCTGCTCGCCCCAGGTGGCGGCCAGGACCACACCTCGCCCGGCATCGTCGCCCGCGCCACCCGCCTCACCGACGAGGGGTACGCCGTCGCGGTTGTCCGCTCGCTCGACGAGGTTCCGGCCGTGCTGGCCGAACATCGCGGGCCGGTCGGCTTCTGGGGTATCTCCCAGGGCGCCCGGGTCGGGCTGCCGTTGCTCGCCGCCGAGCCGCGGATCACCGCTGCGGTGCTCGGGCTCGCCGACGGCCCGGTCGCCTCGGCGCCGCTGGTCACGGCCCCTGTGCTGTTCTACGTCCAGTCCGACGATGACCTGGTCCAGCCCGACGCCTGCCGGGCGCTCTTCGACGCGCTCGGCTCGACAGACAAGACCCTGATCGAGAACCCCGGTGGTCACCTAGACCTGCCGCGGACATCGATCGAGGAGTCGGTTGTCTGGCTGGACCAGAGGCTGGCCGAGCAGTGAGCACCGGTAGGGACGTGAGTCGAGGAGCTGGTAGTAGTCGGCCTCTCTGTGGAAGTCGGCGTACACGGCACCGTGCAGGTGCCGCCCGCATCGGCCGCTGAGCGGCCGACTACCCCGACCAGAACACGCTCGCACATGGGCACGAGCGCTCAGCGGGCAGCCAGGACCAGGCACCGCCGAGGCCCAGCGACAGCGCCGAGGGCTGCGGGCCGGTCGTCGTGTTGCTCCATGCCGGCGTGGCCGACCGGCGCATGTGGAACGCCCAGGTCGACGCCCTTGTCTCCCGCCGCACGGTGGTGCGCTGCGACCTTCCCGGCTACGGCGGCACGCCCGTGGAACCGGGAGCCGCCGGCTGCGACGCCGAGGACGTTCTTGCCCTGCTCGACGAGCTGGGCGTCGAGGGGTTCGCTCTCGTCGGTGCCTCCTACGGTGGGTACGTCGCGCTCCAGGTCACGTCGGCAGTCCCCGACCGTGTTGAGCGGCTGGTCCTCCTGGACGCGGCCGCTGACCTCATCGAGCCCGACGAGTCCCTCCGCGAGGTCTGGCGGCAGGAGCAGTCCCTGGTCGAGATCGGTGACCTTGCCGGCGCGACCGACCTCATGGTCGACACCTGGCTCGGGCCCGACGCGGACGACGACCACCGGGCGCTGCTGCGGGATATGCAGCGTCGTGCCTTCGACCTGCAGGTCGCGGCCGGTGACGAGGGCGCGAACCGTGACCTGCCCGTGGACCTGGCTAGGATCACCGCCTCGGTCACGGTGGTCGTCGGGCATCACGACCTGTCGTTCTTCCGGGCCACGGCCCGCGTCCTGGCGGATGGATTCCCGCACGCCGACCTGGTCGAACTCGCCTGGGCCGGGCACCTACCGTCGCTGGAGCGCCCGGCTGAGACGGCTCGCGGTGGCCACGGCCCTGGGATGAATCTGTGGCCGCGGCGCGGATCGCGGCTGCTTGTTTCATTGCTGTTGGGACCGGGCCTGGCGAGGCTCGGTCCAGGCGCCCGGTCCGTCGCTCTCATCGCGGCTGCCCACGTTGATCGTGTGGCTCTCATTTGGCCTGCGCGGGCTGGGCGTCGCCAGGGCCAGGAGAGGCTCAAGAAGGGTTTGTTGAACTCGAAGCAGCGTTGCCCTCCCGGCTCGATTACCGCAGTGGATCGAGTATCGGAGGACTCATGAGCTCCAAGGCTGAACGAGTGGTGATCGGGATGGACCCGCACAAGCGCTCGGCAACGATCGAGGTGATGACCGCGGACGAGGCCATCGTTGGTGGTGGCCGGTTCGGCACCGACCGTGCCGGCTACGCCGCGATGCTGACCTACGGGCGTCAGTGGACGGACCGGGTCTGGGCGGTCGAGGGCTGCGCCGGCATC
>DASSDH010000073.1:0-6829 GCA_035697245.1 Jiangellaceae bacterium
GCTGAAGAACGCCGTGCCACCCTCTACGTGGACGTCGAAGATCTCCACAACGAAGCCGGTGGCGTCGTCGGTGTAGACGCCTTCCTCCGGCAGCTCGCCGGTGACTTCGATCTTGAACTCGAAGGCGAAGTCACCGAGGTCGCTGCAATCCTCGTTGCCCTCGACGACAGAACTCGATGGTGTCGGGGACGGTTCCTGCTCCCCCGTGGCCCCCGCGTTGCCGGGGAGCGCCCAGACGAGGCATGCCGCTCCCAGCACCATGCTGACCAGGCCAGCGACGGCGCGTCTCCGACGGTTGATAAGTTGACTCACGGTCTCTGCTCCCCTGTTCCGCGGCTTCGTTGCCCCGAAGTTCCGCTCCACCTAGACCTACTTGACAGGCATGGGATGCACCGGTGCCCGGTGCCGCCCGCAACTCTCCCCGACTTTCAGCTCCTCAGCTCCCGCGAATACTTACACCGCGGCGACCACCGGACAAGTAATTGACCGAGGCGGCGGCTGGGCGTTGATGTACCCCCGGTTGCCAGCGCCAAACCGCTTCTGCGGGGCACCGCGATCGCCGGGCAGGCGTCACGAACACGCAATCGCTCGACCGTGGCCGAGAGGTACAGGCGCTGCGTCAGCGCAGCACAGTGCCCCGTCTACGCCGTCCGCGGTGACCGTGTCGCCTTCGCCGATCTTGCCGCCGAGGAGCAGCATCGCCAGCTTGTCGGCCAGCTCCCGCTGGATCACCCTCTCGAGCGGGCGGGCGCCGTACGACGGGTCGTAGCCCTGGTGGGCCAGCACCGCGGTGGCGGCGTCGAGCTGACGCATGTCAGCGGCGACCGTTGCGGCTGACGGCACGTCGACGCCTGCGCCCCACAGATCGTCGTAGCAGTCATTGGCGCTGCGTTCCATGACTCATGGTCGAGGGCTGGGTTGGCCTCGACCCAGGACCGCACAAAGTCGCCGCGCAGGCAGTAGCTCTCGATGGTCGAGCGCCTCGTCGAGCAGACGGCGCAGCGACAACGTGTCCCGGCTGCGATCGACCAGGCGCCGCACACAGATTGCGTAGTGCTGGTGTCGTCACGCAGCGTTGCTTCGTGCGGCCCGTCGCCGTCCATGGGCGCTCAGACCGGCCCAGATGCCGTGGGGTTCGTCTGCGCCGGCGTCATTACACTGTTGGCGCGCCTGCGCACAGTCGACCGACATGCCGACCAGCGCCATGCCCAACGGGACGAGGAGCACAAAACGTCGCGCGAAGCGCACGCCGGTGTGTTTGCTGGAACCCACTGTTAGGTGACAGTGCCCCGGGCGGTGCCAGAACACCCCCGGGGCTGGACACCGGATGGAGGTCCGATGCCAGACCTAACCGTACGGCGACTGTTGCTCGCCAAGATCGACGAACTCGTCGACAAGACAGCACATGACCTCGAGGAGATCAGGCGGTGATCGAGCAGCTCCATCCGGAGAGGGCCCGGTCCTGCCGGAACGCCATCACGATGGCGTCGGTGATCGTCGACGAGATCAAGTTGCGGGCCCACGCCCGCCCACTGGACAGCGACGAGGCGGGCCGGTGAGGCGGCTGCCTCGTCGTATCGAGGTCTGATGACGGACCGGTTGGCCTGAGGCCATTCGGGTAGCCACCAGGCGAGATGGCGCCCCCGGTTCGCGGGACCCGGGGGGCCACCTTGCGTTCGCTCCTTGACCTACGGGCCGGCTTGGCCGCCGCTGGTTCGGGTAGCCCACCAATCCGACGGTCCGCCGGTTGGCTTTCTCCCCTCCGGCGGGCCGTCTCGCGTCTTGGCCTCCTCGCCCCCTGAAGGGGTGGGCCGGTGCGGGTCCGGGTTCACTCGTCGGTCAACAGATAATGGATGCCAGCAATCTCGGCGATGCGCCGAAGCTCGGGCGACGGCTCGCGTAGACGGAAGGCCACGCCGGCCTTGTCGGCCACAGCACGGGCACGCAGCAAGGCTGCCAGGCCAGTCGAATCGATGAACCTAAGGGCGCGCGCGTCGACGGTGATCAATCCCGGGTGAGTCTCGAGTGCTTCGCTGACACAGGCCCGGAACCGCGGCACACCACTCAGGTCGAATTCGCCCTCAATGATGATGACGGTCTCGGTGCCGTGGCCAGACGAGCGACGACGCGGCCACCAAGACGGACGACTCATTGGCCGGCGGCACGACGGTGGGCTTCCTCGAGCCGTAGTAGCTGGTGGACCCCCTCCGCGGTCACCTGCCGACGGGCGTCTGGGCCGCCGGCCGTTCGGGTATCCACCGACAAGCGGACGGCCCCCTCGGTCTCGCTGTGGCAGGACCGTCCGTGCCGCCCCTCGGCCTACGGGTCGGGGTGGTTCCGCGTTGATGGTGTCGATCGTACGGGTCAGACCGCCGGTACGGCAATGGCGTTGGGCGGCGGCACATCGCCCCGGCGGATCGACACCACGGTGCGCCCGTACGGCCATAGGGCCAGGGCCGCCATTTTGAGCGAGGCAACCGCCAAGGGGATACCGATGATCGTGATCGCCAGCAGCACAGCGGTGAGCGAGTGAGCGACCACTAGCCACCCGCCCTATAGCACAAGCCACACGACGTTGCCGATCGTGCTCAGCGCTCGGTCTCGTTCCTGTCGCTGGACCACCATCCGGCCGAACGGCCAAAGCGCATAGCCGGCGAGCTTGAACGCCGGCAACGCGAGGGGGATCGTGACGATGCCGACGATTGCCAGCGCCCCTGCGACGAGGTAGCCCAAGGCCAACCAGACCCCCGCCAATACAAGCCAGATGATGTTGCCCGCCGTCGCCGGCCCTCGAAGACCCGTTCCCCGACCTGATTCCCGCCCTCGACCACCTCCGAGCGGTGCGACGCCGATTTCGTGCGGGCTGTCCTCCTGCAGGAAGTGCATGCCGCTGACCGTCACTACCTCCTGGTTGGGGAAGCTCCGGCAGAACTCGCGCTGGGATCCCGTGAGGATGGCTCCGGGGTTCCCGTTGACGAACAGCTGTGGATGCGGCTGGATGCCAGCCAGTCGCCGTTGGCCTTCACGATGTCCACGACGTCGGCGGGTTCCCCATCGATCGGGAGCTGGCGTGGCCAGGTCAGCGTCGGCCCGCGACCCTCACCGGGTTGGCCGACAAGCACGGGATCAGCCATCAGACCGTGGCGGAGATCTGGCGAGCCTTCGGGCTCAAGCCGTGGCGCGAGGACAGCTTCAAGATCGCGCCCGACCCGGATCTGGTCGAGAAGATCCGTGACCTGGTCGCCCTGTACATGAACCCGCCGGTGGCCGCCGCGGTGTTCGCGCTCGACGAGAAACCACAGATCCAAGCGCTCAACCGGACCGCCCCCACGTTGCCGATGCTGCCCACCACGCCAGCCCGCGCCACCCACGACTACGAGCGCAACGGCACCTGCGACCTGTTCGCCGCCTTGGAGGTCGCCACCGGCAAGGTGATCACCGACATCCGACCCAGCCACACCAGCGCCGACTTCATCGCCTTCTTGAACAAGGTCAACCGTGAGGTCCCCAAGGACCTGGACGTGCACGTGATCTTGGACAACCTGGCGACCCACAAGACCCCGACCGTGCGGCGCTGGCTGTTGCGCCACCGCCGATTCCACTTCCACTTCACCCCGACCTACGGGTCCTGGATGAACCTCGTCGAGCGCTGGTTCGCCGCGCTGACCACCAAGAAACTGCAACGCTCCACCCACCGCAGCGTCAAAGAGCTCGCCGCCGACATCACCGCCTGGGCCGCCAACTGGAACCAAAACCCGACCCCGTTCGTGTGGCACAAGACCGCCGAACAGATCCTCCAACGCCTCGCCGGCTACTGCGCCGCGATCAACCGAAACACCACGCCATGACAACCACAATTTCATGGCGCTTCACCCTTACAGGACACTAGGAGAGTCGCCGTCATTCTGGCGCGAGCGAAGAACGGTCGAGTCGCACCCCGAGCTGATGTCATGAGGAAGCGCAGCGCCGCTTCCGCGTGACGGGTTCCGGTGGTGCGGACCCGGGCGCCGATCGAAGCGAGGGCCCGTGGCCAGTTCCGCGAGAGCGATGTCGAACCGCCGGGACTCCTCCCGCCGCCGGGAACCGAGTGTGCGAGACACACTCGGGGTCTCCAAACCAACCCGGAAACGACGAAAGGAGACCCCGGTGGAACATCAACAACAGTACGTGGGTATCGATCTGCACCGGCGCCGGTCGGTGGTTGTGCGCGTGGCCGAGGACGGCCAGGTGCTGGGCGTGGACCAGGTGGTCAACGACCCGGTGGAGCTGTCGATGGCGGTGGCGAAGGCGGGCCCCGACCCGGAGGTCGCCCTCGAGTCGACCTACGGGTGGTACTGGGCGGTCGATCTGCTGCAGGCCCACGGCGCCCACGTCCATCTGGTGCACCCGCTCGGGCTGCACTGGGACACCCGACGGGTCAAGAACGACATCCGCGATTCCACCGAGCTGGCCAACCGGCTGCGCCGCGGTGATCTCCCCGAGTCCTACATCGCCCCACCCGCCCAGCGCGAGCTGCGGGAGCTGGTCCGCTTCCGGGCCAAGCTCACGGCGCTGCGCACGTCGGCCAAGGCGCAGATCCACGCCGTGATGGCCAAGGAGGGGATCCTGCCCTGTCTCGATGACATGTTCGGCCCGGGCGGCCAGGTGCGGTTGGACCAGATGCCTTGCGAGGGCGCCTATGCGCTGCGGGTGGACTCGCTGCGCAAGCTGCTCGAGGTCTACGCCGGCGAGCTCACCGTCGTCGAGGCCGAGCTCGCCGCCCGCCTCGCCGACCACGCCGGCTACCAGGCGATCCAGGCCATCTGCGGGGTGGGGCCGATCATGGCGGCCATCTTCGCCGCCGAGATCGGCGATGTGGGCCGTTTCCCCACGGCGCGCCACCTGTGCTCGTGGGCCGGGCTCACGCCCAGCCACCGCGAGTCCGACACCAAGATCCAGCGCGGCCACATCACCAAGCAGGGCAACCACCTCGTGCGCTGGGCTGCCATCGAGGCCGTCGCCCGCTACCACGGCGGTGACCCCATCGCCCCCACCTACACCCGGGTCGCCCGCCGACGGGGCCGCATGATCGGCCGCGTCGCCGCGGCCCGCAAGCTTCTCACCCTCGTCTACTACGGCCTGCGCGACGGACAGATCCGCTGCCTGGCCGACGAGGCGGCGTGAGGGTTCGGACACAGCCACGGTGCGAGCTCGTCGAACGACGTGAGCCCCCGCCCCCCCGGGCGAGCGAGGCCGATGTAACTCTTTGAGCCCACCTGGCTGTGGCCGGAGGCACACCATGCGCCCGCCAGGGTCGACCGCGAGCTCTCGTTCAAGCCCGGTCCCGCCCTGGTGCCGGAACGAAGGAATGTCTGCGCATCCGAACCGCGATGCCCCGCTCAGTTCTGCTGAGCACTGGTGTGGCCCGCTGTGTCCAACCACCAACGAGGCGACCAAGAGCCCCTGGCGGGGCTCCATCTCCATGGTGGCTGGCGACAACTGAACCCCCGGGGCGGTCAAGGCTTCCCTCCCGACGGGGCCTGACGGCCCGGCCTTGACCGCCCCTCCCACCACCCGGCCGCGTCTTCCGGCCGAGGTGCCGCACACTCGCGCCCACACCCGGGAAGTAGCTGCCCTCGCGCAGCTTGGGGATCGACAGATCGACCGAACCCACTCGGGTGTCGAGCTGACGGACCGATAGCCATTGCGGCTGTTCGTGCGCTCCGGCGTCACCTCGCCGTAGCCCGCGTTGCACAGCGTGTCGACCTCGGCAGCCATCAGCCGCCCGGCGAACATGCGGACCATCTCACGCAGCAGATCGCTGCGCTCGGCCTCGAGGTGCTTGCGCAGCCACTCGAGCGCGTCCATGTTGTCGGGGACCACCGCGTCTCTCCTCTCGGATCGTCTTGTCGGACTTCCGTGAAGATGACGCGGTGGTCGTCGCGTCAGGTGGACCCTCAGCCCCTCAGGCCAGGCCCGCCGTACACCACGCTCTGGGACTCAAACGGCCTATGACGGCCGATGCCGGACAGTTGTCCTGAGCAGGGCAAACAACAGATTCGGATGTCGTTGGGTACCGGCCGCTGACGAGGGTTCCGTCAAGGGCTGGACACGAGGAGATACCCCTCATGCCGGGTTCAGACGATAGTGACGTCCAAGGGGCCGCCGACGATAACGAACCCGTGGTCGAACCCACAGTCCACGAGCTGCTGTTGGCCCGCATCGACGAGTATTGCCGGCTGCTCGGCCTCGAGCTCGACCAGGTCGCGAAGGCGTGCGATCAGTTGGCGCCCGAGCGGGCCCGGTCGTGCCGCAACGCCATCACGATGGCGTCGGTGATGGTCGACGAGATCCGGTTGCGGGCCCACGCCCAGCCGATCATCGACGACGACACCTGATCGATCCCGATCACCTGCCGCCCCTCGAGCCCCCGCTGGGGAGCCTCGGGGGGCGGCGGCGCGTTGCTATTCGATTGCTCATCCGCGATCGCCAGTGAAGACGATTGTTCAATGGGGTAGCTTCAATAGGGAACTACGTGAGCGAAATCACAATCGTGTCATTTGGCTCATGGACGGAGGTACGGCGTGGAGCGGAGCCCGACCACCACGATCCCCGAGATTCATCCCGAAGTCGTCGCCTACATCGTGCACGCTCTGAACGAGAGCGAACGAGAAGAGTTCCGAGCCGGCTTGCAACCGTTCGTGGACGCAGCCGAGGCGGCGCCGCATGACGAGGAAGCAACAGAGCGACTGCTCACGGACCTGCTCGCCTATCTGGAAAGTTGGCGACTTAGCGTCTCGCTGTCCCGCAACGCCACCTGGACGGAGCAGGTCAGAGAGTCGGCGAAACA
>DASSDH010000074.1:0-20623 GCA_035697245.1 Jiangellaceae bacterium
GCCGTCGGGCAAGTCGCGCTGGGTCAGGACACGCGTTGCGTCCGAGAGCAGGACCTGTCCGCCGTGGGCGGCAGCTGCGATTCGGGCGGCCAGGTTGACGTCGATCCCGATGTAGTCATCGCCGCCGAGGACTCCTTGCCCGGTGTGAAGCCCCATCCGTACCCGAAGCTCCACACCGTCGGGCCAATCGTTTCCGCTCAGGTTGCGCTGCGCATTAATCGCACCCCGAACGGCATCGATCGGACTTCGAAAGGTCGCAAAGAAAGAGTCACCCTCGGTCCGAACAACGTGCCCTTCATTGGCCTCGAAGGCAGCTCGGACGATCTCTCCGTGTCGATCCTGCACGGTTCGGTATTCCTCGCCCAGGGCAAGCAGAAGCCGGGTGGACCCCTCGATGTCGGTGAACAGGAACGTGACCGTTCCAGTTGGCAGCGCCGTCATGTTTCGAGTTCTGTGGCGTAGTCGACGGCTTCGGCGCGAGTCATCGACCGCCCCTCGGCGAGGGCTCGGTCGACGGCCACGTCACCGATCGTCTTTCGGGCATCGCCCACCGAATCGGTCCCGATGAGGGAACTGGCCGACATGGGGTACCCGCCTTCGATCGTCCGGCGGATCTCCTGGGCTGCACCAAGCAGTCGCATGGCCCGCTCGTGGCGTCCGTGGGCCGACTCGAGGATCGACAACGTTTCCAACGCGCCGCTCAGCCCGGTCAGGTTGTCAGCTTGGTCCAATAGGCCGAGGCCCTCGAGAATCGGCGCTCGCGCCTCTTCGAGTTGTCCCAACATCTGACACCCCTGTCCATACCCGACGAGTGCGTCGGCGAGATGAAACATGTCGCCGAGCTGCCGGTAGCTGGCTATGGCGTCCTCGAGCAGCGGCTTGGCCGAGTCGAGGTCGCCCTGCCCGGCCAGGAAGAACGCAATGTTCCCCTTTGCCTTTGCGACTCCAGCGGGATCGTCCAGCTCCTCGAATTGGGCCAGGGCGTCTCGCAGCAGCCGGAGCGAATTCTGCCCCGACGCCCAGTCCGGCTTTCCTGCCGCCAACTCTTCGGCGAACACAAAGGCCAGGTTGTATGTCGCATCGGCGATGCCGTGCCGATCGTCGAGTGCCCGGGAAATCACCAGCGCTTCCTGATAGTGCTGGTCAGCGGCTCCGTAGTCCCGTTGCCAATAGGCGATGCCGCCCGCCGCCAGGTGTGCCTTCGCGACGACTGCCGTCTTGTGCTCGCCGCCCGACAGCAGCCGTTCCAGCCAACTCCGTCCGACGGATAGGAAGCCCCGCTGCTGCCAGAACCGCCACATGGCGGCGGCTGCCGACATCCCGCGGTCGGGTTCACCGGCCGTGATCGTCCATCCGAAGGCTGCCTGGAAGTTGTCGTGCTCACGCTCGAAGCGGCTGAGCCAGCGACGTTGGTCGACGGAGGTGAGATGTGGCCCACCCTCGTGCGCAACGGCCAGGAAATGCTCGGCGTGGCGGCGCTCGGTCGGCGCCGAGTCCTGCTGAGCGGCCAGCAGCTCTGCGGCGTACTCGCGGATGGTTTCTAGCATGCCGAACCTGGGTTCGCCGTCCGGCAGCTCGGTCTGGCGCACCAGGCTGTTGTCGATCAATGAGGTCAGCACCTCGAGTGTGTCGACACCGAGGTCGCCACCGGGATTGCCGACCGCATGCAGGGCCTCGATGCTAGCCCCGCCGCGGAACACCGAGAGCCGGGCAAAGAGTCGCTGCTCCGGCGCGGTCAGCTGACCACAGCTCCAACTGATGGTCGCCCGAAGGGTTCGCTGACGGGGAGGCAGGTTGCGAGCTGCGGCCGCTATCACGTCCAGGCCAGCGGCGAGCCGGGACCGGATTGCCTGCGGAGTCAGCACCTTGATCTGGCTGGCGGCCAGCTCGATCGCCAGTGGCAAGCCGTCGAGGCGGGCGCAAACGTCGGCCACGACGCGGGCGTTCTCCTCGGTCAAGGCGAACCTAGCCTGTGCCGCGCGAGCTCGTTCGCTGAACAGCGCGACTGCCTCGCATCTGGACAAGAACTCGAGGGCGTTCGAATCCGGGTCGGGCAAGGCGAGCGGCAGAACCTGTTGCTCCTGTTCGCCGTAGATGCGGAGCGGAGCCCGGCTGGTCACGAGGACGCGAAGCCTCGGTGCCGCCCCCAGCAGTCGCTCGGCCACCCAGGCGGCGGGCAACACATGCTCGAAGTTGTCGAGCAGCAGGAGGACGTCTTTGGCGGCCAAGCCGTCGACCAGCGTCTCGATGAGCCCGCGCTTCGGTTGCTCTCGCATCCCGAGCACTTGCGCCAACACCGACGGCACCTGCGTGTGGTCCGACACGGGAACAAGGTCCACGTAGAAGACCCCGTCCTCGAAGCGAGCCAACACCTCGGCTGCTACCTGGAGGGCCAGCCGGGTCTTGCCGGAACCTCCTGGTCCGGTCAACGTCACCAGTCGATGGCTGCCGAGCAACTCCACGGTTTGGGCGATCTCGTCGGCCCGGCCGACGAAGCTGGTGAGTTGAAGCGGCAGGTTGTTGGGCTGGACGTCGAGCGATCGAATCGCCGGGAACGAGCCCGGCAACCCATCGATGAACAGGTCGAAGAGGTGCTCAGGATAGGCGATGTCCTTCAGCCGGTGCTGACCCAGATCCCGCAGAGCGACGCCGTCGGGCAAGTCGTACTTGACCATGGCTCGCGTTGCGTCAGAGATGAGTATCTGGCCCCCGCTCGCAGCGGCGGCAATCCTAGCGGCCCGGTGGACGTCGATCCCGATGTAGTCACCCCCGCCGAGGACACCGTGCCCGGTGTGCAGTCCCATCCGGACCTGCAGGGGCTGAGCGGACGGCCAGTCGAATCCCGCCAGGTCCCGCTGGGCTGCGACCACCGCCCGGACAGCTTGGCTGGGATTCTGGAAGGTAACGAAGAAAGCGTCGCCCTCGGTCCGGACCACGTGACCACCGTGGGCGGCGATGGCAGCCTGGATGATCTCGTCGTGACGCTCCTGCACGGCTCGGTATCCATCGCCGAGCGTTTGCAGAAGATCCGTCGAGCCCTCGATGTCGGTGAACAGGAACGTGATGATCCCGGTCGGTGGCTCGGACATTTCCGCGATCGTACGACGCGGCAGGTCGGGTTGGAGACCGCTTGCACGACACGATGCGCGAGGCTGGCCGCCCATGACCCGCCTTTTCGTCGCTCTCTGGCCGCCGGCTGACGTCGTTTCGACCCTGGCAGCGCTGCCACGCCCAGACGTTCCCGGGGTGCGCTGGTCGGCGCCGGATCAGTGGATGGTGAAGGTGCGGCCATTCGGCCGGGTTGCCGACCGGCTGGTCGAACCGCTGGTCACGGCGTTGGCTGACGCACTCGATGGTGCGCCGGCCATCGAGTGCGCGGTCGGACCCGCTACCTGCCGGCTCGGCGGGCAGTGGTTGGGAGCTCCGGTCAACGGCCTGGACGATCTTGCCGCCGCGGTATTCGAGGCCACTGCGGAGATCGTTCCGGTCACCCATCCACAGCCGTTCCAGGCCGACATCGTGCTCGCGCGCGGCCGGGTGCCTCGCGACCTGGCCGGCGCGCCGGTCGGCGCTGTATGGACGGCCGACGCGGTGTTCCTCGTCGCCGACCGGTCGAGCCCACACGACATCCGGTTCGACGACCTGGCTGAGTTTCGATTGGGTGGGTGACGGCTCGTTCAGCCCTAGGTCAGCGACTGCCCAGCCGATTGACGCATCAGTCGACCGTCGCCTGCCCGGAGCGAGCACGCTCCCCTCGCAGCGTCTCCGCCAAGCCGTCGTCAAGTGACCGAACTGACCAGCCGAGATCCCGTTTCGCTTTCGTCGGGTTGCCGAGGTAGGTCGCCAGCGACGCCCGCAGCGCTTCTGCGGAATACGTGCCGGGAAGTCGCACGAAGCGTTCTGCGAGCCTGGCAACGGGCTCGATCATCCGCACGGTCAGGGCAGGGATGATTACCGGCGGGGGGCCGCCGGCGATCCGCGCGGCGGCCTCGAGTACTTCTGCCAGCGAGTGCTGCGGCCCTGCCAGCATGTACGCCTCACCGGCAACTCCCCGCTCCATGGCAAACACGTGGCCGGTGGCGATGTCGTCCACGAAACCCCAGCAGAACCGCCCGCCGGACGAGACGACGACGCGATGGCGGCGCAGCGCTCTCCGCAGCAGCGTGCCGGACTGGCTGGTGTCGCCAGGGCCGTACACAACCCCCGGCATCACGGTGACCGCCGCGACGCCAGCCGCAGAGGCCGCGCCGACAAGCTCGTGCGCCGCCGCCTTCGTGGCGTCGTAGGCCGTCAGGTGTCGGCCGCCCGTGAAACGGTACGACTCGTCCACGGTTTGTCCTCGGGTGTCAGAGTTCACCGCCAAGGTGCTGGTGTAGACGAGCCGCGGCACCGCCGTCTCTCGTACCGCCGCCAGGACGGCGCGCGTCCCGTCGACGTTGATGCGGCGGGCCGGCGTGTACTCCCGGCCCAGCTGATACCACCCCGCCACATGAAACAGCCCGTCCGCGCCGTCAGCGGCCGCTCGAAGGCTCGCCTGGTCGGCCAGGTCACCTGGCACGAGCCGCACTCCTTGGTCGGCCAGTGCACGAGCCCGGCTGGTATCGCGAACCAAGGCAGTCACTGTGTGGCCCGCTTGGACCAGCAGTTCCGCCAGCCGGCCCCCGACGAACCCGGTCGCCCCGGTCAGTGCGTACCTCATCGGCTGCTCCCGTTCACTGCTGGTGCCGTGGTTACTCCTCCGGGTTCGTGACATCCGCCACAGTCGCGCCGAGTGCTCTGACGAGCTCGTCGCCGTCCACTGTCGCAGCGACACCCGGTGCGCCGGCACCAATCGAGACCGTGCGGCCCCGCAATCGGTCGTCGGCGATCACCGGCCATGATCGAAGAGAACCGAAGGGCGTTATCGTGCCTCGTTCGTATCCAGTGACGTCCTTGGCAGTCGCGGCGTCGGGCATGGACAGGCGGCTCACGCCGAGCAGGGCACGGAGTTTCGGCCAGCCGATCGTCCGGTCGCCGGGGACGAGTACGAACAGAAAGTCATCTGCACCTCGGCGCACGACGATGGTCTTCACGACCGCCGCCGGCTCGACGCCTCTCGCGGCCGCAGCCTCGGCGAGGCTGCGGACCGGCCCGTGCCGCACGATCTCGAAGGTGATGCCCGCAGCTGCGAGCGCGTCCAGCGCCCGCTGCCCGTTCACGAATTCGGAGTGTAGAGACACGGCCGGCCGGGAGTAGCCCCTGCGCACCCGGCCAGCCGTGCGTCTGCGGAGGTACCCCGCGGATCGCTGACCCTCTACCGAGGCCACGCTACGCACGCCGAGATGGTTCACCCCTTAGCGACGCGGCAGCCGGCCACGCGGTTTCAGCGGCGTTGTCGGCAACGGCGGGGCCGGCAGCGGGTCACCGTCGTACCCGCGAACCTGGCCGAAGCGTTCGTCACCGGAGGCCCAGTCGGTCCGGAATCCGACGATCTCCTCGTGACTACGCCCGACGAAGTTCCACCACATGACGATCTGTTCTTCGAACGGCTCGCCGCCGATCAGGAGCAGCCGGCTCGGACCGTGTGCCCGCAGCGCCAGGTCGGAGCGGCCGGTGCCCAGGTACAGCAGTGGGCCGGGCGCGAGTTCGACGTCGTCGACGTCGACCACGCCGGTCAACGTCAGCACGGCGTGCTCGAACTCCGGCCGAAGCGGCAGCCGAGTGTCAACACCGCTCGCCAACACTGCCTCGGCTCCGACCAGGGGGCTGTACACCTGGGCCGCCGACGTTGCATGGTCCAGCGAGCCCATGATCACGGTGACCGAAACACCGGTGTCGGTGAGCCGCGGGAGGTCAGCGTGGTGCTTGAACTGCGGATCGACGTACCGGTCACGTTCGGGCAATGCAACCCACAGCTGCACACCGTGTAGTACCGGCCAGCGTTGGTGCGGCGACTCCTCCGAGTGCGAGATGCCGCGGCCTGCCGTCATCAAACTCAGTCGGCCCGGTCGTACGGGCTGGTGGCTGCCCAGGCTGTCGCGGTGTAGGACGTCGCCCTCCACCAGCCAACTCACGGTCTGCAGACCGGTGTGCGGATGCGGCGGCACGCGCATGCCCCCGGACAGCGAGACGTCTTGGGGCCCGTACTGGTCCACGAAACACCACGCGCCGACCATCCGCCGGTCACGGTGCGGCAAGGTGCGCGTGACCACCATGCCTCTGGTGCCCAACACGACCTCACGGCCGTACAGCAGCTCCTGTACCGGTGCCCCGGCGACGGCCGTGCGACCGCCGCAGACGGCCTCCTCAGGAGCAAGCTCGAGGTTGCTCACCCCGTGACTGTAAGACGCCCGCCGCCACGCCGGCGACAAAGGCGCCGAGCCCGCGGGCTAGAGCCTGGTGACCTTTGTGTTCGGGTACGTGACCCGTCGGATCGTCGAGCCGAAGTCCACGAGCAAGATGCTCTCGGACTCGACTCCGATCACCCGGCCGAGGCCGTGGCGATCATGGGTGAGCCGATCATCGATGGCGAGGCGCTCCACCGGTTTCGCCTCGCGCAGGACGTTGAACGGACTCGCCGGCAGGACAGGGCGCCGGGCAGTGCGTTGAGTCATGGGGCCATACTGCTCCCCCACCGGCTCGTCGTCATCCCGTGCCCCGGGTTTTCACCGACTGTGCTCGGATTGGAATCAGCGCGCCCACGGGCTGTTCTTGCCGGGGTTGAGCTTGTTGTGCCGACGCA
Organism: Jiangellaceae bacterium; assembly: GCA_035697245.1. Classification (GTDB taxonomy): domain Bacteria; phylum Actinomycetota; class Actinomycetes; order Jiangellales; family Jiangellaceae; genus JACVRX01. The sequence goes on from DASSDH010000074.1 coordinate 6,722, forward strand.
TGTGCATGTGCCGCTGCTTCCACACCGATATCTCCTGTGCTCGCAGCCGGGCGTCGGTTCGTCGCGCCTGGAATGCCGCCTCCCGGCCGAGCTTGCGCCAACTCTCCAGCCGGCGCTCGTCGAGCTCGCCCTCGTCGACTGCTGCCAACACCGCACAGCCCGGCTCGGTGATGTGGGCACAATCCCGGAACCGGCATCGCGTCGCCAGCGCCTCGATGTCGGGGAACGCGGCCGCGATGGCCTCCTCGTCGGCGACGACGCCGACCGAGCGCAGGCCGGGCGTATCGAGCACGACGCCCCCCGCCGGCAGGACCACGAGCTCTCGGTGCGTGGTGGTGTGTCTGCCCTTACCGTCGACTCGGCGGATATCGCCCGTCGCCATGACGGTGACACCGGCGAGAGCATTGGTAAGCGTCGACTTTCCAGCGCCCGACGGACCGAGCAGGACGAGCGTCCGGCCAGGACCGAGATAGGCATGGACGGCGGCGGCCCCGTCGCCGGACTTCGCGTCGATCGCCAGTACATCCACCCCCGGCGCGGCTGCCATCACCTCGGCTCGCATGCCGTCCGGATCAGGCACGAGGTCGGCCTTGGTGAGGACGACGAGTGGCTGCGCGCCGCTCCCCCATGCGAGCACGAGCAACCGCTCGATACGGCCGATCTTTGGCTCGGGATCCAGCTGCTCGACGACGACCACCAGGTCGACGTTCGCTGCTAGCGCCTGGGCATTCGACGTCGTGTCACTGCTGTCCCGTACGACACACGTCCGGCGGTTCAAGATCGCCTCGAGCGTGCTGCGGTCGTCGGGCCAATGCCGCACGGCGACCCAGTCGCCGACGGTCGGGCCTGCGGTGCGGTCGATCGCGAGACTGGCCAGCACCTCACGGCCCAGGGAGGCGCGGAGCGGGCCGTCGGCGCCAACCACGTCGGCGCCACCGCGGTCGACCCGACTCACGCGCGCGGGAATGTGGTCGCCACCGCTGGTGAAGGGTTCGAATGCGGCAGCGAAGGAGTTGTCCCAGCCGAGCTCGGCCAGGGACGAATGATGAGACACGATCGGACCTTCCATGATCTGGGGCCCGGCGCCGCCGGCGAATCAGACGTCGAGGGGCGCACGGTCGGGTGGGCATGCGGAAACGGTTGACCAGGTCATCTCGGCACACCTCCCGTACTCGTCGCGTCCTGACCGCCGATCCGGCGTCGTCTCCACGGTACGGGTTGGGTGGTCACGTTCGCGACCCGCTTTCGCCGACGCATACGGTGTTGCTGTGGCCGGCACGCACGCCGTGACCAACCAGCCGCCGCCGCTGGTCGGCCGCGACCTGCTCGCCGACGACCCCGCGCTGGTGGAGTGGGTGATGCGGCTGGGGGCCGGCGGTTCCCTTCCGTCCCTGCACGAACTGGGGATCTTGGCCGGCTCGGCGGAGACTCGGCGCCTCGCCTTCGAAGCCGACACGAACCCGCCCGTGCTGACGACCCACGACCGCTACGGCAACCGGATCGACGAAGTCACGTTTCACCCGGCGTGGCACCGGTTGATGACGACCGCGGTCGAGTCAGGACTGCACGCCTCGCCGTGGTCCTCTCACGAGCCTGCGGCACACACCACGAGAGCAGCAGGCTTCCTGATCTGGAGTCAGGTCGAGGCCGCGCATCTGTGCCCGATCTCCATGACCTACGCGGCCGTCCCTGCGCTTCGTACCGACCCGGCCGTGTCCGCCGTATGGGAACCGCGACTCACCGCGGCTGAGTACGACCCCGACCTGCGCCCTCCCAGCGACAAGGGCGGGTGCCTCGCCGGTATGGCCATGACAGAGAAGCAGGGCGGATCGGACGTCCAGGCAAACACGACTCGCGCGGAGCCCGCGACCGATGCTGGGTGGTACGTGTTGAACGGGCACAAATGGTTCTGCTCGGCTCCGATGAGCGACCTGTTCCTCGTGCTCGCGCAGGCACCCGGCGGGCTGACATGTTTCGCCGTTCCCCGGGTACTGGACGACGGCGTCCGCAACCCGTTCCACCTGCAGCGGCTCAAAGACAAGCTCGGGAACCGGTCCAACGCCTCGGCCGAGGTGGAGTTCGCCGAAACCCTCGGCGTGCGCCTGGGTGAGGAGGGGCGGGGCGTAGCGACGATCATCGAGATGGTGGCTGCGACCCGGCTGGATTGCATCCTCGGCTCTGCGGCGCTCATGCGCCGGGCGGTTGCGGAGGCCAACTGGCACGCGGCTCACCGGTCGGCGTTCGGCGGGTTGCTGTCCGACGCCCCGCTCATGCGGGCGGTTCTTGCTGACCTGGCGGTTGAAGCGGAGGCGGCCACGGCGGTGTCGATACGGCTCGCCGCATCGACAGACGCCGGGACCGACCCGCAGGAGCGGGCGCTCCGCCGGATCGGTCTTCCGGTGGCCAAGTACTGGGTCTGTAAGCGGGCTGGAGGCGTCGTCGGCGAGGCGTTGGAATGCCTGGGCGGAAACGGCTATGTCGAGGAGAGCGGCATGCCGCGTCTCTACCGGGAGGCTCCGCTGAACTCGATCTGGGAGGGTGCCGGCAACATCCAGGCGCTGGACGTGCTGCGGGTGCTCGCCCGCGAGCCCGATGCGGTCGTCGCCTGGCGCGCCGAAGTCGAGGCAGCCAAGGGCGCCGACCGGAATCTGGATGCCGCGCTGGAGCAGACCGACCGGCTGCTCCGGGAGGTGTCGGCCGATCCCGCGGCCGGGGCGAACCAGGCACGAAGGCTTGCTGCCAGAATGGCGTTGTTGCTTCAGGCGTCGCTGCTGGTCCGGTTCGCCCCGACCGCCGTCGCGGACGTCTTCTGCGCGGCGCGCCTGGCTGGTGTGCAGGGCACCTTCGGCGAGCTGCCGCCCGGGCTGGACGTCGCCTCCGTGTTGGCTCGGGCCACACCGGAGCCGTCGTGATCTGCCCCGCGTGCCGAGCCCGTCGCCACGACGAATGCCTCGCCGTAGAAAAGGCAGCGCCGTCGTGGTGCGACTGCCAGCACCAGCCAGTCGACCGACCGATTGAGCCCGCTACCGGCTACGCCTCGCCCTGAGCCTGCGCGATCAGAACTCGATCGAGCAGCCAGGGATCTCGGTCAGGTCGACGACCTGCTCACCGTCGACCTCGATCACGAACGACCCCTCGCAACTACCCGGCGACAGTGTGCCGTCGAAGTTCGCTTTTGCGCTGCGGCCATCGGTGGTGGTGCCGGTGCACTCCGCGGTGCCGGTCAGATCCACGCCATCCAAGTTCATGTCTGTGGTGCATTCGGGATCGCCGTCGAGCTCGATGCCCTCTTCGGCGAGCCGGTCACGAACATTGGCCGCAAGGGCCCGCGCCACCGTGCCGTTGGTCGTTTGGTCGACTTGCTCGCCCACTTCGGAGCAGGCGGGCATTACCAACACAACGACCGCAAGGACCGAGAGGAGTCTGCCCACGGCGCGGATCGTACAGCTGTCCGGCCGAAAGAGGCGCGGCTCGATGTTCCGATCGGCAGCGCCCACGATATGAGACAGACGTCCGGATGGTGGACAAACGCTGCCCTTCCGCTTCGCGGCCTGCCATCATCTCCCGCATGTCGTCCGCGACCAGCGTATTCCTCGTGGCCCGTCGCCATGTGGACTTCGGCCGCGTGCGCAGCATGATCTGTCAGCCGGCCTGACCGCGCCCCTGACCTGTCAGCCGGGGCGCGCGGACGCGCCGGCCGGGTCGTCGGAGTTGCTGAACCCACCGTCGCCATTCGCGTGCCCCTCAGCCTGCGAGGACCTCGCACCATGGCATCCACCACAGCTCCCGCGAAGCGCAAGCGCGGCGAGGGACAGTGGGCGTTAGGCCACCTCGAGCCGCTGAACCCGAATGAGCGGTTCAAGAAGGACGACGACGGGCTCAACGTGCGAGCCCGGATCGAAAACATCTACAGCCAGCGGGGCTTCGCCAGTATCGACCCGGCCGACCTGCGCGGTCGGTTCCGCTGGTGGGGTCTGTACACCCAACGTCGCCCTGGAATTCCCGGCGGACGTACCGCGGTGCTCGAACCCCATGAGCTCGACGACGAGTTCTTCATGCTGCGCATTCGCATCGACGGTGGCCAGCTCACCACCGAGCAGCTGCGGGTCATCGCGGACGTCTCGACCAGCTACGCCCGTGACACCGCCGACGTCACCGACCGGCAGAACGTCCAGTTGCACTGGATCCGAGTCGAAGATGTTCCAGAGATCTGGCAGCGGCTGGAGGCCGTCGGCCTGTCCACCACCGAGGCTTGCGGCGACACCCCACGGGTCGTGCTCGGTTCGCCGGTGGCCGGAATCGCGGCAGCCGAGGTTCTCGACGCCAGCTGGGCGGTGGAGGAAATCCAGCGCCGGTACATCGGCTCGCCGGAGTTCTCCAACCTGCCGCGGAAGTTCAAGACCGCGGTGAGCGGACTGCCCGATGTTGTGCACGAGACGAACGACGTCGCGTTCGTCGGCGTCGTCCATCCGGAGCACGGTCCCGGTCTCGACCTGTGGGTCGGGGGTGGGCTGTCCACCAACCCTAAGCTCGCCCAGCGGCTCGGCGCTTGGGTGCCGATTGACGAGGTGCCCGACGTCTGGGCCGGCGTCGTCGGCATCTTCCGTGACTACGGCTACCGCAGACTCCGCACCAAGGCCCGGCTGAAGTTCCTCGTCGACGACTGGGGGGCCGAGCGTTTCCGCGAGATCCTCGAGACCGAATACCTGGGCCGACGACTCCTCGACGGGCCGCCTCCCCCGATCCCGGCCCAGCCGTACGACCACATCGGCGTGCACCGGCAGAAGGACGGCCGGTTCTACGTCGGGGTGGCGCCCCTGGTCGGCCGGGTGTCCGGCACTGTTCTGCGCAAGCTCGCCGACACCGCCGAAGCACACGGCTCGACTCGGCTGCGTACCACGCCCTACCAGAAGTTGGTGATCCTCGACGTCGAGGCGGATCAGGTCGACGCGCTGGTTTGGGATCTAGACGCTCTGGGACTCTCGGCTCGGCCCAGCCCGTTCCGCCGCTACACAATGGCGTGCACTGGCCTGGAGTTCTGCAAGCTCGCGATCGTCGAGACCAAGGGGCTCGCAGCCGAGACTGTGGCCGAGCTGGAGACGCGCCTGGCCGACGTCGCCGACCAGCTGGACACCCCGATCACGCTCAACGTCAACGGCTGCCCGAACTCGTGCGCCCGGATCCAGGTCGCGGACATCGGACTCAAGGGTCAGATCGTCAAGGACCAGGACGGGTTCCAGGTTCACCTGGGCGGCGGCGTAGGGCTCGATGCCGGCTTCGGCCGCAAGCTCCGCGGCCTGAAGGTGACTGCCGCCGAGCTGCCCGACTACGTGGAGCGTGTCGTCCGTCGTTTCGTCGCCGGACGTGAAGCAGGCGAGCGATTCGCCCAGTGGATTGGCCGAGCTGCCGAGGAGGACTTGCAGTGACAGAGACTCGCGCCGCCGTCTTCTACTGCCCGTTCTGCGCGGAGGAGGACCTCCATCCGGTCGAGCAGCACGGCGGTTGGGAGTGCCGGTCGTGCCTGCGTGTCTTCGCAGTGAAAGTGCTCGGTCTCGCTCCTCGGGCGGCATCGCTAGCCGGCCCGACTCAGCCACGGAGGCAGCAATGACGCTTGCCGTCACCGAGAGCCTCGAGGACCTGGCCCTCGATGCGGCGAGGAACCTTGAGGGCTCCAGCGCCGAAGAGATCGTTCGCTGGGCGACCGAGACGTTCGGCGACCGGTTCGCCGTCACCGCGTCGATGTCCGACGGCGTGCTCTCGCACGTCGCGGGACGGGCCGCCCCCGGCGTCACTGTGCTGTTCCTCGACACCGGCTACCACTTTCCCGAGACCATCGGCACCCGCGACGCCGTCGCCGCCACCTACCCCGTCGAGGTCAAGACCGTCACGCATCCGTTGCGTGTCCCGGAGCACGAGGCCGAATATGGCCGTCTGTACGAGATAGATCCCGACCTCTGCTGCGCCATTCGCAAGATCTGGCCGCTTGACCGGGCGCTGCGTCCCTACGACGCCTGGGCGAGCGGGGTGCGCCGGGCAGAGTTCGCCTCGCGCGCCGACACGCCCGTCGTGGGTTGGGACGCCAAACGTCGCAAGGTCAAGGTCAACCCGCTGGCGACCTGGACCGACGAGCAGGTCGCGGCATACGTCGCCGAACACGGCATCCTGGTCAACCCGCTGCGGCAGATCGGCTATACCTCCATCGGCTGCGCGCCGTGCACCCGGCCGGTGGCGGCGGGCGACGACGCCCGATCGGGCCGGTGGGCCGGGCAGGCGAAGTCCGAGTGCGGGATCCACTGATGAGCAAGCCTTCGTACCCACTGGTGCTCGACGTCGCCGGCCGGCGCGTAGTCGTTGTCGGCGGCGGACCGGTCGCGGCACGGCGGGTGCTTTCGCTCGTCGAGGCGGGTGCCGACGTCGAGGTCGTGTCGCCGTACATATGCGAGACGCTGGCCGAGTTGGTCGCCGACGGCCGCGCCCGGTGGCACCCACGGGCCTACGCCGACAGCGACCTCGACGGCGCGTGGTTGGTCCACACGGCGACCGGCGATCGGCTGACCGACGATTCCGTCGCGGCGGCGGCTGATGGCCTCCGCGTGTGGTGCGTGCGCGCTGACGACGCCGAGCGGTCGAGTGCGTGGACGCCGGCCATTGCGCGTATCGGCGATGTGCTGGTCGCCGTCACCGGTGGCGGCGATCCGCACCGCGTCGTCGCGATCCGCAATGCCCTGCAGACACAGCTCGAAACCGGATCGCTTCCCCTTCGCCGACGCCGCGCCGGCGACGGCTCCGTCTCGCTCGTCGGCGGTGGCCCGGGCGATCCCGGGCTCATCACGACCCGGGGACGGCAGCTGCTCGCACAGGCGGACGTCGTCGTGGTCGACCGGCTTGCCCCCCGCGCGCTGATCGACGAGCTCGACCCCGAGGTCGATGTCGTCGACGTCGGAAAGACACCCGGCAACCACCCGGTGACACAGGACGAGATCAACCACCTGCTCATCGAGCATGCCGCTGCAGGCCGCTGCGTGGTTCGACTCAAGGGCGGCGACCCGTTCGTGCTCGGCCGCGGCGGAGAGGAAGTCCTGGCGTGCCAGGCGGCCGGCATTCCGGTCGAGGTCGTGCCCGGAGTCACCAGTGCGGTGGCCGTTCCCGCGGCGGTAGGAATCCCCGTGACCCATCGCGGCCTGGCCAAACAGTTCACGGTCGTCACCGGGCACGACGGGCTGGACTGGCCGTCGCTCGGAACGGTCGAGGGCACGCTGGTTTTGCTGATGGGCGTGAGCCGCTTGGCGGAGACGGCGGACCAGTTGATCCGGCACGGACGTGACGCCGCCACGCCAACTGCCGTCGTCGAAGACGGCTACGGGCCGGGACGGCGGCTGACCGTCGGGACGTTGGCGACGATCGCGGACCTCGCCGCCGAGCGTGGCGTGCGCCCGCCAGCTGTCATCGTCGTCGGTGACGTAGTCACTCTCGCTTCCTAGCTCCCCGCACCGCGTGGCCGGAGGTCACGTGGCAGCCAGGCGCCGGCGTTCGTGCTCGACGTCGACGGTAGCTTTCGGCCAGTCCAGTCCCATCGCCTGCAAGTGCTCGATGAGCAGCCGGGTCACCGCCCAGTTGCGGTACCACTTTCGGTCTGCCGGCACGACGTACCACGGCGCGGCGTCAGTGTTGCACCGCTCGAGGGCAATCTCGTAGGCACGTTGGTAGTCGTCCCAAAGAGCGCGCTCATCCACGTCGCGTGGGTTGTACTTCCAATGCTTGGTCGGGTCGTCGAGCCGGGCCATCAGGCGAGCCTTCTGCTCGTCTTTGGAGATATGCAGCAAGACCTTGATCACATCGCAACCGGACCCGACCAGCTTGGCCTCGAAGTCGTTGATGGCGTCGTACCGACGCTCGATCGTGGCGGCGGTTGTGAGCTGCCGCACCCGTGCGGCCAGCACGTCCTCGTAATGGCTGCGATCGAACACGCCGACCTCGCCCGGAACGGGAAGCACCTGCCGGACTCGCCAGAGAAAACCTCGACGCCTCTCCTCTGGCGTGGGCGCCTTGAACGCCTTGACGCGCAGGCCCTGGGGATCCATCAGCCCGACGGCGTGGCGCATCACGCCACCTTTTCCCGACGTGTCCATGCCCTGGACGACGAGCAGCAGGCGCCGCTTTCCGCCGGTACGGCCGTTGGCGAACAGTCGCTCCTGCAGGTCGGACAATGGTGCCGCCATCGCGGCCAACTGCCGCCGTCCAGCACGCTTGTCTCCTGCGAATCCCGGGGTAGAGCGCGGGTCGTAAGTGGACAGATCAACCGGTCCGGCGGGAACGCGCAGGAGGTCGGCAACAGCTGACTCCGACCAGACCGTCCGTCGCTTCTTGCTCCTCGCCTTGGCCACCGTTCCTCCCGCCCCGACCATGCGATGATCAGTGCAGGCTAGCGCCTGCCCTGCCTTCCCGACCGGCCACATTGGCACTCCCGCTGTCGCCATTGGCACGCTGCAACGTCGTTCCGCAGACCGTTACACCCCATTTGTGGAACGCCTGGGCGTGCCAATTGGAATAGCGAGAAGGCAGTCACAGCCGTTGCGCTGAGACATGATCAACGGAGCAGACGTGGAAAATTTGCTCCGCGTCTGCTCCGTTGATCAGGACGATCAGGCCTGACTCGGTTCGTGGTTGAAACGGCGAACAAGGGCCACGCCACCCCCGGCAAGAACAGCACCTGCCAGAGCAGCCATCCCGACGGTCTCCCACGGGAAGCCCGCGCTGTCGGCTCCGATCGAACTAGCCGACTGACCATCGACGGCGCCCGACCGCTGGTTCTGGAGCGCCTGCAGCCGATCTTCGTGCTCAATTTGCGCCTTCGTCGTCCAGAGACTCGACGTTTGCGGTGCCGGTCCTGGGTCCGGCTCGGCGAACGCCAAGCCGACGGTCATCGGCGCGAGCACCACAGTGCTGACTGCAGTGGCAGCGGCGATGCGCTTGATGCGGTTCATCGGAACCCGCCGATCAGTTCGCCTGCCGACTCGCGTCCCTCTCTAGAGCGTCGAGGTCCCGCTCGGCGAACTGCCGATGGTTCCACTCCTCGTTGAAAACAATGAGCAGGCACTCACGCAGCGGGAAGCTCTCCGAGGGTGGCCAGCCGTCCCCCTTGACCGGCTCGGTGTGGGCCGTGAGGGACACCTCGGTCAGGCCGTCGACCACCGTGCGCATGGTCGTCATCCGGTCGCGGCGCAGCGCCAGAACCTCCTCGAGTGATGGGCGCGCCTCGCGGTCTCGCGGGATCCCAGGAGTGTCCGGCATCTCGTCCCACGGCAGGTCGAGCGGGTCCCATGGCGAGGGATCACCGAGAATCGCCCGCCGCACCCACGCGTCGGTGGCGAACACAAGGTGACGCAGGGTCTCGATGAACGACCACTCGGCGTCCACGGACTCGTGCAGGAGCGCTGGGTCCATGCCGCGAGCCCGCCCGACCGTGCCATCCCAGAGCCGCTCGACGATGTCCCACGCCTCTCGGAAGCCGGCGGGGTCGGTGGGGCGCATCCTGGCCCGATCAGGGTGACGCCGGTCAAGCTCCGCGTTGACCAGCGGTGCTACATCGACCCCGTTGACCAGAACGTTGTGGACCTCACCGTCGATCCGGACATCAACCAGTTCGACACCGCGCATGACGGCTCCGCTCAAGTTGACGCCGCGGAATCGGACCTGGGAAAGGTCAACAGTGCGGAACTCCGCACCTGTCAGGTCGACCCGCTCGAAACGCGAGCCGCTCAGGTCATCCTCCGTGAACTCAGCCATGGGCCGGACACTAACCATGCCTGCCGACGGTCACATCAACGCGCTGATCTGCCGCGGATGGTGCGTGGCTGCCAGGGTGCCAGAGTTCGGGCTCAGGCACCCGAAAACAATAGCTTGCTGTCGGCAGTTAGGGCCTTACAGCCGATTTCTCGTGGTCGGGCTCGGCTTCACGATGTAAATTGGGCTATCGGTCCGTAGCAGCGCATTGCGGAGATCAGGTCGTCTTTCATGTCATATGCGACGCAGTAGCAGATGCGGTTGCTCGTTCTGGTGAGCGTATCCGCACAGTCGCCTTCCAAATAGACGCTACCGTCACCTACGCGGAATCGTCGCGTTTGCATATCCACCATGTTGGCATGTAAAGCAACAATGTAGTCACGCACAGAGTTGGGCCCGTCGATACGCTCTCCGGTGTCGGAGGTGATCCAGGTGACATCCTTTGTGTAACAGTCGGCAAAGTCGCCGCCACGACCCATAATGCCGAAGTAGCGATCAATGGCGCGTTGCGTCTGCTCAAGTGACACGCGAGTCTCCAATGCGTTCAAGGCGACCATAACCTGCCATCCGCTCCTTTCCACACTGCACCCGTAACTCCGGCCGGTCAACGGGCTTGCCGCCGAGCCTTGCCTAGTGGCGTGCGGGCAAGATCACCCGTGCACCCGATGAGTGCATGGGTGGCAGAAAGCCCACACTTTGCCGCCCCTGGTCGCCACTGCACACCAGTTCTGAACCTTCGCCTATACCCTCGCAAGGCTGATCAGGCGACTGATTGCCCGCATGTACTTCTTCCGGTAGCCCCCGGTCAGCAGGTCCGGCGCGAACAGCTGATCCAGGGGAACGCCGCTCGCGACGACCGGCACGTCCCGGTCGTAGAGACGGTCGGCAAGGACCACCAACCGCAATGCGACCGCCTGATCCTCGATGACTCGGACCCGAAGCAGGTGCACGCGCGAGACCCCGTCGACCAACGGGCCGTAGCGGGACGGATGCACCAATGCAAGATGCCGGCAGAGCTCGTCGAAGTCGTCCAGGGTGCCGCCCCGAACCGACGCCGATCGGACGACCTGAGCATCGTCGGCCGGCGGTGGGGCGTCCGGGAGCCCGCGGTGGCGGTAGTCTTCGCCGTCGATTCGGACGACATCGAAGCGGGCAGAGAGCGACTGGATCTCCCGCAGGAAGTCCTGCGCAGCGAACCGTCCCTCACCGAGCCTGCCGGGCAGCGTGTTGCTCGTGGTGGCGAACCGAACCCCGGCACCGGCGAGCCGGCCTAACATCGTGGCGACCAGAACCGTGTCACCAGGATCGTCGAGCTCGAACTCGTCGATACAGACCAGCCGCGATCGGGAGAGCTGTTCGACGGTCTTCGCGAACCCGAGCGCTCCGGCGAGGTTGGTCAGTTCGACGAACGTACAGAAGACCCGCTGCGATCGCGCCACCGGCGACACGTGCCACAACGACGCCAGCAGATGCGTCTTGCCGACGCCGAAGCCGCCGTCGAGGTAAAGGCCGGGCCGGTCCTCAGGCGGGGCGGCACGTCGGCGCAGCCACCCACGTCGCCCATCAGAGCCGTCACCCGTTCGGCCGGAAAAGGCCCGGACCGCAGCGACCGCAGCGGCCTGGGTCGGTTCTGCCGGGTCCGGCCGGTACGTCTCGAAGCGGACGGCCGAGAAGCGCGGCGGGGGCACCATTTGGTCGACCAGCGTCTCGGCGGGCAGCTCGGGTCGGCGGTCGACCAGGCGTCCCGGCATGCGCGCCAGGCTACGGGTCTGGTGGGATTCGCCCGTGCAACAGATCTTTCCCATGCACCGGCAGCTCGGTCCCGACGAGCTGGTCGCCGCCTACGAATACCCCGTCGGCGTTCGCTGGGTGCGGGCCAGCATGGTAACGAGCCTTGACGGCGCGGCCCAGGGCTGGAACGGCCGATCAGGCACGCTCTCATCTCCCGCCGACAAGCAGGTCTTCGCGATACTGCGCGCCTTGGCGGACGTGATCCTGGTCGGGGCCGGAACGGCTCGGGCCGAGAAGTACCGGCCCGATGAGCCCCGACAGGAGTACGCCTCGCTTCGCGAGGCCCTCGGTCAGCGCCCCACCCCGGCGATCGCCGTCGTCAGTCGTCGGCTCGACCTGGATCCCGATGGACCGCTCTTCTCCGGCGCCGGTGAACCGACGCTTGTGCTCACAACCGAGCAGTCGCCACCCGACCAGCGCGCCGAACTCGCCGAACGAGCCGACGTGGTCGTGGCGGGCGAGGATCGGGTCGACCTGCCGCGTGCCCTTGACGCCCTGACTGAGCGGGGCCTGCACCGGATCCTGTGCGAGGGAGGACCGCTGCTGCTCGGCCAGCTCGTCGCCGACGGGCTCCTCGACGACTTCTGCCTGACGTTCGCGCCGCTGCTCCGGGACGGGACGGCTGACCGGGCCTTGAATGGACCCGCCGTTCCCGACGTCCGCATGCGGCTCATGCACATCCTGGAGGACGACGACACCCTCATCACCCGCTGGACGCGGGGCGACCACCGTGGGTAATGGCAGCCGACACATCGGTTGCTCTAGCGGCCACAATGGAGTGATGCGCCTGCCCGTGATGCCGCCCATCGCGCCCATGCTCGCCAAGTCTGTGTCGTCGATACCGGACGTCGGGTTCGTCGAGCCCAAGTGGGATGGCTTCCGCACAATCGTGTTCCGCGACGGCGACGAGGTCGAGCTCGGCAGCCGCAACGAGCGGCCTATGACGCGATACTTCCCGGAGGTTGTAGCGGCCGTGAAGGCCAACGTGCCCGGGCGCTGTGTCATCGACGGGGAGATCGTCGTTGTGCGGGGCGACCGCCTGGACTTCGACGCGCTTCAGCAGCGCATCCATCCGGCTGCCTCCCGAGTCAACTTGCTCGCTGAAGAAACGCCGGCATCGTTCATCGCCTTCGATCTGCTCGCGATCGACAATGAGTCGCTCATGGACACGCCGTTCGCCGAGCGGAGGTCCCGCCTGGAGGCGGCGCTGCAGAACGCCCACGCTCCGGTCCATGTGACTCCAGCGACGAGGGACCTGGAGACGGCACACAGGTGGTTCGAGGTGTTCGAAGGCGCCGGCCTGGACGGGGTCGTTGCCAAGCCGGCCGACGCCCCGTACAGCCCGGACAAGCGGACCATGTTCAAGGTCAAGCACGAGCGGACAGCCGACTGTGTCGTTGCCGGCTTTCGATGGCACAAAAGCGGCCCGGTCATCGGCTCACTGCTGTTAGGTCTTTACAACGACAGCGGGGCTCTGCAGCACGTCGGCGTGTCCGCCTCGTTCCCGATGCAGCGGCGGGCCGAGCTGGTCGAGGAGCTTGCTCCCTACCGGATGGACGACCCGGCGGGACATCCGTGGCAGGCGTGGGCAGAGGCGGAGGCCCACACGGGGGGGCGCCTACCAGGTGCGGTGTCGCGGTGGAATGCGAAGAAGGACCTGTCGTGGCTGCCGCTGCGGCCCGAGTTGGTGGTCGAGGTGGCATACGACCACATGGAAGGTAACCGGTTCCGGCACACCGCCCAGTTCCGCCGCTGGCGCCCGGACCGGAAGCCGTCATCCTGCACATACGCTCAACTCGAGCAGCCGGTGCAGTTCGACCTTGCCAAGGTGCTGACCGCCGGGAGCGTGTAGCCCGGCGCCGACACAGCGGAGGTGCCCGTGTACGACGTCGTCGTTCTGGTCGAGCAGCCTGTCACCGGATGGGACGCTCGGCAGATCACTGCTTTGCATCACGACTCACCCGAACCCGTGCACTACCACGTCCTGCTGCCGGTCGAGGACGCGGCGTCGCGGGTCGAGGCGACCGTCGGCTCACTCGCGACCAGCGACATGATGGGCACGGCGACGTTCTACTTCGACGAAGCCGAGATGGAAGAGATAGACCAAGAGGTGAGGAAAGCCGGCGAACGGGCCCTGAAGGAGTCGGTCAAGGCGTTTCGGCAGGCGGGAGCTGACGCCGACGGCGAACTCACCGCGGAGAATCCTCTCAATCGACTCAGCGCCGTCGTGAGACAACGGAACACTGCGGAGGTCGTCGTCCTCACCCGGCCACATCTTGTCGCCGAGATGCTGCACCTCGACTGGTCCAACCGGGCCCGCCGCAAGCT
>DASSDH010000075.1:0-7922 GCA_035697245.1 Jiangellaceae bacterium
CCCGGTCACCTTCGTCAGCAACGTGTTCGTCCCCTCCGAGACCATGCCCGGCTGGCTGCAGACCTTCGTGGACGTCAACCCGGTGACGATCCTTGCCGACGCGACCCGCGGGCTCATGGTCGGCGGCCCCGTGGCCGGACCAGTCGCCGGGTCCCTGCTGTGGGCGGCCGCGTTCACCGTCGTCTTCGCGCCCCTGTCGGTGTGGGCCTTCAAGCGCCGGGTGTGAGCAGCGCCCGCGCCCGCCGGAACACCGCGTCCAGCATCGGCTCGGTCAGGCGGCCGGTGTTCGTGTTCTGCTGCCACAACGGAACGTTTCTACGCCGAAGCGCGGCCTGCTCAGGCGATGACTGCAACAGCCTCAGGCCGAGATCGTGAGCGTTGCTCATCGGCCGGCGCCGACAAGCCACCTGCCATGTCGCATATTCCGCGATTGTCACGAACATGCGCAGGCTCCGCCTTTGATAGAACCTTGAGCTGTGGTAGGCGACCCTCGCCTGTCACACCGGTCTGCTATCAGACGAGTTGACTCCCTGGACGAGATAGAGGCCACACGCCCATGGCGCACGATGCGTAAACGGACCTTGCCCGAGGTCGATGTGCTCTGGTACGCGACCCAGCCGCTCACGCCTACCTACCGAGCGATCGTCCACGTGTTCGCCGACGCCGAGCGTGACACCTTCACCCTTGAGCTGGCCGAACCCGAAGTGCTGGAGGCCCTGGGGACCAGCCCGTATGAGGCCGAGGTCGACGGCGAGGCCAGCCTTCGGATTCGCCTCGACGAGCTCCATCAGCACGGAAACCTCGATCGCCGACAGGACGAGCGGGCCACCAGTCTGGAGGATCTCGACCGCCGTCGCTTCCTGTGGTCGCTCACCCCCGCGGGCAAGATCGCCCACCGAGCGATCGAGGACATCGAGTCGGGCCTGGGCCTATCCGGATCGCTGCAGGTCACCATGCTGGTCACCATCCGCCATGGCCTACGTGCCCTGATCGAAGGCGACCTTAGCGCGAACGACACCTACGCAATGCTCGACGGCCTCTTCACCGCCCAGGAGCGGTTCACCGGGGAGGCGCAGCGGTACATCGGCCGTATCACCGATCGGCATGTCCTGGGCGCTGGCGGGCTTGACGAGGAGGAGTTCGGCCTTCGCAAGGAGGCCATCAAGCTGTACCTGAGCCGCTTCGTCAGTCAGCTCACCCTGCTCGGCCCCGAGATCGACGAGCTCCTCCGCATCCTCGACGGGGCGCGGATCAGCGCCCTGATCGACCATGGCGCGACCGCCGACGACATCCCACCGCCCGACGAGACCGGCGACCCAGCCGCCGAGTGGCGGGCTCGGCAGCGTACCCACTGGCAGGGGCTGCTCCGCTGGTATGTGCGAGCCGGCACCCGGCCACCCACCGTCGACCGGCTGCGGGCTGTCGCGCTCGACGCCGTTACGGCACTGACCCGCAGCCTGAGCCGACTCAACGCCGCCCGGACCGGCGCACCAACCCGGGCCGCCGCGTTCCTCCAGGCTGCCCGGTGGATGGCGGAGCAGGACGCCGGCGCAGCGCATCGGTTGTGGGTCGCACTCACCGGGCTACACCCGGCACGGCATCTGTCCATTCCCGAGAACGACCCGGAGGTCACCAGCAAGTCGGCATCCTGGTGGGACGCCGTTCCCATCGACGTTCCGGTGACCATCCGACGGCAGAACCGGTCCAACAGCACTGGCCGCCCATCCAAGGCGCGCGACACGCACGCGACGAGGCAGCTCCTCAGGCACCGCAGGCGACGCGAACGCGAGCAGGTCCGTATGGCCCTGGCCACGCTGCTCACCAACGGCCCTGCCCGTCTGTCGCACTTCGCCCGCCTGGACCGGCACGAGTTCGACCTTCTGCTCGACCTGCTGTCCGACGCGTTGTCCGCCCGCCGCGCAGGCGGGGTTCGCAGCGTGGTCTCGGGCGCATCCGGGGTCCAGATCCTTCTCAGCGACCCCGAGCCCGGGTCCGAACCCGCCAAACTTCAGATCGTCGATGGGGCCTTCACCGGCCCGGACTATCTCGTGGACATCCGAATCGCCGTCGACGACAAGGCGCGAGCCGGTGGTGATGTCGTGTGAGCCTCACCGACACGCTCGCCGCCGACCGTATCCAGGCGCTCACCCGCATCCGTCGGCGGCTGCTCGCCGATCCACTGCTGCACCGAGCCAACGAGCCGGAGCTCTGGCCGGCCGTGCTGCGCTACGGAGCGGACCTGGCGCGCTGGTTTGCCGTCAACCTCGGCTGGCGGTTGGTGGTCGATCCGGCCGGGGGATTCGCCCGGCTGCACAAGGTCGCCGCCCGACCGGACCCGACGCGGCCCGCCAGGCTTAACGACACCCCGCTGACGCCTCGCAAGTACACGTTGCTGTTCCTCGCCTGCGCGGCCCTTGACGAGCAACCGCGCCAGACCACCTTGTCGGTCCTGTCCGAGAACGTCGCCGAGCTGTCCGCGGCCGAGGACCCCATCCCCACCTTCGACCCGTCCAACAGCCACAGCGACCGGGTCGCGTTCGCCGGTGCGATCAAGTGGCTGGCCGCCAACCGGATCATCGCCGTCCGTGACGGCAACCTCGACGACTACGCCACCGATCCGACTGCTGACGCGCTCCTCGACGTCAATGACCGCCTGCTCGCCCACCTCCTGTCATGCCCGACCAGCCCTGCGTTGGTCGCCGAGCCCACCGACGTGCTGCTGGAGGTCTACCCAGCCGGCGCGGCCGGAGACATCGCCCGCGCGGGCCATCGCGTGCTGCGGCGGCTGGCCGACGACCCGCTCGTGTACCACGATGACCTCGACGCCGCCGAGCGCGACTGGCTCGGGCCACGCTGGCAGGTCGCCAACCGCGTTGCCGCAGAGCTCGGGCTGACCCTGGAACGCCGCGCCGAAGGGTTCGCCGCAGTTGACCCGTCCATCGGCGAGCCAGTGACCGACGACCGGTTCCCGGCCGCCGGATCGACCGTCGCGCATTGCGCCCTGCTGCTGGCCGAATACCTCGTCGACAGCCACCGAGCCGCCCGTTACCCAGAGGAGGGCCGGGACGCTGCCGCCCCCGAGCCCGTACCGATTTCGGTGCTCGTCGCCCACATCCGCATCCTGATCGGCGACTACGCAGCCCGCTGCGGCTGGGCCCAATGGGTCCTGGACGAGGACGGGCCCGCGCAGCTCACGGCGCGAGCGCTGGAGTACCTGGCTCGGTTCCGGCTCGTCCACCGCCTGGACCATGCCGTGGTCCCGGCCCCCGCCGTCGCCCGCTTTGGGGTCGCCAGCCCCACCACTCAGGAGCCGTAGCCGTGAGCCCGAGCATCCAGCCGCTGTTCCGCGCCCAGCACGACTCCGACCGGCTGCCCACCCCGACGCGGCCGCGATACACCCTGCTGCGGATCGGTATCCAGAACGTCTGGGAGTACGACGTCACCACCAGGTTCGTCGCCCGCGACGGACGGCTGCTGCTGCGTGGCCAGAATGAATCCGGGAAGACAAAGGCGGTGGAGGTGAGTCTCCCCGCCGTGCTCGACGCGATCCTGCGCGCCGAACGGCTCGATCCGTTCGGGGAGCAGGCCCGCACCATGCGGGAGAACCTCATCGGCCCGCATACCGACGAGGACGCCACCGTCGTCGCCGGCTACGTCTGGGCCGAGTTCGGCCGTCTCGACGAGCACGGCCAGCCCCGGTATCAGACGGCCGGCTACGGGGTGCGGGCCTCCCGCAACGCTTCCGGGTTCACCTCCTGGTTCTTCCTCACCGACCTGCGCCCCGACCTCGATCTTCACCTGTTCGTTGACGGTCGGCCGCGCAGCCAGCGAGAGCTGGACGAGGTGCTGGGCCCACAGGGGGAAGTGTTCGGCGGTCACGGCGACCATCGCGCGGCGGTGAACCGGTACCGCGGGGCCGTGAACCGGGCGCTGTTCGGGTTCGAGGAGATGGCTCAGTTCGACAACCTCCTGACGCTCCTGATCGAGCTGCGCCGGCCCCAGCTCGCCAAGCAGCTCAAGGCATCCGACCTCTCCCGCATGCTCACCACGAGCCTGCCGTCTCTGGATGTCAACCTCATCACCAAGGTCGCCGAAGGCGTCGACCGGCTCGAGGAGCACCGCGCCGCGCTGGAGGCGCTGCGCGAGACCCGCAGGACCATCGCGGGCTTCAACATCACCTACCGGCGCTACCTGCAGACTGTCGTCGCTGAGCGGACCGCTGCGGTGCGCGGTACCACCACCCGGGTCGACGAAACCGCCCGTGCTCTGAAGGACACCCAGGCGACACTGCAGGGAGCCAAGCATGCCATGCAGGCCGCCTCCACCCGGCGTCGTGATCTGCGCGTGGAGGAAGGCCGGCTGCGAGCCCGCGTTGAGACCATCAAGGACAGCGACGCCTACCGGGCCACCAAGGACCTCGACGACGCCAAGCGGCGGGCCGTCGAGGCGGCCAAGGACGAGGCCCAGGCGGAGGTGCGGCTCGGCAGGGAGCGGAAGGAGCTGGCCGAAGCCGTCACGGGCCGTGACCGGCTGGACACGGCGGTTCAGGAACGCGCCCGCCAAGTCGCCGGCACCGGTGAGGACGCCAGCGCTGCGGCCCGTCCAGCCGCGCTGCACGACGACCAGCGGCAGGCCGGCGCACTCGTGGGTGCCGGCGACCTCGACGGCGCCGAAGCGGTCATCCAGACCGCGATTGCAGGCCTGCGTGACCGCATCGGTGAATTGAGCCCCCACGACGAGGCCCTCGCCGAGGCCGTCCGGCAGACCGAGAACGCTCAGCAACGCCGCGACACCCTCGCCGAGCAGGCCGCCGAAGCCCGCACCGAGGCCGTCCGGGCCGACGCAGCCGTCACTACCGCCACCGCCGAGCTCCGAGAGGCGGTCCGGACGTGGATCGAGCATTTGGACGAGCTGCCGCTCGACGCGGACCTCCGCGACGAGCTCGACGTCGTCCAGGTCGACCGGGTCCGTGAGCTGGTGGACGACGCCGCCAGCACCCACCGTGCCGCCCTCGACGAACAGCTCGCCGACGTCGGTGCCCTGCTGCGGCACGCCACCGAAGACCGCGACCGGCTCGACGCCGAACGGGAGCAGCTGGAGCGCGAGGAGTACCCGCAGCCGCCGGTGCCACCCTGGCGGCAGCGACGCCCTGACCGATCGGGGGCGCCCCTGTACCTGCTCGGCACCTTCCGCATAGGTACTCTGACCGGCCAGCAGCAGGCCGCGGTCGAGGCGGCCCTTGAGGCTGCCCAGCTACTCGACGCGTGGGTCTACCCCGACGGAACCGTGGAGCATCCCAGCCACGACGTTCAGCTTCGCCTCCATCCCGACCCCGAACCGGCTGGGTCGCTGCTGGCGGTGATCGAGCCTGTCGCCGCCGAGGCCGTCCGCGAGCCGGTCGCGCGCGGCGTCCTGGCCAGCATCGGCCTCGGCCCAAGCGACCGTGACACCTGGGTCGACGTCGACGGCCGGTTCCGCGTCGGCAGGCTGAACGGGCAGAGCAGCAAGCCGTATGCACAATACCTCGGCCGCAGCATCCGGGAGCGCAACCGGCAGCGGCGCCTGGCCGAGCTCGCCGAGCTCATCAAGGACGCCGACGCGCTCGTGACCGACCTCATCGCCAGGCGCGACCGCCTCCGTACACGTCTGCGAACGGTCGACTCGGACCTTCGGCGCTTCCCGCCGCTCCGGCCGGTGACCGACGCCCGCGCCACCGCGGCCGAGGCCGACCGCCACGCCCGCCGCCTGGAGGGACAGGCCGTCGACGCCGAAACGCGGCTGACCACCTTTCGGGAACAGGTAACCGCCCGTGCGTACACCCGCGACCGGATCGCTGCGACCGTCGGGCTGACCTTATGGGCCGGCAGGCTCGGCGACCTCGCCCGCCTGGTGGGGAGCTACGAGCGAGCCGCGACCGCATGGATCTATGAGGAACGAAGGCTGCTTGAGGCGCGCGAACGACTGGAGCTCGCCGACCAGCTTGTCGTCCAGGCCGAAAGCCGCTGCGAGGGCAGCGAGGAGGAGCTGGAGGAACGCCGCGCCGCGCTGGCATCGGCCAAGGAGCGCGTGGCCACCATGCAGCAGATCGTCGACGATCCCACGGGCCGGGAGGTACTTGGCCGCCTGGAGGCGGCCGAGGGGCAGCTCGATGCGGTCCGGGGACAGCTGGAGGAGCTGGAGGGGTGCTGGGACGGGCTGGTCGAGGCCGTCGCCCGTGCCGATAGCGCCGCATCCAGCCGCCACGGCGAGCACGAGCGGGCTCGAACGCAGCGCAGCATCGCCGTCGACGCATTCAAGCGGCTGGCCACCGCCGGTGTCGTCCGTCACGCCGCCGAGGTACGTGACTGGCCCGATACCCCCGTCGTCGACTGGTCGGAGACGGCCGCCCTGTTGGTTGCCCGCCGGATCGCCGATACGCTGGAGAAGGTCGCCTACGACGATGCAGCCCGCAACCGCGCCGCGACCAACCTCACCCGTGCGTTCCAGGAGCTGACCGTCGCGCTGCCGCCCGAGCTGCAGGTGGTCCCGCGCACCGAGCACGATGTTGCCATCTACTCGGTGGTCTACGACGCCCAGGAACGGTCCCTGTTCGAGCTGGCAGAGCTGCTCCAGGCTGATGTGCGCGCCCGCGAGCGCCGCATCAGCGAGGAGGACGTCCGCATCATCGACGAGTTCTTGTCCGGTGAGATTCGCGACAACGTCCGCCGCACCCTGCTCGAGGCTCGCCGGCTGGTGGACCGGATCAACGCTGATCTTGAGACCCGCACCACCCCGTCCGGACAGACCGTCAACCTCGACTGGCGCATCGACGAGGACGCCCCTGTCGGTACCTCCGAGGCAGTCGAGCTGCTGCTCACCACCCCAGGAGTCAATCGCAAGAAGGACGAGGCGCTGCGCCAGTTCCTCAAGGAACGGCTCGAGCAGGCACGCACCGACACCCGCGATGCGACCGTGCGTGACCGGTTGATTGACCTGCTCGACTACCGGCTATGGCACCGGTTCACGGTCATGCAGCGGCGTTCCCCCCAGGAACGGTGGACGCCACTGACCCGCAAGATCCACGGCAAGGGGTCGGGCGGGTCGAAGGCGGCCACGCTGCATCTGCCGCTGTTCGCCGCTGCGGCTGCCTTCTATGCATCGTCGAGGCCGACGGCTCCCCGTCTGGTCGTTCTCGACGAGGCATTCGCTGGCATCGATGGGCCCACCACCGCCAAGCTGCTGGACCTGACCGTCGAGTGGGACTTTGACCTGTTCATGACGAGCTGGCGCGAGTGGATGTGCTTCCCTGAACTCCCAGGTCTGTCCATCTACGAGATCATCCGTGACGCCGACGCCCACGTGGTCGACACCGAGTGGTTCATCTGGGATGGCACCAGCCGGCAGGAAATGGCCTCGTGACCGTGCCGTCGGCGTTGACCGCGCCGCAGCTGCGGTTCGTGTGGGAAACGGTGCACGACCGCTACGCCAGGCAAGCGGCCGACGTTCCGGTCCACTCCATCACCTTCACCGGGTTGACCAGACCGCAGCGGGACGCGCTGGCCGGCCTGCTCGGCAGGAGCCGGCTGCCCGGCCCCACCGTGACCGTCCGCATCGACCAACTCGACCGGCGCCTGCTCGACTCGGACGCGGCTATGACCGCGCGCCAAGTGGCCGAGCTGCTCCGCGGTCCGATTATCAACCGCCCTGCCCAGCGGCGGGCTGCCCGCCAGGCCCGCGAGTGGATGTGGGACGAGCTCGAGCAAGCCGCTGGCCCCAGGCTCGCCGGTTGGATCCACCACCTACGGGTCTCCGGCACCGGAACCCGGCTGGCCGCTGCGGCCGGAATGGCGACCGACCAGCTCGTCACCGAGGCACTAGCGGTCGCAGCCCTGCTGCCCGCCGACGGGATCGCGCTGCCGCGGCTGGCCGAGCGGGCCACCGGC
>DASSDH010000076.1:0-46690 GCA_035697245.1 Jiangellaceae bacterium
CCGCGCGGGTCTTTGACCCGCGTGTGTACCAGACGACCGCCTCCTCCGCAGCGTCGGCCGCGGCCTGCTTTGCCCCGCGTGCGTACCAAACGGCACCGCCGGCGAAAAACGCGGCGACAATCGAGATGACAAGCGACGCGGTTTCCATTGCCGCAGAGCATCGCGCAACGCGGAGCAGCCCGCACCCCTTGGTTGGATGCGGGCCGCTTTGCCGATCCACAACCTCGAAATTCATCGCCGCGGCGCAGCGACTTGTGATCTTGCGTGGCAAGGGTGTCCGCCACTACTCGCGTCGGCCTTCAGCCCGTGTTTGGTCGTAGTCGTGGAACGCGTCCCTGATCCTGCCTAACGCCTCCGATGCCGGCAGGGTGCGGTCGAACGCCGGCCGGCGCACAGCGCCGACCAGGCGCGGCGGCTCGGCGATGCCATGGCGGGGTTCGGGTGGTGGGATGGACGCCGCCTTATTGATCTAACGCAGGCCGCAGAAAGTCCGCGGGACGTTGCTAAACGATGGTCAACAGCCAGAAACGACGGGAAAGCGAAAGTGCAGGTCACAGCCGCAATCGCCGCGAATGCGGAAGTCAGGGGAGGACCGCGCGGACAACGTCGGTATAACAGTCCGGCGCGGCACGTCATGCGACCCCGCTGGGTGCGTTCCAATAGTTGGGGAACCCATTGGTGGGTTGGCCGGGCCCATACGGGGGAAGCGAAGGAGGGGCTCGTGACGGAGGTATGGGTGTTCGACGGGGAGGCCGCGCCCCTCGGGGACGGCACCGTGACCCTGGTCGAGGGCACCTCGTTCTGTCTTTGCGACAACAACGGGAACATCGGCCCTGGAGCACCGCAGGGTCTGTTCTTCCGCGACACCAGGATTCTGTCGACCTGGCAGCTTCGAATCGACGACGACCTGATCGAACCGCTGACCGTCATCGAAGACAGCGCGTACAACGCGACGTTCGTCGGCCGGGCGCGCCCGCGCCCAGGACAGACCGAGAGCACACTGCTGGTCGAACGGCACCGGTTCATCGGCGCGGGCATGCGCGAGGACGTCGTGCTGTCCAACCTCGGCAGGGAACCGGCGGCCAGCACGGTGACAATCCGCACCGGGGCCGACTTCGCCGATTTATTCGACGTCAAGGCCGGCCGGGTCCATCTGCGCGGGGACCTCGAGGTGGAGCACGGAGCCGGCTCGTTGCAGCTCACCCGGCGCTGGCAGGGCAGCAGCCGCGGAGTCCGGATCCGAGCCGACGGCGGTGCCGTGGCCAGCGCTCGGCAGCTGGTGTTCCGGGTGGTGGTCCCGGCCCGAGGAACCTGGCGGATGACCCTGCAGGTGACACCCGAGATCGACGAGGTCGAGTTGCCGCAGGCATTCCCCTCGGGGCAGCCGCTGGAGAAGGCGGATCCGTTCCAGCGCGCCAGCAGGTGGCTGCGCTCCGCGCCGCGGCTTTTGACCGACAACGCGACGTTGCGCGCGACGCTGGACCGCAGCTTGCGTGACCTGGGCGAACTGCGGATCTTCGATCCCGACTTCCCTGACCAGATCACGGTTGCGGCTGGCGTCCCCTGGTTCATGGCGGTCTTCGGCCGTGACTCGCTCATCACGTCGTACATGGCGCTGGCTCTCGACCCCAGGCTGGCGCTGGGAGCGCTGCAGACGTTGGCCCGATATCAGGGTGAGCGGATCGATCCGATCAGCGAGGAGCAACCCGGACGAATACCCCATGAGTTGCGCTTCGGGGTCGAGGCTTCGCTTGCCCTCGGCAGCAACGTCTATTACGGAACGGTCGACACGACGCCGTTGTTCGTGGTCCTGCTCGGAGAGTTGCACCTGTGGGGCCTGTTTCCCGACGAGGTCAGCCGGCTGGTGCCACATGCCGACCGTGCCCTGGAGTGGATCGAGGTCCACGGCGACCGTGACGGTGACGGATTCGTCGAGTACCAGCGCAACACCGACCGCGGCCTGTGGAACCAGGGCTGGAAGGACTCAGGTGATGGGATCACCTTTGCCGACGGGAGGATCGCGCAACCTCCGATTGCGCTGTGCGAGGTCCAGGGCTACGTCTACTCCGCGTACCTTGCCCGCGCGTTGCTCGCCGAAGACCAGGGCCAGCCGGTCGCGGCAACGTACTGGCGGGACCGGGCGGCGCGGCTCAAGCGTGCGTTCAACGAGCAGTTCTGGCTGCCCGACCGTGGGTGGTATGCCCTCGGGCTGGATCGTGACAAGCGACCGATCGACGCGCTCGCCTCCAACATGGGGCACTGCCTCTGGACGGGGATCGTCGACGACGACAAGGCGGAGGCGGTAGCCGAGCGGCTGTTGAGTCCGGAGATGTTCACCGGCTGGGGAGTGCGGACGCTCGCCTCCGGCATGACGGCTTACAACCCCATGAGTTACCACAACGGATCGGTCTGGCCGCACGACAACGGGCTCATCGTCGGCGGCCTGATGCGGTATGGATTCGTCGAGCATGCCCAGCGGGTGGCCCTGGGCATTCTGGACGCGGCCGCTGCCTTCAACCACCAACTGCCCGAGCTGATCTGCGGTTTCGACCGGGCTGTCTATCAGCGCCCAGTGCCGTACCCGACGGCCTGTGCCCCTCAGGCGTGGGCGTCGGCGACGCCGCTCTACCTGCTTCGTGCCCTGATCGGAGCCGAGCCGTGTATCCCTCGCGGCCTTCTCGGCCTCGATCCAGGCGTACCGGACGAACTGGGTTCTCTGCAGGTCCGGGGCGTTTCGGTCGGAAACAAGCGGGTAACACTTGTGATCCAGGATGGACGATCGCGCGTCGAAGGCCTTCGGGACGGGATAGAGGTTGTCACCGGTCATCAGCCGTGTCACTGGCAGGAGGACGAAGCCGTCCGGACCGTCGGATCCGGCCCGCAGCTACGACGCATCGAAGGGGACTGAAAGGTGCGCTCGTGTACGGGAAACAGCTTCGCGTCGCCATGGTCGCTCCGCCATGGTTCGACGTCCCCCCCAGCAAGTACGGGGGCATAGAGGCGGTCTTGGCCGACCTGGTCGAGGCGCTGATCGACAGAGGGCATGACGTCACACTGCTCGGCGTGGGTGAAGATCGGACTCGTGCCCGGCTGATCCGGACGTTCTCCGAGCCGTTGGGTGAGCGTCTTGGGGAGCCCTTTCCGGAGGCCCTGCTCGCTGCCCGGGTGATGCGGATTCTCGACGAACTCGACGTCGACGTCGTGCACGATCACACTCTGGCCGGGCCGCTCCTGGCGTCGGGCCGGGATGTACCGACCGTCGTGACCATGCACGGACCGGTCAACGGGGAGCTCAGGGACTATTACCGCGAACTGGGCGACACGGTCTCGGTGGTGGCGATCTCGGACCGGCAGCGTCTGCTCGCGCCGGATCTCAACTGGTGCGCAACGGTGCACAACGCGCTGCGGGTCGACGGCTTTCCGTTCCAGGAGGAGAAGGAAGACTGGGTGCTCTTCCTCGGCCGGTGCGTGCAGGAGAAGGGAATGCACCTTGCGATCGACGCCGCCCGCGCGGCTGGTCGGCGGATCGTGCTCGCGGCAAAGTGCTTCGAACCGCTCGAGAAGGCCTACTTCGAGGCCGAGATCGCGCCGCGGCTCGGCCCGGACACCGACTGGCTGGGCGAGGTGACCTCAGCGGAGAAGAAGGATCTGCTGTCCCGGGCCGGCTGCCTGCTCTTCCCCATCCAGTGGGAGGAACCGTTCGGCATGGTGATGATCGAGGCATTGGCCTGCGGGACGCCGGTCGTCGCGCTGCGCCGCGGCTCTGTCCCCGAGATCGTCATCGACGGCCTGACCGGGATTGTCTGCGACGACCTCGACCAGCTCCCTGCTGCGTTGCACCAGATCGACACCATCGATCCTGAGCTGTGCCGTAAGGACGTCATCGACCGTTTCCGCCCCGAGGTGATGGCGGAGGGCTACGAGAAGGCATACCGGGCCACGATCAAACGGCCGAAGCTCGCAGCCTAGGCCGTGGCGCGGCAGCCATATCTTGTCGGGAACCCTTCGCGCACCCCCTATTGTTGAACCAGTGACGGACCCGACTCGTGCGGGTTCGCTGGTGCGAAGGAGAAGCATGCAGAGCAACAACCCGGTCTTCGGCCGGACCGAGGGGTTCAGCGCGAGCCGCGCCGGTGTCGACGCCGCATCGCCGCGCGCTGACCAGCTCGAAGACATGTACGCAGCGCCGTCGGCCACGCCGGTTCAGACGGGGCGGATGACCTACGACGACGTCGTGGTCAAGACCGGCATCACCTTTGCTGTGCTGCTCGTCGGCGCGGTGATCGGCTGGCAGCTGCCGCAGCTGTTCTGGATCGGCATGATCGTCGGCCTGGTCCTGGGCTTGGTCAACGCGTTCAAGCGGGAGCCCAGCCCGGCGTTGATCCTCGCCTACGCCGCCTTCGAGGGTGTCTTCGTCGGCAGCGTGAGCTTCATGTTCGAGAACCTGCAGATCAATGGCAACAGCCTGGACGGCATCGTCGCCCAGGCTGTGCTGGCGACGCTGGCGGTGTTCGGAGTGGCCTTGTGGGCCTACCGCAGCCGCCGGATCCGGGTCACGCCCAAGTTCCAGCGCGGGGTGATGATCGCGATGGGCGGATACCTGGTGTTCCTCCTGCTCAATTTCCTGTTCCAGATCTTCGGCTCGAGTGACAGCCCGTTCGGGTTCCGCAGCGGCCTGTTGGGTATCGCGATCGGCCTGTTCGCCGTCGGGCTCGCCGCACTCTTCCTGGTCCTCGATTTCGACTTCATCGAGCAAGGGGTGCGTAACGGCCTGCCGGCCCGGTACGCCTGGACGGCCGCGTTCGGCCTGGTCGTAACCCTGGTCTGGCTTTACATCGAGCTCCTTCAGCTGCTCGCCATCCTGCGCGGCGAGTGACGACTAGCAGCTGAGACGGCCCCACCCGGTTGGACCTGGTGGGGTCGTCGTACGTTCGCCGCTACTCGAACAGGCGCTGAGCGCGCCGCAAGTCGTGCTCGTGCACGATCGCGGTGGCGTGCCCGTGCGCCAACCCGTGCTCGGCGCGCAGCCAGCGCACTCGGTCGTCGAACCGGAGGAAAGCGGGCCCGGCCTCAAGAGCTCGAAACCATTCCCGGAGGTCCCTTCCGGTCGCCAGCGGAACACGGGCGACCAAGTTGCGATGGGTCTCCTCGGAATGGTTCAGGCTCATGTTCGCCTCCGGCGATCGGGAATGGCTCGTCCTACGAGCGTGCCTGACGCCCGGCGGAGAAACAACCCCGACGCCCGACCCGGTACCACCAATAGCCGCCCTGCGCGCCGATGTCCCTGATGAACCACCCGCCGGGCGCAAACGTGATCGAGGGGGCTACGCCAAACGCTCGAGCAGGATCGCCATCCCCTGGCCGCCACCGACGCACATGGTTTCCAGCCCGAGTGTGCTGTCGGTGGTCTGCAGACCGTTGACCAGCGTTGTCATGATCCGGGCGCCGGTCATCCCGAACGGGTGGCCCAACGCGATGGCTCCGCCGTGGACGTTGAGCTTGTCGTAGGAAATGCCGAGCTGCCGGGCGCTGGGGATGACCTGGGCGGCGAACGCCTCGTTGATCTCGACCAGGTCGACGTCGTCGATGGTCATGCCGGTTCGGGCGAGAACCCGCCGGGTGGCCTCGATCGGGCCCAGCCCCATGATCTCGGGCGACAGCGCCGAGGCGGCAGTCGCTACGACCCGGGCCAGCGGCGTCAGGCCGAGATCCCGGGCCGTGGTGTCGGACATGATCACGACGGCGGCCGCTCCGTCGTTCAGCGGGCAACAGTTGCCCGCGGTGATGGTGCCCTCTGGCCGGAACACCGGCGGTAGCGAGGCGACCTTCTCGTAGGTCGTGCCGGGCCGCGGACCATCGTCGGTGTCGACCACCCGCCCGTCGGGCAGCGAGATGGGGGTGATCTCCCGGGCGTAGAAGCCGTCCTTGACCGCCTGCTCGGCGCGGTTCTGGGAGAGGACGGCGAACTCGTCTTGCTCCCGGCGGGTCACGCCGCACAGCGTGGCGACATTCTCGGCTGTCTGCCCCATCTGGAGGTAGATGTCGGGCAGTTGGCCCTCGTCCCGCGGGTTGTGCCATCGCCGATTCGTCTCGGCGTAGACCTGGGTCCGCGCCTGCGCGGCGGTGAACCGCGGATTGTGCGTCGTGGCCGGGTCAACCCCGGCGCCGCCGAATCCGGTGTACCGGGAAACGCACTCCACACCAGCGGACACGAACACGTCGCCCTCGCCCACCCGGATCGCGTGGAAGGCCATCCGCGCTGTCTGGACCGACGACGCGCAGAACCGGTTGATCGTCGCGGCCGGTACGTCGTCGAGCCCGAGCAGGACCGCTATCCGCCGCGCCATGTTGCCGCCGTGCTCGTCGCGCGGCTCCGCGCAACCGACGTAGATGTCGTCGATGGTCCGAGGATCGAGCGCCGGTACCTTGTCCAGGGCGGCCTGTATCACCGTTGCTGCGAGGTCGTCGGGACGCACGTCGACGAGCGAACCCTTTGCGGCCCGCCCGATCGGCGATCGGGCCGTGGCGACGATGACGGCGTCGGCCATGGCAGCCTCCGGGACAGCAGATGTTACTGGTAAGTAGCAACCACCGTACCCCGGCTCAGGACCCGACCGTCATCTCGTCCGTATGCGCCTGGGCAGGATCGGGAAGCGGCCGACGACGACGATGGCGCAGCAGCGTCCAACGCCCGCGGGCGCCCCGATCGTGCCCGCCGACCTGAGTGGCGACGACCTCGGTGCCACTTTGGGCAGCGGCCTCGACCGCGGCCACGGAGACCGGCAGCACGTCGTCACCCCGCGTCGCCTCGGGCGAATCGTCCTCGGGGACCAGGTGCAACGCGCTCGCCGCCGACGGGAGGATCGCCGCGGCTGCCGTCGCGTATCCCAACGGTGACGGGTGGAAGCGGTCCCGGCTGAACATCCGTCCGGGCTCGGCGGCGAATTCCGGACCGAGGATCGAGCCCAGGGACACCGTTCGCGCGCCCGCCTCGACGGCCGCGACGGTCTGCGCCGCTGCCAGCCGCCGGCTGGCTCGGCGGGCAACCCAACGCAGCGGATGCGGAATCGGCTCGACTGTTCCGAGGTCCGGACAGGTGATGACGAGGATGGCTGCCCCCTCATCGCGGAGCCGGCGGACGGCCTCGTCGAGAAGCCGGACCGACGTCGTGGGCCGCACCCGGTGGGTGACGTCGTTGGCGCCCACCATCACCACGGCGAGATCCGGACGGGCGTCGGCTCCTTCGATCTGTTCGGCAAGGTGGCGGGTCTGTGCGCCGATCCGGGCCACGACCGTGAGATGGACCGGCCGCTCGGCGATCTCGGCGAGCCCGGCCGCCATCAATGCGCCAGGGGTCTCGTCCGCACGGTCGACTCCGACGCCCGCTGCCGACGAGTCGCCGAAGAAGACCACCGAGATCGGCTTACCCGAGTAATGGCCGTAGCGACCGTCGGCCACCGGCGGGTCGTCGGAGGGCGGGCCGATGGCTCGTCGGGCCAGGCCTGCCTCCAGGCGTAGCAGGCCGTAGAGCCCGACGCCGGCCAGGCCGACGCCGCCACCGCCATAGGCGGCGGTCGTGGCGATCCGACGGGCGGTTCGGGCGCTCACCATGCCTGGCACATGTCGGACTCTAACTCCGCTCGGCCGCGCTCGCCGGTACGACTTACGCTTCGGACGTGCGGTTCTACGACAACGTGGTCGAGCTGGTCGGAAACACTCCGCTGGTTCGGCTGGGGCGGGTCGGGGCCGATGCCCCGGCCACCATGCTGGCGAAGATCGAGTACTTCAACCCGGGCGGCTCGGTCAAAGACCGGATCGCTCTGCGCATGGTCGAGCAGGCCGAAAGTGACGGCCGGATCAAGCCGGGTGGCACCATCGTCGAACCCACCAGCGGCAACACCGGGGTGGGCCTGGCGCTAGTCGCGCAGCGTAAGAGCTACCGATGCGTTTTCGTCTGCCCGGACAAGGTCAGCGAGGACAAGCGCAACGTTCTCAAGGCGTATGGAGCCGAGGTCGTCGTCTGCCCGACCGCGGTGCCGCCGGATCATCCCGATTCCTACTACTCCGTTTCGGACCGGTTGGCGCGGGAGATCTCCGGCGCCTGGAAGCCCGACCAGTACGCCAACCCTGACAACCCCCGCTCGCACTACGAGACCACAGGCCCGGAAGTCTGGGACCAGACCGACGGCCGGGTGACTCACTTCGTCGCCGGAATCGGCACCGGCGGCACGATCAGCGGGGCGGGTCGGTACCTCAAGGAGGTGTCCGGCGGCGCGGTTCGAGTCGTGGGCGCCGATCCCGAGGGGTCGGTCTACTCCGGCGGCTCCGGACGCCCGTACCTCGTCGAAGGTGTCGGCGAGGACTTCTGGCCGAAGACCTACGACCCGGACATCTGCGACGAGGTCGTCGCTGTGTCAGACCCGGACTCGTTCGCCATGACCCGGCGGCTGGCGCGCGAGGAGGGACTGCTCGTCGGCGGCTCATGCGGGATGGCGGTCGTTGCTGCTCTCACGGTGGCCGCCCGGGCCGGAGCGGACGATCTGGTCGTCGTCTTGCTGCCTGACGGCGGCCGTGGGTACTTGTCCAAGGTCTTCAACGACGAGTGGATGGCGTCGTACGGGTTCGGCGGCCGGGTGGCTGACGGCACCACCGTCGGTGACGTGCTGCACCGCAAGTCCGGCGCGCTGCCCGCACTCGTGCACACCCATCCGAATGAGACGGTCGCGCAGGCGGTCGCCATCCTGCGGGAGTACGCGGTCTCGCAGATGCCCGTCGTGCGCGCCGAGCCGCCGGTGATGGCGGCCGAAGTCGCCGGCTCGTTCGTCGAGCGGGACATCCTTGACGCGCTGTTCACCGGCCGGGCCCGGCTGACCGACGCAGTGGAGCAGCACATGTCCGCGTCGCTGCCGAGTGTGGGTACCGGTGAGCCGGTCGAGGCCGCTGTCGAGGAGCTGACCACGGCTGATGCGGTGCTGGTCCTCGACGACGGCAAGCCGGTCGGTGTGCTTACCCGCGCCGATCTGCTGGGTTACCTCGCAAGCTGACGCGCCAGCACCGTCCTCCCCTGATCAAGGAGACACGTCTCAGCGGCCCGCGCTACCAACCGGGCAGGACACCCCCGTGCCGCCCAGCCCGCAGTAGCCGAAGGGGTTCTTGTCCAGATACTGCTGGTGGTAGTCCTCGGCGTACCAGAGTTCGCGCAACGGCAGGATCTCGGTGGTGACGGCGCCGAAGCCGGCTGCGCCCAGTGACGCCTCGTATGTCTTCCTCGACGCCTCCGCAGCGTCGCGCTGGGCCTCCGTCGTCCAGTAGATCGCCGAGCGGTACTGGGTGCCGACGTCGTTGCCCTGGCGCATGCCTTGCGTGGGATCGTGGCCCTCCCAGAACGCCTTCAGCACCCCGTCGAAGTCGATCTTCGCCGGGTCATAGACCACTCGGACGACCTCGGTGTGGCCGGTCCGTCCCGAGCAGACCTCTTCATAGGTCGGGTTGGGAGTGTGGCCCCCGGCGTAGCCCACGGCGGTGGTCCAAACTCCGGGCAGCTTCCAGAAGATCCGCTCGGCTCCCCAGAAGCAACCCATGCCGACGACGACCTCCTCGTAGCCGGTCGGCGCTGGTACGTCGATGGGTGTGCCCAGGATGGTGTGGGTGCCGGCCAACGCGAACGGTCGGGCGTCCCGTCCGGGCAGAGCTTGGTCGGCTGAAACCAGGCGGGACTTGGCGGCGCGGTCGAAGAGAAACACGGGCGCTCCTTCACTGCTTGTGTCTGTTCCAACAACGCGCGGGCCAGCGGCGTTCCCGCTTCCGCCTACCCTTGGCACGTGGGCGGCGGCACAGCAAGGGGTGAGCCGTCGAGATTCACTCTTCCCAGACCGGCCCGGTCGGTGCTGGGACTGGTCTGGCCGCCTCCGGACGAGGCCGCGCTCCGAGCCGCGGTCGCCGGTCGGGTCGTCCTCATCACCGGGGCGTCGCGCGGCATCGGCGCGGCCAGCGCCCGGCGGCTCGCGACCGTGGGGGCGGTGGTCTTACTCGTCGCCCGTTCCACGGCCGACCTGGAGCGAGTCCGCACCGACATCCACGGTTCCGGTGGCGAGGCGCACGCGTATTCGGCTGATCTCGCCGACCGGATGCAGGTCGCAACGCTGCTCACGCGGCTACGCGAGGACCACGACCACGTGGACGTTGTCATAAGCAACGCCGGCAAGTCGATCCGTCGCTCAATGGCGGAGTCGTATAACCGATTCCACGACGTGACCCGGACCATCGACCTCAATTATCTGGGCCCGGTGCAGTTGTTGCTCGGGCTACTGCCTGCCATGCGGGCCCGGCGCACGGGGCACCTGGTCAACGTGAGCTCTGTCAGCGCCGACATACCGGCTCCGTTCTGGGCTACGTACACAGGCTCGAAAATGGCTTTCGAGGCGTGGCTGCGTTGCGTTGCACCAGAGTTGCGAGCGGACGGCGTCGCGACCACGTCGATCCACTTCCCGTTGGTACACACCGAGATGAGCGCCCCGATCTCGTTCTACCGATATTTACCCGGGATGACCGCCGACGAGGCGGCCGACGCGGTGTGCCGTGCGATCGCCTACCGGCCCCGGCTGATGAGCCCATGGTGGTCCCGCGCGGCCGGAGCCGTCAGCGCTGCGGCGCAGCCCGCGGCTGACGCCCTGATGACGGCCTATTACCAGGGCCAGCGGTCAGGTCGCCTGCAAGCTGCCGGGAAGGCGGCACGTCAGGCGGCTGAACGGATCACCGGCTCGCCGCCACGGCCCCGCGCCGGCCGATGACGCCGTTGACGCATCGGATCCGTGGCGCCGTCGACATCGCTCGCGACGGCGTGGCGGCGACCGTCGGAACAGGTCTGTTGAGGCCGGTCTCGCCGCAGCGAGCCGTGCGAGCGTGGCGGGCCGTTTCCCGATTCGGCTTGACGCTGGCGAGCGCTGCCGAACTGGCCGGCATTCGGTGGCCGGAGCGCGCTGCGATTCTCGACGAGCGCGGTCGCCTGACCTACGCCGAGCTGAACGCCGCGGCGACGGCGATGGCAAACGGGCTCCACCGGCTCGGTGCGCTGCGTCAGCACGATCGGCTCGGCATCCTCTGCCGCAACCACCGCGACTTCGTCCTTGCCGCTGTCGCCGGCGCGCGCCTCGGTGCGGATCTGGTCTTCCTCAGCACCGATCTGGGCGCTGCTGCCCTGGCGGGCGTGCTCGAGCGGGAGGCTGTGACGGCCGTTGTTCACGACCCGGAGTTCCGGCCCGTGCTCGATGGCAGCGGATTCACTGGTTGGCGGGTCGTCGGTGCGGACCTGCACGCGATCGTGACCAGCGATGCACCACCGGCACCGATCCCCCCTGAGCGTGGACGGCTGGTGGTGCTGACGTCGGGGACGACGGGGGTTCCGAAGGGTGCACCGCGCGATGTCGCACAGCTGCGAATGGGCCTCCCGGTGACCAGCCTGTTGGCCGGTCTGCGGCTGCGTTCCGGCGAGCCGATGCTGATCCAGCCGCCGCTGTTCCACGGCTTCGGGCTCGGCTTTCTCGCCGCCGCGCTCACGTTGGGCTGCCCGGCGATCCTGCGCCGCCGCTGCGGCCCGCGGGAAGCGCTGGATCTGGTGCAGCGGCATTCGGCGACGGTGCTGGCCGGTGTTCCGGTTCTACTACACCGGATGATGGCGTTGCCGGCCGCCGATCGCGCCGCTCGCGACACGAGCTCACTGCGAGTGATCGTGTCGGGAGCTGCGCCGCTGCGTCCTGACCTGGCCCAGGCGGTGATGTCCGAGTTCGGTGACATCCTGTTCGACCTCTACGGCACGACCGAAGCTGGCTGGGCGACTCTCGCCACGCCGGCGGACCTGCGAGCCGCTCTCGGCACGGTGGGCCGGCCGGCTCATGGCGTCGCGGTCGCCGTGCTCGACGGGAACGGGTCATCCGTGCCGCCGGACCGGGTGGGGGAGATCTTTGTCGGCAGCGGACTGGCATTTCACGGGTACTCGGGCGGTGGCAGCCGGCGGACGGTCCGGAATCTGATGAGCACCGGCGACATGGGCTACCTGGATCGGAACGGCCTGCTGTTCGTCGTGGGGCGAGTCGACGACATGATCGTCTCCGGCGGCGAGAACGTGTATCCACAGGAGGTCGAGGATCTGCTCGCAGCCCATCCGGCAGTGGCCGACGTGTCGGTGTTCGCGGTTGCCGACGACGAGTTCGGCGAACGGCTAGCCGCCCGGGTCGTCGCGAAGGGTACTGTCACCGCGGAGCAGCTCCGCCGGTACGTCAGCGATGCGCTGGGCCGGCACAAGGTACCCCGGGACGTCGTGTTCGACAGTGCGCTCGAACGCACCAGTACCGGCAAGGTGCGCCGGCCTCGGCGGCAGACCGCCCAATCTGGCCGAGCCTGACCTCGGCGTAGTCTCTGCGCTCGTGCACGGATTCGAGACGCTGGCCATCCACGCCGGGCAGGAACCCGACCCACGGACCGGTGCTGTCGTGCCGCCGATCTATGCGACGAGCACCTATGCGCAGGACGGCGTCGGCGGGACGCGGGAGGGCTACGAGTACAGCCGGACCGCCAACCCCACCCGCACCAGTCTGGAGGAGTGTCTGGCAACGCTCGAAGGAGGCAGTCGGGGGTTTGCGTTCGCGAGCGGCATGGCGGCCGAAGACACCTTGCTACGGGCAGTGCTCGAACCTGGCGACCACATTGTCATTCCCAACGACGCGTATGGCGGCACATACCGGCTGGTCAGCAACGTCATCCAGAAATGGGGGGTGTCGTGGACGGCCGCGGACACGTCCGACCTCGCGTCGGTTCAGGCAGCGCTGCAGCCGCGCACCCGGGTCATCTGGGTCGAAACGCCCACCAACCCGCTGCTGCGCATCGCAGACATCGCGGCGCTTGCGGGCATCGCGCACGGTGCCGCTGCACTCCTGGTCGTCGACAACACCTTCGCCACGCCCTACCTCCAGCAGCCGCTCGCCTTGGGCGCCGACGTCGTCGTGCACTCGACTACCAAGTACTGCGGCGGCCACTCCGACGTTGTCGGCGGCGCACTCGTCGTCGCAGACTCCGGGATCGGGGAGGAGCTCGCGTATCACCAGAACGCCCTGGGTGCCATAGCGGGTCCATTCGACGCGTGGCTCGTGCTGCGCGGCCTCCGCACTCTCGCCGTGCGGATGGATCGGCACTGCGACAACGCGGAACGAGTGGCCGGCCTGCTCATCGCGCATCCGCGGGTGACCGAGGTCTACTACCCCGGTTTGCCGAACCACCCAGGGCACGAGGTCGCCGCCAAGCAGATGCGCCGGTTCGGTGGGATGGTGTCGTTCCGTGTCGAGGGTGGTGAGTTCGCGGCTCTCGAGGTGTGCAATCGGGCTCGGGTGTTCACGTTGGGCGAGTCCCTCGGCGGAGTCGAGTCATTGATCGAGCATCCCGCGCGGATGACCCATGCCAGCGTCTCCGGCAGCCCGCTCGAGGTGCCGTCCGATCTGGTCCGGCTCTCGGTGGGCATAGAGAGCGTCGAGGATCTCTGCGCCGACCTCAGTCAGGCTTTGTCGGGCTGAGATGCGGCGCCGGATGTCACCGCGCGTGACCTGCCTTCAGGCTCGCAGCCGGGCCAGTGCCTGCGATCCGACCAGCTCGATCGTCTTCATCGGGTCGACGCTGGCGACCTGAATGGCGACATAGTCGGCGCCGACGTCGCGCACGAGCGGCTGGTAAGCGTCGACCAACTCGTCGACGTCGCGAACGACCGTGAACTGCTCGAGGACCGCCGAGCGCGGCATCGCGTCGGCCCGTTCCCGCAGGATCGCCGGGTCGGCGACTTCGAGGCGGCCGGGCGCGCGCAGCCCGCGCATCGGCGCGAGCGCGGCCCACGCCTCGTCATCGTCTCGGGCGAGCACGACCCATCGGGTCGCCATGATCGTCGTGCTGGCGCCACGGGCCGCCGCCGCCGATCGGTACGGCTCTATAACGGTCGCAAGCGTCGACGCGGGATCCTTGACGCTGGTGATGAGCCCGTCAGCGTGCTTACCGGCGAAGGTGGCCGATTTCGGCCCGCCAGCGGCCATCCACACCGGCACCTGACCGAGCGGAGGGCTGTACAACTTGGCGGAATGGGCCGCGTAGTAGGTGCCCTTGGAGTCGACCTTCTCTCCGTTGAGCAGCGAGACGATGATCCGCAGCGCCTCGTCCATCCGGGCGATGCGCTCGGCGTATCCAGGGAACTCGTAGCCGAGCGGCACCTCGTTGATCGCTTCGCCGGTGCCCACTCCCAACCGGAACCGGCCGCCCGACAGTCGGTCCACCGTCGCCGCTGCTTGGGCGATCAGCGCCGGGTGATAGCGGAACAGCGGCGCGGTGACGCTCGTGGCTAGCTCCACCCGAGTCGTGGCCTGCGCGACGGCACCGAACCACGTCCAGGCGAAGCTTGCGGCAGAGGAGTCGTCGACCCACGGGTGGAAGTGGTCGGCCCCGGTCACCATGTCGAAGCCGGCCTGCTCGGCCAGTACGGCTTGTTCCAGCAGGTCCTCGGGCTGGTAGGACTCGTGACTGCACAGCCAGGCGAACCGCATCGGTCATCCTTCCGCTATTCGGTCGCGAGAATCGGCGCCACGTCGGATGCTCCGCGCAGGGGCATCTCCGGGATGAAGAAGGCGGCCACCAGACCCACGGCAACGAACGGTACGGCGGTGAGGAAGACGTCGTGCAGGGACTGTACCCACGCGTCGATGACGACGGCCTTGACCTCGGCCGGCAACGCCTGGATTGCCTTGACGTTGTTGGCGATCTCAGCCTCGTCGGCGCCGGCCGGGAGAATCCCACCGCCGGCAGCGGCCAGGTAGTGGCCCAACCGACTGGTCAGGACGGCCCCGAAGAGGGCGGTCCCGAATGCGGCGCCCATCGAGCGGAAGAACGTGACGCTCGACGTCGCGGCGCCCATGTCCCGGCGGTCCACCGCGTTCTGGACGGCCGTGACGACGATCTGCATCGTGAACCCGAGACCGGCACCGAAGACGAAGAAGTAGGTCGCGATCAGCCGGTAGGGGGTCCGGGCGTCCAGTGTCGACATCAGGGCCATGGCAATGGCGATCACGGCGGCACCCAGAATCGGGTAGATCCGGTACCGGCCGGTCCGGCTCACCCGCCGCCCGGACGAGATCGACGTCGTGAAGATGCCGGCGACCATCGGCAGCAGCGCGAGCCCGGATTCCGTCGGCGACATTCCCTGCACCACCTGCAGGTAGACCGGCAGGAAGATGATGCCGCCGAACATGGCAAGCCCCATGATGGCCGTGAACACGATCGTCGGGGTGTACACCCGGTTTCTGAACAGCCGCATCGGAACGATCGGCTCGGCTGCCCTGAGCTCGACGACGACAAACAGCCCCGCGAGCATGATTCCAGCGCCGAGCAAGGTCAGGGACAGCGGGTCGGTCCATCCGTACCGGGTGCCGGCCCACGCGGTGTAGAGCAGGATTGACGTGACGCTGGCCACGATCAGAGCGGCGCCGAGATAGTCGATCACGTGGTCACGGCGCACGGTCGGAATCTTCAGCGCTATCGACGTGACGATCAGCGCGGCGATCCCGATCGGGATGTTGATCCAGAAGATCCACTGCCACCCAGGCCCGCCCGTAAGCCACCCGCCCAGCAGTGGTCCGGCCACGCTGGAGACCCCGAACACCGCAGCGAAGTAGCCCTGGTACCGGCCGCGCTCGCGAGGCGCGATCACGTCACCGATGGTCGAGAGCGCGAGAGCGATCAGGCCGCCTGCACCCAGCCCCTGGACCGCTCGGCCGCCGATGAGCACCCCCATGCTGCCGGCCGCACCGGCAACAAGAGAGCCGACGAGGAACACGACGATGGCCGCCTGGAACATCGGCCGCCGGCCGTAGAGGTCGGAGATCTTGCCCCACAACGGCATGGAGGCGGTGGACGTCAACAGGTAGGCCGTGACTACCCACGACAGGTGGTCCAAGCCGCCAAGGTCACTGACAATGCGGGGGAGCGCAGTCCCGACGATGCTCTGGTCCAGCGCAGCGAGGAACATCCCGGCCATCAGCCCGCTGAGCACACCCTGGATCTGGCGATGCGTCAAGTAGGTGTCGGTGTGCTCGTCGGCAGGCCTGGTCACCCTCACAGTCTGCCGGTCTGGGTGGTGGCAGGATCGCCGGCATGGCGACGGTGTCGATGGACGATGTGCGCGCGGCGCGCGACCTCCTGCGCGACGTCGTGCGCCCGACGCCGTTGGAGTTGTCTCGGTGGCTAGCCGGGGTCGTCGGCGGACCGGTCTTTCTCAAATGTGAAAACCTGCAACGCGCCGGATCGTTCAAGATCCGCGGAGCATACGTTCGCATTGCCCGGCTCACCGACGACGAACGGGCCAAGGGCGTCGTGGCGGCCAGCGCCGGGAACCACGCCCAAGGCGTGGCGCTGGCGGCGAGCATGCTCGGCACCAAGACGACGGTGTTCATGCCCGAAGGTGCGCCGATCGTCAAGGAGAAGGCCACCCGTGCCTACGGCGCGGACGTTCGGTTCGTCGGCGCGACCGTCGACGAAGCACTCGTGGCGGCGAAGGAGTTCGCCGCCGAGACGGGGGCCGTCCTCATCCATCCGTTCGACCACCCTGACATCGTCGCCGGACAAGCGACGGTCGGCCTGGAGATCATCGAGCAGTGCCCCGACGTCCGCACGATCGTCGTCAGCGTAGGCGGCGGCGGTCTGCTGGCAGGCATCGCCGTCGCGGTCAAGGACGCTCGCCCCGACGTACGGCTGGTCGGCGTGCAAGCGATCGGAGCCGCTGCATACCCGCCGTCGCTCGACGCTGGCCGGCCGGTGCCACTGGAGACCATGACGACCATGGCCGACGGGATCGCGGTCGCCTGCCCCGGTGACGTTCCGTTCGGGCTGGTCCAGGCACTGTGCGACGGCGTGGTCACCGTCAACGAGGACTGGCTGGCCCGGGCGCTGGTCTTGCTGCTCGAGCGCGCGAAGCTGGTCGTGGAGCCCGCGGGCGCTGCCGGTGTCGCAGCGGTTCTGGCGAACTCGTCGGCGTTCGAGCCACCGGTCGTCGTGGTGCTGTCCGGTGGGAACGTCGATCCGCTGCTGATGCTCCGCGTCATCCGTCACGGCATGGCGGCCAGTGGTCGTTACCTCAACTTCCGGGTCCGGATCCCCGACCGGCCCGGTGCGCTGGCGCAGCTGCTTGCAGAG
This sequence comes from Jiangellaceae bacterium, assembly GCA_035697245.1. Lineage (GTDB taxonomy): Bacteria > Actinomycetota > Actinomycetes > Jiangellales > Jiangellaceae > JACVRX01. The sequence continues at coordinate 17,215 of DASSDH010000076.1, forward strand.
TTGGCGGCCATGGACGCCAACGTCCTCGACGTCGTCCACGAACGGACTAAGGCGCAGCTGCACATCCACGAGGTCGAGGTCGCTCTCCAGCTGGAAACCCGAGGTGCGGAGCATCGCAGTCGGATTCTGTCCGCCTTACGCAAGGCTGGGTATCCATTGTCGATCGAGTAGGTAAACCTTGCTATATCGGAAAACCGACTTGACGGATTGGCAGCCTGCACCCATCATTTAGCCCATGACTGACCAAAACATCCAGCAGATCCTCGAAGATGTCGCTGCCGGCCGGCTCGACCCCGCCGAGGCGTCCCGGCTGATCGACGCTGCCGGCCCGAAGGCCGCGGACAGCTCGGCTTCCACTGCGGGGTCGACCTTCACCGGGAAGGCGGCCCCGCCGGCAGTGCCCGACATCGAGCGGATCCTCGTGCGCGCCACGTCCCGGCGCGTGCGAATCGTCGGCGACCCCTCGGTGGCGACCGTGGCGATCGAGGGGCAGCATCAGGTGCGCCGCGACGGTTCGACGCTCGTGGTCACCGGTGAAGTAGAGCCCATCCCCACCGACGACGCGTTCACGCTGCTGTCCGGTGGCCGCTGGCGCGAGGTCGCGGGCCGGGTCCAGCACGGCTTCGGAGCCGGACTCGAGCTTCGGGTGCGGGTGCGGCCCGACCTGCCGGTCGGGGTCGAGGTGATCGCCGGCTCGGTGCAGGTGGAGGGAGCGCGCGCGCTCGACCACCTCCGCGTGACCGCGGGATCGCTACGGGTGCGCGGCGCCGAGAACCCGTTCGACTTGTTGGTGCAGGCTGGATCGGCCCAGGTCGAGGCGCGGCTCACCCGCGGGCACTCGCGGATGCGATGCGAGTCCGGATCGCTGCAACTGTCGTTGCTGCCCGGCTCGGACGTGCGGGTGCGGGCCGATGTCCAGCTCGGCAGGTTCGTCACTGAACCCGAGCGGCATGGGCGCGACAAGAACCGCGATGTCGTCGTCGGTACCGGTGCTGCGGAGATCGATGCCGAGGTGGTCATGGGCAGTGTCACCGTCAAGGTCCCCGGGTGAACGGCGCAGAGCATTTACCGCCCCGGCAGTGCCCGGTCTGCGGTGACGCGCTGCATGTCACCCGGCTGGGCTGCGGTTCCTGTGGCAGTGAGCTGGCGGGCCGATTCGCGGCCTGTCCGTACTGCGCCCTACGCGAACTCGACCGGAAAATCCTTCGCACCTTCCTGGTCTCGCGCGGCAACATGAGAGAGCTCGCCCGAGACCTGGGGGTCAGCTATCCGACCGCTCGCCAGCGGTTCGCCGAGCTGCTGGCGCGGCTCGGGATCGAAGAGTCGACCGACGGATCGCAGGGTCCGACGACCGACCTGGACCGGGAGGACGTGTTGCGCCGGCTGGCGGCGGGCGAGCTCGATCTCGAGGAAGCCGCTGCGCTGCTGAACCTGCCGGCAGCGGGAATGTCGGCGCCCTCCGGCATGCTCGCAATGGACGGGCGGGACGTTTGAGGAAGGACATCGAGTGAACGCGATCGAAGCTGAAGGTCTGGTCAAGACATTCGGGTCGGGCGAGAAGGCGGTGAAGGCCGTCCGGGGCATCGACCTGGTGGTGCCGGAGGGCACAGTGGTCGGTCTGCTCGGGCCTAACGGAGCGGGCAAGACGACAACGGTGCGCATGCTGACGACACTGTTGAGGCCCGACGCGGGCCGCGCGGTCGTTGCTGGGCACGACGTCGTCGCTGCACCACAGGCCGTGCGGGCCAGCATCGGGCTTTCCGGCCAGTTCGCCGCGATCGACGAGAACCTGACCGGTCGCGAGAACTTGTGGCTGTTCGGCCGGCTCTATCAACTCAGTAGCGAGCAGGCGACGAAGCGGGCTGGCGAGCTGCTGGAGCAGTTCGGTCTAGTCGACGCTGGCGATCGGGTGGCCAAGACCTACTCGGGCGGGATGCGCCGCCGGCTTGACCTCGCCGGCAGCCTGATCACCCATCCCGAGGTGTTGTTCCTCGACGAGCCCACCACAGGTTTGGATCCGGGCAGCCGGCTGGACATGTGGGACGTCATCCGGGATCGGACCGAGGAGGGCTCGACGATTCTGCTCACCACCCAGTACCTCGAGGAGGCCGACGCCTTGGCCGACCGCATCGTCGTCATCGACGAGGGCACCATCATCGCCGAGGGCACCGCCGACGAACTCAAAGCGAAGGTCGGAGGCGAACGGATCGAGGTCATCGTGCACGATCCGGCCGCGGTCCCGCAGGCGGAGGAGATCCTGCACCGCGGAAGCGATAACCAGTGCGTCGTCGACCAGCACATGCGGAAGCTGACCGTGCCGACAGCCAACGGATCGCGAGGGCTGGTGCTGGTCATCCGCGATCTGGACGAGGCCGGCATCGTGATCGACGACATCGCGCTGCGCCGCCCGACCCTCGACGACGTGTTCCTCGAGCTGACCGGGCACTACGCCGAAAACGGCGCCGACGCCACGACCACGTCCCGCCAGGAGCCAGCCACGGGGAGGGCAAAGTGACCACCATCGAACACCGAGCTTCTCCTGCCGCAACGGCTGGCGGGTTCGGCCAGTCGTTCCGCGACAGCCTGATCGTGGCCTGGCGAAACATCCGCGGCGGCCTGCGCGTGCCCGACACTCTCGTCTACATGTTCATCCAGCCGATCATGTTCGTGCTGCTGTTCGGGTACGTGTTCGGCGGGGCGATCCAGGTACCGGGCGTCGACTACACCGAGTACCTGATGGCCGGCATCTTTGTCCAGACCATGGCGTTCTCCTGCGCACCTTCCAGCGTCGGTCTCGCCGACGATATGCAGAAGGGCCTGATCGACCGGTTCCGCTCGCTGCCCATGGCGCGGTCTGGAGTGATCGCGGGCAGGGTAGGGGCCGACCTACTCAATCAGTTTCTCGTGCTCGTCATCATGATGATCTGCGGTGTCATCGTCGGCTGGCGTGTCCACAACGGGCTGTGGCAGTTCCTGGCGGCTGTGGGTCTGCTGATGCTGTTCTCCTTCTCGATGTCGTGGGTAGGCGCGCTCATCGGCTTGTCGGTGGGCAGCCCGCAGGTTGCGGCATCAGCCGGCTTGATCTGGCTGTTCCCGGTGACGTTCGTCTCGAACGCCTTCGTTCCGCCGGAGACCATGCCCACCTGGCTGCAGACCATCGCGGAATGGAACCCGATCAGTGCGATCGTCGAGGCGTGCCGGCAGTTGTTCGGCAACGGCAGCATCGTCGAGTCCGACGCATGGCCCATGCAGCACTCGATCGCAGCCTCGCTGATCTGGTGCGGCATCATCATCGCCGTCTTCGCGCCCCTGGCGATCAACAAGTACAAGGCCGCGACGACTAAGTGAGTCGTCGCGCGGTCGCTTCACCAATAGGTCCCACGGGCACCTGGACCGGAAAGGACAGTGGTGACCGCGCGACCTGTGGAGGGCCCGAGTCTGGCCGACCAGGTCAGCAGGCTCTATGACCTGATCGCCGGCTACCACGTGACCCATCTGCTCGAGATCGCGCGAGAGCTGGGGGTCTGGGAGGTGCTGACGCAGCGCCCAGGCACCAACTCCGAGGATCTCGCGGCGAAGCTGGGCACCGAGCGCTTCTATACCGACGTGCTCTGCCGCACGGCGTTCTCCTTCGGGCTGCTCGAGCGTGCCGGCGACGGGTGGCGGATGGCACCGTACTTCGACCAGATCCTGGGGGACCCCGAGTCCAGCTTCTATCTGGCCCGCGCCCCCAGGGTGCACATGGTTGTCAGCGAGGACTACCGCGACTACGTCCGGCACTTCCGCGCCGGGACGTCGAGGTCATACCAGCAGCACGACGAGGCCTTCATGCGCGAGGTCGCCGAGGCGCTGAAGGCGCTCCCGCGCATCTTCCTGGACCTCGTGCTGCCGCGGCTCCCCGGCCTCAGCCAGCGGCTCCAGGAGGGCGGCCGGCTGCTCGATGTCGGTTGTGGCGGCGGCTGGGCGGTGGTGCAGATCGCCGAGCGGTTCCCCGCCGTCTCCTGTGTCGGGATCGACGTGGAGCCCTACTCGATCGACCTGGCCCAGCAGCTGATCCTCCAACACGGACTGGCGGATCGTTGCGAAGCCCGCCTGCTGAGCAGCGACCAGCTCGACGAACCGGAGACCTTTGACATCGCCACCAGCTTCCTGGTCGTCCACGAGATCTCCCCGGCCATGAAGCAGCGCGCGTTCTCCGCGATCGCAGCGGCATTGAAGCCCGGCGGCTACTTCCTGATCTTCGACGAGGCTTACCCCGAGACCGACCAGGAGCTGCAGACGATGCCGACCCGGTTCGCGGCGCTGGCGCAGTGGTACGAGGTCAGCTGGGGCAACGTCGTCGACACCCGATCCGCCCTGCACGCCCGCTGCCAGGAGGTAGGGCTCCGGGTCACCGAGGAGACATCCTTCTCCCGCTTCAGCATCATCGTGGCCACCAAGGAGTAACCCGAGCGGCTTGTTACGAAGCGGCCTGACCCGGGTAGGGGTGGGCGTCGATGATCTCTACTTCGACGGCAGTGCCATTTGGTGTCACGTATGACGCGGTGTCGCCGGTGCGTTTGCCGTTGATGGCGGCACCGAGTGGGGACTGCGGCGAGTAGACCTCGATGTCGACCGAATCGTCCAAGGCAAGCAGCTCACGGGAACCGAGCAGGAACCGCTCGGTGTCGTTGTCGCCGGCAAAGCGGATCTCGACGATCATGCCCGGCTCCACGACACCGTCGTCGGGCGGTGTCTCGCCGACCTTGGCGCGCTGAAGCAGGTGCTGCAGCTGGCGGATGCGCGCTTCCTGCTTGCCCTGCTCTTCTTTGGCCGCGTGGTATCCGCCATTCTCGGACAGGTCGCCCTCCGAACGCGACGCCTCGATCCGCTTGGCGATCTCGGCGCGGCCGGGGCCCATCAGGTGCTCGAGCTCACTGCGGAGGCGGTCGTAGCCCTCCTGCGTGAGCCAGGCGACGTTGTCGCCGCTAGTCGAGGTCACGGCATCTGCTCCCTGGTGCGTCATCGGCGCCGACCCGCACTCGGGTGCGGTGGGCCACCGGACCTTCGCCCGGACTGGGTCGTGTGGAAGCGTCCAGGTTACCAACACCGCAATGGGTGCTGGGATTTGGCTATCGAGCCTCGCACTCGCGCAGTTCAGGGGCGACGGCATCGCCTTGCAAGGGGATCTCCGCGTCAACCCGGGTTCGCCACTCGTCGCCGGCGGGGATTTCGACACTGGTCTGGCCCACGACCACTCGCCGGATGTCAACCGCGACCAGATCACAGGTGACCTGCGTGCCGGGGCGGCGAACCACGTCCATGGACACCGTCATCGTCCCGCCGGACGGCGTCTCCCACGCCACCAAGCTCGAGCGGATCGCGTCGGTAGACGCCCGGAAGAGCAGCCAGCCGACCACGACGGCGAACACGACACCGCCGACGCCCAACCACAGCGCACGCCACCGTCGGCTCGGGGGGGCCCCGTAACGGTCGGCCGGGCGAGCGGAGAACAGGGTCACGAACGGACTCCGACACTGGTGGACGAGTTCGGGCACCATTGTGTCCCGACGCCAAGAGGGCTTGTGACAACGGCTCAGGTGAGGAGGTGGTCGTGCCCGAGCAGCTGCGGCTCATGCATGTGCATGCCCATCCCGACGACGAGTCCAGCAAGGGCGCGGCGACGACGGCGCGCTACGTAGCCGAAGGCGTCGACGTTCTCGTCGTCACCTGCACCGGGGGGGAACGCGGTTCGATTCTCAATCCGAACATGGACCGCCCCGACATCCTGGCCAACATCGCGAAGATCCGCCGGCAGGAGATGGACGCTGCCAGGCGCATCCTGGGGATCAAGCAGGAATGGCTCGGCTTCGTCGACTCGGGCTTTCCGGAGGGCGACCCACCGCCGCCCCTCCCCGACGCCTGCTTCGCGCTGCAACCGGTCGTGAAGGCCGTGCAGCCGTTGGTCGCCGCGATACGCGCCTTTCGTCCACATGTGGTCACGACATACGACGAGAACGGTGGGTACCCGCACCCCGACCATGTCATGTGTCACATCGTGAGCGTTGCTGCGTTCGACGCGGCGGCCGACGAAACTGCGTACCCGAGGGCCGGCGAGCCTTGGCAGGCGAGCAAGCTCTACTACCACCACTCGTTCCACCGCGAGCGCACTCAGGCACTGCACGACGAGATGCTCCGCCGGGGGCTCGAGTCGCCTTACGAGAAGCGGCTCGCGGAATGGAAGCCCGACCCAGAGCGAGAGCGGCGCATCACGACGAGGGTTCCGTGCGCTGCGTACTTCCCGGTGCGGGACCGCGCGTTGCTCGCGCACGCAACGCAGATCGACCCTGAGGGGCCATGGTTCGCCGTACCTCTCGATGTGCACCAGGCCGCCTGGCCGACCGAAGACTACGAACTCGCCCGATGCCTGGTGGACACCGAGCTACCCGAGGACGACCTATTCGCCGGGCTGCGCTGACCCCGCCCGCGTCGCTGCAGGTCGCGGTGCGACGATGGGCGAGGAGGTGTCGCAGATGAGGTTCGGCCAGGTGGTGTTCGCAGCGGCACCCGACGTGCCTGCCGATTCTGCTATCGGCCCGGGGTTGTTGGGATTCCTCGTCGTGGTTGCCCTCGGCCTCGCCCTCGTGTTCCTCTACCGCAGCCTGCGCAAGCAGCTCCGCCGAATCGATTTCGACGCGGACGCCGCCTCGGATGTCGACCGGATGCGCCCGGACGGCTCGGCCGACGGCGACCCCGACCGGCCGTAGTTCGTCGATGCCCAACCGGCTGGCCGGCTCGACGAGCCCCTACCTGCTGCAGCACGCGGAGAACCCGGTGGACTGGTGGGAGTGGGGTGACGCCGCCTTCGCCGAGGCCGTCCGGCGCGACGTGCCTGTCCTACTCAGCGTCGGCTACGCGGCCTGCCATTGGTGCCATGTGATGGCGCACGAGTCGTTCGAGGACGCTGCGACGGCGGCATTCGTCAACACCCACTTCGTCGCGATCAAGGTCGACCGGGAGGAACGTCCCGATGTCGACGCGGTGTACATGGAGGCCGTGCAGTCGCTGACTGGCCAGGGCGGGTGGCCGATGACGGCATTTCTCACCCCGGCCGGTCGGCCGTTCTACGCCGGGACGTACTTTCCGCCGCAGCAGGCGCACGGGATGCCGTCGTTTCGGCAGGTGCTGGAAGCCGTGTCACGAACCTGGGCGGAGCGTCGCGGCGACGTGGAGGACGCGGCGGGGCGGATCGCGGGTCAGCTCAGTGGCGATCGGCTGCCGGCAACCGAGCGGCCGCCCGGCCCGGACCGCCTGTCGGCTGCCGTCCGCCGGCTTGCAGCCGAGTTCGACGCCGAGCATGCCGGGTTCGGGAGAGCCCCGAAGTTCCCTCCGTCGATGGTGCTGGAGTTCCTGCTCCGGCAGTACGCCCGGACCGGCGACCCGCCGTCACTTGCCATGGTCGAGGCGACCTGCGAGCGGATGGCCCGCGGTGGCATGTACGACCAGCTGGCTGGCGGCTTCGCCCGGTACAGCGTCGACCGAGCATGGGTCGTCCCCCACTTCGAGAAGATGCTCTACGACAACGCCCTGCTGCTCCGGGTCTACGCGCACTGGTGGCGTGTGACCGGCTCGCCGCTCGCGCGCCGAGTGGCGGTGGAGACGGCCGAGTTCCTGTTGCGTGACCTGCGAACGCCTCAGGGCGGGTTCGCGAGCGCCCTCGACGCCGACACGGAGGTCGACGGCCGATCCGTCGAGGGTGCAACTTATGTCTGGACGCCGGCCCAGCTGGTGGAGGTCCTGGGAGCCGACGACGGCGACTGGGTCGCAAGACTATTGAGCGTCACATCGGCCGGAACGTTCGAGCATGGTTCCTCGACGTTGCAGCTGCGTCATGACCCCGAAGACGCCGATCGCTGGGGGCCGCTGCGAGTGCGGTTGCTCACCGCCCGCCAGGCCCGCCCGCAGCCCATCCGCGACGACAAGGTGGTGGCCGCGTGGAACGGCCTGGCGATCGCCGCGCTCGCCGACGCCGGGTCACTGCTGGAGCGCCCGGATTGGGTCGAGGCAGCGGTGGAGTGCGCCGATCTGCTCGTCCGCATCCATCTCGACGATCACGGCCGGCTCGCCAGAGTCTCGCGCGAGGGGCGCGTGGGTCAGCATCCGGGTGTCCTCGAGGACTACGCCGACGTCGCCGAGGGTCTGCACGCACTCGTCGCGGCGACCGGCGACCCGGTATGGCTCTCGTTCGCCGAGCAGTTGGTCGATGTGGTGATCACCCACTTCGCCCGGCCGTCGGGGGGCTTCTTCGACACGGCAGCCGACTCGCTCGACAGCCGCCTCTCGGTGATCAAACGTCCGCAGGATCCGACCGACAACGCCACGCCCTCGGGTTTGTCGGCGGCGGCCGGGTCCCTACTGAGCTTCGCGGCATATACGGGTTCCAGCCCGCACCGCGATGCCGCCTCGGGTGCCCTTGGCGTCTACGACGTGCTCGCCGACCAGGCGCCGCGGTTCGCCGGCTGGGGACTGGCTGTCGCCGAGGCGCTCGCCGCCGGGCCGGCCGAGGTCGCCGTTGTCGGGCCGGCGGACGACCGGGCGACCGCGGCCTTGCACCGCACGGCGCTCCTCGGCACGACGCCGGGCGCCGCCGTCGTCGCCGGCGACCCACGCGACGCTGCCAGCCAGGCGGTGCCGCTGTTGCGGGACCGCCCGCTGGTCGGGGGCCGGCCGGCTGCGTACGTCTGTCGTCAGTTCGTCTGCGCCGCGCCGACAACCAACCCGGCCCGGCTCGCGGCCGAGATCGGTGCCCGGCACCATGGGGAAGTTCGCTTGGAGCAGGTGCGCGGGATGGGCCCGGAGACAGCGCCGGATTAGGTCGCGACGGCTGCGCCGATCCCGAACACGGCCAGCCACACGCCGACGTGGTGCGCGACGAACCCCGCAAGCGTGCACGCGTGGAAGACCTCGTGGAAGCCGAACCACCGCGGAGAGGGATCGGGCCGCTTGAGGCCGTAGACGACTGCCCCGGCCGAGTAGAGCAGCCCGCCGGACACGATCAGGACGAATACCGCGGCGCCGCCTCGCGCCGCCAATGTCGGCAACCAGAACACGGCCGCCCAGCCGAGCGCGACATACACCGGCAGGTAGAGCCAACGCGGCGCTTCCACCCACAGCACGCGGAACGCCACACCGAGCAGCGCGCCAGCCCACACCACCGTGAGCAAGATCCGAGCATCCTTGCCGTCGAGGAGCAGGATCGTAAACGGCGTGTAGGTGCCGGCAATGATCAGGAAGATGCTCGCGTGGTCAAGACGCCTGAGGACGGCCTGGCTGCGCCGCGACCAGCGTCCCCGATGGTAGAGGGCGCTGACGCCGAACAGCAGCGCAGCTGTGAGCGCGAAGATGCCGGTCGATACCTTCGCCCGAGTGGTCGGCGCGAACGTGACCAGCGCAGCCCCGGACACCACTGCTATCGGGAAAGTCGCCGCATGCAGCCACCCGCGTAGCCTGGGCTGGATCGTGGCTGCTGCGTCTCGAAACTGGTTGTCCAGGGACACGAGCGGAGACTAACGGACGGGTCCGGGGATATGTCGCCGCTGCCTGAGTGGCGGTCCGGGTCCGACTTGCGTGCGGAGTAGCGTTTCAGCCGGGCGAGTCGGAGGTGACTGCCTGCCGGCGGGAGGTGTTCGCGGCCGATGGGGCTCGGCGATGTGATCTACGGCGTCTACGGGCGCCACATCGAACGCAACCTCGACCGCGCCCGTATCCCGCGTCACGTGGCCGTCGTGCTCGACGGGAACCGCCGCTGGGCGAAGGCGTTCGGCGCGCCGAAATCAAGCGGTTGGCAGGCAGGCGCCGAGAAAGTGACCGAGTTTCTCGGCTGGTGTCGAGGGGTCGACGTCAAGGTGGTCACGCTCTTCCTGCTTTCGACGGACAACCTGAGCCGGCCCGACGAGGAGCTCACTCCGCTGCTCGGCATCATCGAGAGCCTGGTCGGGGACCTTGCGGCGAGCGGACGCTGGCGGGTGCACCCCGTCGGTGCTCTTGATCTCCTACCGGACCGCACGGCTGCGGCGCTGAAAGAAGCAGACGACACCACTCGTGCTGTCGACGGCATGCATGTCAACGTTGCCGTGGGCTACGGCGGTCGCCGGGAGATCGCCGACGCTGTCCGCGCCCTGCTGCAGGACCACGCGAGCAGGGGAACGTCGATCGAGGAGCTGGCCGAAGTCCTCGACGTGGAACACATTGCCGAGCACCTGTACACCAAGGGACAGCCCGACCCGGATCTGGTGATCCGCACCAGCGGCGAGCAACGGCTGTCCGGGTTCCTGCTGTGGCAGAGTGCCCATTCGGAGTTCTACTTCTGCGAGGCGCTCTGGCCCGACTTCCGCCGGGTGGATTTTCTTCGAGCGCTGCGTTCGTACGGCGAACGCAAACGCCGCTTCGGCCGCTAGTCCGCGCGCGGGCGTGTCCCTTCTCGTGACGGAGTAGCTCGCGTACCGTTGTACGCGGCGGTCGGCAGAGGCCGGTTGCCCGGGAGGCCCGTCCACGTGCTGCGACCTCAGCGCAGCGGGAGGGCCGGCACCCGGCCCTCGGGCCCGGTCCCGGTCGCCCGCGCGACAGATTCCGGGCCGGGGTGCGCGCCCGGGCAGGGAGACGAACGTGGCCACTTCGACTCGATCCCCCCGCCAATCCGCCGGTAAAGGCTCAAGCCCCGAACCCCACACCTACGTCCTGGACACCAGCGTCCTGCTTGCCGATCCCTACGCGATCCTCCGTTTTGCCGAGCACGAGGTTGTGCTCCCCGTCGTCGTGATCACCGAGCTCGAAGGCAAGCGGCACCATCCCGAGCTGGGCTACTTCGCCCGGGCCGCCCTGCGCCTACTCGACGAACTGCGGCTCGATCATGGCCGGCTGGACGCCCCGTTGCCGGTCGGCGACCAGGGCGGAACCGTTCGAGTCGAGCTCAACCACACCGACCACGATGTGCTGCCGGCAGGTTTCCGGCTCGGCGACAACGACACTCGAATCCTCGCGGTCGCCCGCAACCTGGCCGCCGACGGCCGGGCGGTGACGCTGGTCTCCAAGGACCTGCCCATGCGGGTCAAGGCCTCGGCCGTGGGACTGCACGCGGAGGAGTACCGCGCGGAGGCGGTCATCGAATCCGGTTGGACCGGCATGGTCGAGCTGGAGGTGGCGGCCGCCGACATCGACGCGCTCTACGAATCCGGTGTCACCGACATCGACGCGGCGCGGGAGCTGCCCTGCCACACCGGGCTGGTCCTGCACAGCGAACGCGGCAGCGGCCTCGGTCGGGTCACCGCCGACAAGGCCGTGCGGCTCGTCCGCGGCGATCGGGAGGCGTTCGGGTTACGCGGCCGGTCCGCCGAGCAGCGCGTTGCTCTCGACATTCTGCTCGACGACGAGGTCGGCATCGTCTCGCTCGGTGGTCGTGCCGGTACCGGCAAGTCCGCGCTTGCCTTGTGCGCCGGCCTGGAAGCGGTGCTCGAACGGCGGCAGTACAAGAAGGTCCTCGTCTTCCGTCCGCTCTATGCCGTCGGTGGTCAGGAGCTCGGGTACCTACCCGGCAACGAGGCCGAGAAGATGAACCCGTGGGCGCAGGCGGTCTATGACACCCTCGGTGCGCTGACGACTCAGGACGTCATCGACGAGGTCGCCGCCAGGGGGATGCTTGAAGTGCTACCACTCACGCACATCCGCGGCCGGTCGCTGCACGACTCGTTCGTGGTCGTCGACGAGGCGCAGTCGCTGGAGCGCAACGTGCTGCTCACCGTGCTCTCCCGCGTCGGCAGCGGATCACGGGTGGTGCTCACGCACGACGTCGGCCAGCGCGACAACCTGCGGGTCGGGCGCCATGACGGCGTCGTCGCCGTCGTCGAAAAGCTCAAGGGTCACCCGCTCTTCGCGCACATCACCTTGACTCGCTCCGAGCGGTCTCCCATTGCCGCCCTGGTCACGGAAATGCTCGAGCAGCTGCCCTGACCTAGCTCCCGTCGATCACCTTCACCACCCGAATCCTTCGGTGCGGTCAAGGATGCGTCATACGGAGGACGTCCAGTGCCTCGTCGAGCTGTTCCTCGGTGAGGTCACCGCGCTTGACGTACCCCTCCTCGATGACGATTTCCCGGATGGTCTTGCGTTCGGCGAGCGCCTTCTTCGCAACTGCAGCGGCGTTCTCGTAGCCGATGTACCGGTTGAGCGGGGTGACGATCGACGGCGAGCTCTCCGCGTACTCGCGATTGCGCTCGACGTCGGCCTCGATGCCGTCGATGCAGCGGTCGGCGAGCAGCCGCGACCCGTTGGCGAGCAGCCGGATTGACTCGAGCAGGTTGCGGGCGAGCATGGGGAGCATCACGTTGAGCTCAAACGACCCCGCGCCGCCGCCCCAGGCGACCGCGGCGTCGTTGCCCACGACCTGCGCGCACACCATGGCAACCGCCTCGGGCACCACCGGATTCACCTTGCCGGGCATGATCGACGAGCCCGGTTGGAGATCGGGCAGCCTGATCTCGGCCAGCCCGGCTCGGGGCCCGGAGCCCATCCAGCGGAGATCGTTCACAATCTTGTAGAGCCCGATCGCGATCGTCCGTAATTGCCCAGAAGCCTCGACCAAGCCGTCACGAGCACTCTGGGCCTCGAAGTGATCGCGGGCCTCGGTGAGCGGCAGTCCGGTCGACTCCGCCAGCCGCTCGATGACCTTGGCGGCAAAGCCCGGGGGAGTGTTGATGCCCGTGCCCACGGCTGTGCCGCCGAGCGGCAGCTCGGCCAGGCGCGGAAGCGACGACCGCAAACGTTCAACGCCGTGTGCGACCTGGGTTGCGTAGCCGCCGAACTCCTGGCCGAGCGTCACCGGTGTGGCGTCCATCAGATGGGTCCGCCCGGACTTGACGACGGTGGCGAACTCCTCCGCCTTGCGGCGGAGACTTGCCTCCAAATGTTGCAGCGCCGGGATGAGGTCGTTGACGACGGCGTCTGTCGCGGCAACGTGAATGCTCGACGGAAACACGTCATTGCTCGACTGGCTGGCATTCACGTGGTCGTTCGGGTGGATCTGCCGGCCGAGGCGTTCACTGGCGAGCGTCGCCAACACCTCGTTCATGTTCATGTTGCTGCTCGTGCCGGACCCCGTCTGGAACACGTCGATCGGGAACTCGCCGTTCCATCGGCCGGACGCCACCTCCTCGGCGGCTGCCGAAATGGCCTCGGCGACGTCATCGTCCACGACGCCGAGTTCCGCATTGACGGCGGCAGCCGCCGCTTTGATTCGCGCCAGGGCAGCGATCTGGGCCGCTTCGAGCGGCGTGCCGCTGATGGGGAAGTTCTCGACCGCCCGTTGGGTCTGTGCCCGGTATTTTGCCGCCATCGGGACCTGTATCTCGCCCATCGTGTCGCGCTCGACGCGGAACTCAGCCATGGCGGACATCATCCGCTCTGGGCGGCGCTGGGGCGAGGGTGGCGAGATAGATCCGGTACGTGATCTCCCTCTCGTCGCGGAAGACAGTCTGCGTGATCGCCTCGTAGTGACCGAAGACCGTCGCGAGCATAAGGCCTAGTTCGGGCCACGGATCGGCGGACCAGATGGCGACCACCCCGTCGGGCGTCAGCACCCGTGCTGCATCCGTCATCGCCACCCGCTCGTAGAGGGCCGTATTCCGCGGGTGGACCAGAAAGCCAGGTCCGTTGTCGACGTCGAGCACCACCGCCTCGAAGCTGCGATCGGCGGCGCGGCGTAGAACGTCGATCACGTCGGCCGTACGAATCTCGACGCGCGGATCCTCGAGCATCAGTTGTGCGCCCGGCACCAACCCCGACCGCAGCCAGTCCACCAGCATCGGCTCGATCTCCACGATGACAAGCTGCTCAACCCGTACGTCGGCCAGCACGGCCCTAGCAGTGACGCCGAGCCCGAGTCCGCCGACGAGCACCCGTCGTGGTGCGGCATGCCGGTCCAGTCCAGCGTCGGCCAGCAGTGTCTCGGTGGACGTCAGCGACGTGTCCATGAGGAACGTCCCGTTGACGATCAGCTCATAGACGGCCCGGCCGTCGAATTCGACCCGGCGCCGTAAGGCCATCTCCCCGAGGACGCCGTCGCCCCGGGCAAGTGTCTCGGGCAAGCCGTCCACGCCCGGCACGGTAGCTCGGCCAGCGGCTTGGCGTGTCGTCCCGGCCGTGTTCTAGGGTCGATCGTCGTGGAGGAGTCGCGCGACGACCGCACACTGCGTGCCTCGGACGCGGATCGTGACCGCGTCGCCGAGCAGTTGCGACAGGCGGCCGGCGACGGTCGACTCAGCATCGCCGAGCTGCAGGATCGGCTCGACGCCCTGTACGCCGCGAAGACCTACGGTGAGTTGGAACCCGTCGTCGCAGATCTGCCGGACGCCGGCAGGCCAGCGTCGCACCTTGCTCCGAAGCAGACGTCCGGCGACGTCTCAGCACGGGTCGGCGGAAGGCCGGTGGCCCGCACAGCCAAGGCCGTCTTCGGTGGCCTCACCCGTCGCGGGCAATGGGTCGTGCCCTCGCACTACACGGTCAAGGCGGTGTTCGGTGGCGCCGAGCTGGACCTTCGGGAGGCCCGGCTGGAGTCGCACGAGGTGACGATCGACGTCAAGGCCGTGTTCGGCGGCGTCGACATCGTCGTTCCGGACGATGTGATCGCGATCGTCGACGGGACGGCCGTCTTCGGCGGGTTCGACGACAAGGTCTCGACCAACCAGCCCGCGACAGGAGCACCAGTCGTCCGGATCGGGGGCAAGGCCGTATTCGGGGGCGTCTCCGTACACCGGCGACATGGGGACAGTACGGGGTGACCGACGGGCCTGGCACCAGCAATCCGCGTGATCTTCGCTGCTCCGACGAGGACCGGGATCGGGTGGCGGAGGCGTTACGGCAGGCGGCCGGCGACGGGCGGCTGACCCTCTCCGAGCTCGAGGAACGGCTCGACGCCGCTTTCCGGGCGCGTACCTACGGTGAGCTGGAGCCGATCACTGCCGACCTCCCGCAGGGACCGTACCCAGTACCAGGTCTGTCCGCACCGACCACCGTCTCGCGTCCGGCGCAGGCTGGAGCCCGGCTGCCCGCGATCCGGTTCGAACGGGTCATGACCGTGCTGGGTGACGAGCAGCGGTCCGGCCGATGGGAGGTGCCGGCCAGGCTCGACGTCACCTGCTTGCTCGGCGATGTCAAGCTCGACTTCACCGAGGCGATCGTCCGCCACCGTGAGGTCGTCGTGCAGGTGGCGGCGATCCTGGGAAGTGTGACCCTGATCGTGCCCGACGGCATCGATGTCCGGCTGGATCTCAGCGCCACGATCCTTGGGGAGGGGAAACAGCGGACCGGTACGGTGACGCCGGGCGGCCCGGTCTACTGGGTCCGCGGTTTTGTCATCCTCGGTGACGTTACCGTTCGGCCCGCTCGCAAGCGTCGGTCGCTGTTCGGTCGGTGAGCGCCGGGTCAACCCCAGCCGATCCAACTTGCTGCTGGCAGTATGCCGCAGGTGCGGCGATAGACTGCCCATTGTGCCGCAATTTCGGGTTTCTGAGGCCGCTCGCCTCTTAGGCGTCAGCGACGACTCGCTACGCCGCTGGGCCGACCTCGGCCGCGTGGAGGTCTCCCACGACGACGCCGGCCGCCTCGTGGTCGACGGCGCCGAACTGGCTCGAGTGGCCCTCGAGATCGTTCCGGCGGAATCCCCGCTGCCGCTGCCCAGAGAGTCGGCCCGCAACCATTTCCCCGGGATCGTCACCGACGTCCGCCGCGACGGGGTCATGGCCCAGGTCGAGATCCAGGCCGGCCCGCATCGGGTGGTGTCGCTGATGAGCCGGGAGGCAGCCGACGAGCTGGGTCTGGAGGTCGGGGTGGCCGCGATCGCGTCGGTCAAGGCGACGGCCGTGGTGGTCGACGTCCCCGGAGGCCGGGCGTGAACTCGGTCCGAGTTCTTGCCGTCGCGTGCTTCAGCGCCGTCGCGCTCTCGTCCTGCGGTGCTGATAGCGAGCCGACGGGGGAGACGGCTCCTGCTCCGACCACATCGGTCAGCGGGACGGTCACGGTGCTGGCGGCCGCGTCGCTCACCGAGTCGTTCGAGCAGCTGGGTGAGCAGCTCACCGCGGAATACCCGGGCTTGGAGGTGGTCTTGTCCTTCGGGCCGAGCTCGGGGTTGGTCGAGCAGGTGCTCGCCGGAGCGCCTGCCGACGTGCTGGCGACGGCCGACACTCGGACGATGGGCAACGCGGTCACCGGCGGCGCCGTCGAGGGTGAATGGGAGGTGTTCGCGCGCAACACCCTCACCCTCGCCGTTCCGGCAGGCAATCCCGGCGAGGTCACTGGGCTGGCCGATCTGGCAAAGCCGGAGCTGCGGGTCGCGATCTGCGAGCCGGAGGTGCCCTGTGGCGCGGCCTCCGAGCGTCTGCTCACCGCGGCCGGTGTCACGGCCGCTCCCGACACGCTGACGACCGACGTAAAAGAGGCCACGTCGCTGGTGTCGCTCGGCGAGGCGGACGCTGCCCTGATCTATCGGACCGACGCCGCAGCGGAGGGTGCCGCCGTGGAAAGCATCGAGGTACCCGAGGCGGAGGAGGTGGTCAACGACTACCCGGTGGCCATCCTGGTACACGCGCCGAACCCGGACGGCGCACAGGTCGTCGTCGACGCGATCACCGGCGAGTCCGGGCAGGCCATCCTCGCCGATGCGGGCTTCCTGGAGCCCTGACCGGCAGGTGAACAGGCGGCTGGCTGGGCGAGCCGACGCGCGGGTGCCGGTCGGGCTGGTCATTCCGTCCGTCGTCGGACTCGGGTTGTTGCTCCTGCCGCTGGCCGGGCTGGTGGCTCGGGTGCCATGGAGCCGGCTCGGGCAGATCCTCAGCTCGCCCGCCGTCCTGAGCGCGCTACGCCTGTCGCTGATGACGGCCGCAATCACCACGGCCGTCTGCGTCATCTGCGGTGTACCGCTCGCCTGGCTACTGGCCCGAACCGAGCTGCCCGGCCGGTCATTGCTACGCGGACTGGTCACCGTTCCCCTCGTGCTGCCACCGGTGATCGGCGGCGTGGCGCTCCTAGTGACCTTCGGCCGACGCGGCCTGCTGGGTGAGTGGCTCTACGAGACTTTCGGCATCTCGCTGCCGTTCACGACGACGGCGGTAGTCATGGCGCAGTCGTTCGTCGCGATGCCGTTTCTCGTCGTGGCCGTCGAGGGCGCATTGCGGACAGCTGACCGTCGGTTCGAGGACGTTGCCGCGACGCTCGGTGCTTCCGGGTGGACGACCTTCCGCAGGGTGACCCTTCCAGCCGTCGCTCCTGGTGTCTTGGCTGGCGCCGTCCTGTCCTGGGCACGCGCGCTCGGCGAGTTCGGCGCGACGATCACGTTCGCGGGCACCTTTCCCGGAACGACCCGCACGATGCCTCCAGCGGCCTACGCGGCGATCAATTCCGGCGACGTGCAAACCGCGATCGTGTTGAGCCTGCTGATGATCGTCGTCTCCGTCACCGTCCTGGTCGCCTTGCGGGATCGGTGGGTGCGAAGCGGGTGAGCCTGTCGGCGAACATTGCGGTGGCCAGGGACGGCTTCCGGCTCGACGTGGCCTTGTCCGTCGGTGCGGGCGAGGTCGTTGTGTTGCTCGGCCCGAACGGCGCGGGGAAGTCGACCGTGCTGGAAGTGATCGCCGGCCTGCTCCGGCCGACTGCCGGTCGGTTGGTCTGCGACGAGGTCGTCCTGTTCGACACCAATGCCGGAGTTCACCTCCCGCCGATGGATCGTCAGGTCGGCATGGTCGTCCAGGACTACCTGCTCTTCCCACACATGTCGGCGTTGGAGAACGTAGCCTTCGGGCTGCGCGCCCGAGGAGTGTCGCGTGACGCCGCCCGCGCGGAGTCCGCGTCCTGGCTTGGCCGGCTGGGGGTGGCGGAGCTGGCCCGCCGTCGGCCGAATGCGCTGTCCGGCGGCCAGGCGCAGCGAGTAGCGCTGGCCCGGGCGTTGGCGGTTCGGCCACGAATCCTGCTGCTCGACGAGCCGTTGGCTGCGCTCGACGCGGGCACTCGGCCAGCTGTTCGCTCGGATCTACGACGGCATCTGGGCGGGTACGAAGGTTCCACTTTGTTGGTTACCCACGACCCGGTGGAGGCGTTGGTCCTCGCCGACCGCATCGTCGTCCTGGAGAACGGGTCGGTGGTTCAGCAAGGCCCGCCCGTAGAGCTGGCCGGCCGGCCGCGCACCGACTACGTCGCCAGGGTCGTGGGACTGAACCTACTGCGCGGCGACGCCACCGGGCGGGCGGCGAGATTGATCGGTGGGGCACCAGTCGTCCTGCCACACGGTGCCGACGGTCCGGTGTACATGGCGTTCCCGCCTGCTGCGGTGACACTGAGTCCGAGCCGGCCGGAGAGTTCTGCCCGAAACGCATGGCCGGGCGTTGTCGCCGACCTCGAGCAGCACGGCGATCTGGTCAGGGTGACAGTCGACGGCGCCGTGCCATTGTTGGCCGATGTCACACCGCTGGCGGTGGCCGAATTGTCCCTTCAGCCGGGGCTTCCGGTGTGGTCGTCGGTGAAAGCCACCGAAATCGAGGTCTATCCGGCCTGAGAACTACCGTCGGCGCTGCTCGTCGCCGCATCCAGCCGGGCGCGGGCCGCATCGAGGTACCGCTCGCAGAGGCTGGCCAGGTCCTCGCCGCGCTGCCACAGCGCAAGAGACTGTTCGAGCGTGGTTCCGCCGGCCTCGAGTTGGGCGACGATCTGGATCAGCTCGTCGCGCGCCTGCTCGTAGGTCGGTTCCGGGGTAGCCGCGACCGAGGCGTCGTCCGGTGTCGCGGGCATGGCGGCAACCCTAGCGGCGTACCGGTGTCCAGCGGACCCGCATGCCCTTGACGAGTAACGTCGTCGCGCCCGGGGTAGGCACAACACGGCCGAACCCACCCGTGGTGCCGGCCGGGGACCGTTCATCGAGGAGCGAACCAGTGGCAGATCCATACACCTCGACTGGACAAGTCGAAGAGCACGGCCCGCCGATGAGCACGGCCGCCAAGGTTGCGTACAAGCCGGTCGGACTCCTCAGCGGCATGATCGGTGGCGCTATCGCCAGCATCGTGTTCCGGCAGCTGTGGAAGCGAATCTCGAACGAGGATGAGGCGCCGGACGCGTTGGAGCACGAGTACTCCTGGCGGCAGATCATCCTCGCGGCTGCTCTGCAAGGTGCGGTCTTCGCGGTGGTGCGAGCCGTCATCAGCCGCGGCGGAGCCGAAGCGTTTCGCAAGATCACCGGCACCTGGCCCGGCGACTGACCCAGTCCGGCGGTCCGTGATCATGTCGATTTTGGCCCCGCCGATGGTTGCAACACCGACGGGATCACCGGGAATCGTCGGTTTCGGGCTGGCCGGTGACGGTGGCGGAGATCTCGCCGCCGGCCAGCCGAATCCTCAGCTGGTCACCTGCGGCTACCTCGGCCGGCTGACGCACGACGGCACCGTCGAGGCGCTGAACCACGGCATAGCCTCGGTCCAACGTGGCAGCCGGAGACAATGTCCGCACGCGGGCTCGGGTGTGTTCGACCTCCGTCGCAGCGCGGTCGAGGCTGTGCCGCAAACATCGCCGGGATCGCGCCCTCAGGTCCGCGATCTGGCCGGTGCGTAGCTGTAAGCCGGCGATCGGGTCCGCCAGGACCGGCCGCGATCTCATCGCGGCGAGCGCCGCCTGGTCGCGGTCGAGCCGATAACGCAGGGCAGCGCGCAACCGTTCGTGGGCGCGCCGAACCCGCTCGATCTCTTCGTCTGCGTCAGGCACGATGCGCTTGGCCGCGTCCGTCGGCGTCGACGCGCGAACGTCGGCGACGAGATCGACCAGCGGCGCGTCGCCTTCGTGCCCGATGGCGCTGACGACCGGTGTGCGGGCCGACGCTACGGCCCGCACCAGCGTCTCGTCGGAGAACGGGAGGAGGTCCTCCACCGACCCGCCGCCCCGGGCGAGAACGATCACATCGACCTCGGCATCACGGTCGAGCGTACGCACGGCGTCGACGACCTGGAGCACCGCCGACGGCCCCTGCACGGCCACCTCCAGGACCCGGAACCGGATCGCGGGCCATCGCCGGCGAGCATTCTGCAGGACGTCGTGCTCCGCGGCCGAACCTCGGCCGCAGACCAACCCAACGACCCGCGGCAGGAAGGGCAGTTGACGTTTCCGTTCGGGTGCGAACAGGCCCTCGGCGGCGAGCACTCCGCGGAGGCGCTCGATCCGAGCGAGCAGCTCACCCAAGCCGATCGGCCGAATCTCGTCTGCGGCCAGCGACAAGGTGCCGCGGGCGTAGTACCACGCCGGCTTGGCGTGAACCACGACGCGCGCGCCCTCGACGATTGGTGGCTGCACCTGCTCGAGGACCTGATGTGGGCACGTGACTTGCAACGACAGGTCGGCGGCCGGGTCCCGCAGGGTCAGGAACGCGGTCTGGGTGCCGGACCGCCGGGTCAGTTGGGTCACCTGGCCCTCCACCCACACGGCGCCCAGCCGGCCGATCCAGCCGCCAATGGCCTGCGAGATAACCCGGACCGGTGCCGGCTTCTCCGCCGACGTCCGCAGCGCCACCACTCCGAAACCGTACCGACGGAGCGGGACCGCAGACGGCGACGCCTAGCATGGAGACTGTGGGTGCACCGTCGGGCCGGGTTCTTCTTGCCGCACCGCGTGGCTACTGCGCGGGCGTGGATCGCGCTGTCGTGACCGTGGAGAAGGTACTCGAGCGGTACGGAGCACCCATCTACGTTCGCAAGCAGATCGTGCACAACAAGCATGTCGTGGAGGACCTGGAACGGCGTGGCGCCGTCTTCGTCGAGGAGCTTGCCGACGTGCCCGAGGGTGCACTCGTCGTGTTTTCCGCCCACGGAGTCTCGCCGATGGTGCACGCCGAAGCCGACCAACGCGGTCTGCGGACCATCGATGCCACCTGCCCGCTGGTAACCAAGGTGCACAACGAGGCCAGGCGGTTCGCCAAGGACGACCTTGACATCGTGCTGATCGGTCACGAGGGGCACGAGGAGGTCGAGGGCACCTCGGGAGAGGCTCCGGAGCACATCCAGCTCGTGCAGAGCCCAGCGGACGTCGACAACGTGCAGGTGCGGGATCCGGACCGGGTTGTCTGGCTGTCCCAGACGACACTGTCGGTCGACGAGACCTACCAGACCGTGACGAAGCTGCGTGAACGGTTCCCCGGTCTGATCAGCCCACCCAGCGACGACATCTGCTACGCGACGCAGAACCGCCAGGTCGCGGTCAAGGAGATCGCCGCGGAGTCCGAGCTGGTCCTCGTCGTCGGATCGGCGAACTCGTCGAACTCCGTCCGGTTGGTCGAGGTCGCCCTCGAAGCCGGCGCCGGCGCGGCCTATCGCATCGACAATGCTGGCGAGATCGACCCGGCCTGGCTCCATGGCGTCTCCACCGTGGGCCTCACCAGCGGCGCGTCGGTGCCCGAAGACCTCGTGCAGGGCGTCATCGGCTGGCTCGCTGAGCACGGTTTCCCGGTTGTGCAGGAGCACCGGACCACCGAGGAATCCCTGATCTTCTCGCTGCCGCGGGAACTGCGCCGAGACCTCAAGGCCGAACCGGCGACCGCCTCACCGGAATGACCACGTTCACCACCCCTGTCGGTACCTCAACAGGCTTGCCGGCCTGGTGATGTACGGGTACGCCTGGTGATGGCTCGGGCGGCTCAACTGCCGGTTTCGCGGCGGCGGCGTGGTGTCGCGGGGGGACCGTCGATGCCGTAGCGGGCGTCGGTCTCGATCTCGTCGATCGCGACCAACGCGTCAGTAGCCGAGGCGACGAGCTCAGGCGCCTGCACCTGGCGGGCGACGACCTCGACCTGGGCCGGAGTCGACAATGTGCCATCGACGACCTGGAGCTCGGCGAACCGGCGCGCAGTGACCAGCACTCGCCCTTCCAGGGATCCGACGGTTGCGTTGTACTGACGGACGGCGGAGTTGAGCGCGTTGCCCAGCTTGCCGACATTGCCGCCGAGTGTGGCGAGCCGCCCGTGCAGGTCCTGTCCGAGCCGCAGCACCTCCTGGGCGTTGCGGGCCAGGGCCTCCTGACGCCAGGTATAGGCGACGGTGCGGAGCAGCGCAACGAGGGTCTGCGGGGTGGCGATCACCACGTTGCGTTCGAACGCGTACTCCAGCAGTGCCGGCTCCTCCTCCAGTGCGCTGTTCAGGAAGACCTCCGCCGGCACGAACATCACCACAAACTCAGGCGTGGGGTCGAGGTGCTCCCAGTATCCCTTGGCCGCCAGTCCGTCGAGATGGTTCTTGACGTGCCGGACGTGCGCCTTGAGCCGAGACGAGCGCTGTCGCTCGTCGCGTGCCTCCATCGCCTCGAGCCAACCGGCGAAGGGCACCTTGGCGTCGATCACGACGTTCTTCCCGCCGGCCATCCGCACCACCAGGTCCGGCCGCAGCAGGCCGTCGTCGGTGCGCACGGTGGCCTGCTCGTCGAAGTCGCAGTGCTCGACCATGCCGGCAGCTTCCACCACCCGGCGTAGCTGCATCTCGCCCCACCGGCCGCGGATTTGCGGCGCGCGCAACGCAGCGACCAGCTGGCTGGTCTCGAGGCGCAGTTGCTCGGACGTGTGGCTCATGCCGCGGACCTGTTCGCGCAGCTCTGCGTACGCCTCGGTGCGGGAGTGCTCGACGGCGGCGATCTGGGCCTCGACCCGGCCGAGCTGTTCCGCCAGCGGCTTGACCAGTTGGTCGACCGCCTGCCGCTGCTCGTTGAGCTCGGCGACCGCCTGTTGGTCGCGGCCCTTGAGCCGTTCGTCGGCAAGATGGAGGAACTGCTCGGTGTTGGCCCGCAGCGCTTGCGCAGAGAGACGTTCGAACTCGCGCACCAGCTTGGCCTGCTCGTCCTGGAGCAAGGTGAGTTTGTCCTCTGCCGCGGCGTTGACATGACCAAGCTCGGCCGTGAGTCGAATCCGGTCGGCCTCCGCGTGCCGCAGCCGCTCGTCGGCCGACAGCCGCTCTGCGGCGATGGCGTCGCGATCAGCCCGGAGAGCGTCGCGTTCTGCCCGTGCCGAGTCACGCTCGACAATGGCCTTAGCGAACCGCTCGCGGACCAGCAGTGCGCCGATAGCTGCGCCGACTATCGCGGCGACGGCTACGACAAGCAGGTCCGTTCCGTTCATGGTCACCACTGTGGCGGTTGACGCCGACAGGAACACGCAAGAGCGCTTCCGGCGAGTCGTACGCTGATCGTCCGTGGCCCTCACCATCGGCATCGTCGGCTTGCCCAACGTCGGCAAGTCCACGGTGTACAACGCGCTGACCCGCAACGACGTGCTGGCGGCCAACTACCCGTTTGCGACCATCGAGCCGAACGTCGGCGTCGTCGGCGTGCCGGACGCACGGTTGCCTGTCCTCGCCTCGATCTTTGCCTCGGCTCGGCAGGTTCCGGCGGCGGTGACCTTCGTCGACATCGCGGGCATCGTGAAGGGAGCGTCCGAGGGACAGGGGCTTGGGAACAAGTTCCTGGCCCACATTCGCGAGGCTGACGCCATCTGCCAGGTGATCCGGGTCTTCTCGGATCCCGATGTCGTGCATATCGACGGTCGCATCGACCCCAAAGACGACATCGAGACCGTCAACACCGAGCTGATCCTCGCCGACCTCCAGACGATCGACCGGGTGCTGCCTCGACTGAGCAAGGAAGCGCGGATGCTCAAAGAGCGGAAACCGGTCCTCGACGCCGCCGAGCGCGCGCGGGCTGTGCTCGACGAGGGTCGGACCGTCTTCGCTGCCGGGCTGGACCGCGAGCAGCTCGGCGAACTCCACCTGCTGACTGCCAAGCCGTTCCTCTACGTCTTCAACATGGACGAGGAGGAAGTCGGCGACGACGCACTCAAGACGGAACTTCGGGGCCTGGTCGCACCCGTCCAGGCGATATTCCTCGACGCCAAGATCGAGGCAGAACTCACGGAGCTGGACCGGACCGAAGTGCTAGAGCTGCTTCAGTCCATGGGCCAGCAGGAGTCGGGGCTCGACATGCTGGCTCGGGTCGGCTTCGACACCCTCGGCCTGCAGACCTTTCTGACCGCCGGCCCGAAGGAAGCGCGGGCATGGACGATCCGAAAGGGCGCCACGGCGCCCGAGGCAGCCGGAGTGATTCACACCGACTTCCAGCGCGGGTTCATCAAGGCGGAGGTCGTGTCGTACCACGATCTGGTGGCTGTCGGCTCCCTCGCTGAGGCGAAGGCTCGCGGCCTGCTCCGGATCGAGGGCAAGGACTATGTGATGTCCGACGGCGACGTCGTCGAGTTCCGACACGGACCAACAGTTAGACCGTCCGTCTAGGGCTCGACAGTAGGCGGCCCCGGACGCGGCGGCGGCGACGTCGGCGTCCGGTTATGCGCGAGTTCACCGGCCGGCCAGTGCCTCGGCGAGGGTTGAGGACTCGCGGCCAGTTTCGCGTGAGGGCCGCCACTGGCAAAGGCGTGGGAGGGGGGTGCCACGCCTCGCCAGCGGGCCGCCAGCGCGCGGGGAGGGGGAACCACGCCTCGCCAACGGGGTCGGCGCCGGGGTTCACGGTCGTGGCGCCGACGCCGACATCGCGGACACACTATGCAGCCTGGCGATCCGTCCGCAGGGAAACTCGGCTCTTTTCAGCAGTGATTGCCTTACAGGAGATCGCCGTTGGCATGATTTGGCCCGACAGGGAACTGTTCGGGAGGCTCAGCGAAAGCTGATCCCTGGACCAACAAATCCCCTTGGACCGCTTGTCAAGATCATTGGCGCGAGAGCCACGGATGGCACCGGCTCCTACACCCCGGTTCGTGCCACCCGTGGCCCGGCCCCGCCGGGCACCGTCATTCCCCGCTGACGTGACACTCACACGTCCACGGCTTGTCGGGCCATTAGACGCAACACCCCCGGGGACCCCCTGGCCCGGGGATGTTGTCGTGCCCGCGCGACGGCGCCGGTAAGCAGGGGCGCGGCGTCATCGCGTAACCACGCAACAGGTGACCTGCCACGCGGCCGGCACGATACTCGCGCATCCTCCACAACGACACCCTTCCACAATGCGAACATTTGTTCGACACTGGTGGGGTGGACCGGCAACCCGTCGAGCACGCCCCGGACACGTGGCGGGGCGAGTTCAACGGCCACCACATCGCCCACGGCAAGCCACCGATCCCGGTCACGGTGCGTGTCGGGTGGATCGACGGCGGGGAGGGCGAACTCGACGGCTGGACCTCGCAATGGACCCGCACCCACGTGTGCATCATGCGCAGCCTCGAGCCTGGCAGCCGGCTCCGGCCGTTCTGGGTACGAGCCTCCGACGTCAGACGGCGGGAGATCCAAGAACCCTGACAGCGAAGCGTCCTCCTCGTCGAAACGAACAGTTGCGCCCCGGTCTCCATCGTCGTCAGGGCTGTCGCCGCCGATAACGAGATTCCGCTGACACGCAGCCTGCTCTGTGCCAGCATCCTTGCTCTCCGGATCGGAGCACTTAGGCCATGTCTGACTTCCCCCAACCTCCGCCGTCTCCGTCCCCGTACCAACCTCCGCCTGGCGTCCAACAGGCTCCGCGGAATGGTCTGGGGATCGCCGCTTTGACCCTGGGGATCATCGGAGTGGTCACCGGCATCTTCCCGTTCTTCTTCTGGGTCGCCGGGATCCTCGGGATCATCGGCCTGATCCTCGGCTTCATCGGCCGAGGCCGGGCCAAGCGGGGCGAAGCCACCAATGGAGCGATGGCGCTGTGGGGCATCATCACCAGCGCGGTCGCGGTGGTCCTTTCCATTGTCGGCCTGGTGATCCTCGTCGGTGTGTTCGCAGACCTGAGCGAGGAAGCCTCGGTGGAAACCGCGAACACCGTCTCGCCGGTAGCCGAGAACACTGTTACGCCACCGGTCGAGACCTCCGCACCCGCGGAGGAGACGGCGCCGACGGCGCCGACGGCGCCCGTGGAGGTCGATGCCTACAAGCTCGAGGTGGGCGACTGTTTCGCCGAAGTTCCGGAGGGGGAGCTCGTTACCGTTCCGGTCGTTCCATGTGCGGAGCCGCACATCTATGAGGTCTACGCTCAATTGATGATTCCGGAGGGGGACTATCCGGGCGACGACGCCGTCTTCGAGCAGACAGACGAGTTGTGCATCGCGGAGTTCGAGCCGTTTGTCGGGCTGTCGTATGAGGAATCGGTGCTTGACGTCTTTTACCTTTCCCCGACCGAGGAGAGCTGGCTCGACGGCGACCGCGCGGTCACGTGCTCCATCTACGACCCCGGCGAGGATGTCAGCGGGAGTCTCCGCGGCGTCGAGCGCTAGGCAGGCTTCGGAGTAAGATCAAACCCCTGAGCCCGGAAGGGAGCCGCGGGGTCTGTCTGGGCTGACGCTAGCCCGGGTCTGCGCGGCGAGTTCAACGGTCGCTACATCGCCGTCAAGCCGCGCATCCTGATCATCGTGCGTCGATCGTCGCCAGGCTCTTCAACCGGGGCGGATGTTCTTGTTGTGGTGGAAGGCGTTGTCCGGGTCGTACTTGGCCTTGACCTCGGCCAGTCGCTGGTACATGTGATCGCCGTAGGCCTCTCGAACGCGGCTGGTGTCGTCGTCGGAATCAAGGAAGTTGACGTAGACGCTCCCGGCGCCGTGCGGTTGGAGGGCTTTGAGGAACCGCCGTGCCCAAGCGGTCTCGGCCGCGGCGTGCTCGCCGGACTCCTCAGGGAGCCACACGCCTTCGATGACGATGTTGTGGGCCACGTCGCGACCGGCGTAGGCGGTGGCGTCGGGGGGGACTCGGGCGACGGCGCCACCGAAGTGGAACATCACCGCGCACGACCGGGGCGAGCCGGCGGCGTAGGCGTGATCGGCGATGACGGCGATGGCGTCGTCGGAAAGGCTGGCGAGGTTCGTCGACTTCCAGTAGTAGTGCCACCCGTGGGGGACGGTGTCGTCGATGCCTGCCTGGAAGGCGGTGTACGGCGAGGGTGCGAGCAGGTCAACGAGCGGCGTCCCGAACCGGCGGAGGGCCCGCACCGCACGCTCGCCGTCTTCGACGGCGCCGGCGTGGCAGCACGCGACGGCGATGGCCGGCCGCCAGTGCAGGTTCTCGGGGATTCCCGGCAGCGGGGGGACGGTGCCGAGCCTGACGACGCTGCCAAGCTCGTCGGGCGCGTCGGCGGCGAAGTCGCGGTAGAAGCGCAGCACGTCGGCGGTGTCGTCGGCCGGCCAGAAGACAAGCCCGGCCATCACGGTCGGGCCGACGGCGTGCAGAGCGAATCGGAACGAGGTGACGACGCCGAAGTTGCCGCCGCCGCCTCGCAGCGCCCAGAACAGATCGGGGTGTTCGTCGGCGGATGCCCGAACGATGCTGCCCTCGGCGGTGACTACCTCGGCGGCAAGCAGGTTGTCGACGACGAGCCCGTATTTGCGCATGAGGAAGCCGATGCCGCCGCCGAGGGTGAGCCCGGCGACGCCGGTGTGGCTCACGATGCCGCCGGTGGTGGCCAGACCCTGGGCCTGCGTCTCGTGGTCGACGTCGCCCCACAGAGCGCCGCCCTGCACCCAGGCCGTGCGACCAGAGGGGTCGACCCAGACGGTCCGCATCGCCGAGAGGTCGATGACGATCCCTTCGCCGCACACTGCGGTGCCGGCCACGTTGTGGCCCCCGCCCCGTACGGCGATCTCCAGGTCGTGGTCGCGGGCGAAGCGCACGGCCGCGGCCACGTCGGCGGTGCCGCGGCATCGGGCGATCAGCCGGGGGCGCCGGTCGATGGCGCCGTTCCACACAGCTCGGGCGGTGTCGTAGTCGGCGTGGTCAGAGGTAATCAGCTGACCCCGGAACCCGTCGATCTCCATCGTGGTTGCCTCCTCGCTCAGCTGGCCGACTTGCTGGCAGTCGGTGTCGTCGTCGGTTTCCTCTCTCGACGGCCCCATCGCACCACCGTGGACCGCGGCCGTGAAGTCCAAAATCTGGACTTCACCGCCGAAGGCAGGCTCGCCATACTGGTGTCGTGCGGTCATACGGCCAGTACTGCCCCATCGCCCGCGGCGCGGAGATCTTCGCCGAGCGCTGGACGCCAGTTATCATCCGCAACCTGTGGCTGGGCTGCGGAAGTTTCAGTGAGATCCTGGAGGGCGCGCCCGGGCTCTCCCGCACCCTGCTCTCGCAGCGGCTCAGGCAGCTCGAACGGCTCGGCATCATCGAGTCGGCACCCAAACCCGAAGGGCGCGGGCGCAACTACGAGCTCACCTCCGCGGGTCACGACCTCTTCAAAGTCTGCGTGTCGCTCGGCGAGTGGGGTGCCGCCTGGCTCGAGATCGCCCCCGAGCACCTCGATCCCTTCGTGGCGTTGTGGTCGATGTGCAACGCGCTCCGCCGAGACCGGCTCCCGGACCGCCGCGTCGTCATCTGCTTCGACTTCACCGGCCGCCGGCGCCGGGAGCGGTACTGGCTACTGATCGAGCACGCAGACAGCGAGATCTGCAAGGAGTACCCCGGCCTAGACGAGGACCTCTACATCACGGCGGAGGCCGAAGCCTTCGTCAAATGGCACGCTGGCCAGCTCAGCTGGGCCGAAGCCACCCGCGACCGCCGCATCCAACTCCACGGCCCCTCGTGGCTCGTACGAGCCTTCCCGACCTGGAACGCCCGCAGCGCCTTCGCCCACATCAAGCCCGTCTCCCGGACGGCGGCGAGCTCGGCAGCCTGACAACCAAAGGAACTTCGCGCGCGGGCACTAGGTCACGGCCGAGCAGATTCGGAGAAGCCGCCGCCGCGGCGGCTCCCTAGAATGACGGTCGTGCCCATCAAGACTCGCAGGGGAGGAGACCTGCAATGAAGGACACGCAGAAGTCCGCCATGAGCACCACGGCGATCGACAAGCCGTCCGAGGGATTCTCGGACGAAGAACGAGCCGCGATCAAGGCGCGCGCCAAAGAGCTGAAGGCGGACGCGCGTCGCGGCCCGCGCGCGGGCAAGGCAGACGGGGAACGCGCCGTGCTCGCGAAGATCGCCGAGATGCCGGAACCGGATCGCGCCATGGGCGAGCGGCTCCATGCGATCATCAAAGCCAGCGCGCCAGCCCTGTCGCCAAAGCTCTGGTACGGGATGCCCGCGTATGCCAAGGACGGCAAGGTCGTCTGCTTCTTCCAAGGCGCGCATAAGTTCAAGTCGCGGTACGCGACGTTCGGCTTCGACGAGGCGGCGAACCTCGACGAAGGCGCCATGTGGCCGACGTCCTTCGCTCTGACGGAGTTGACCGCCGCCGACGAGGCAAGGATCGGCGCGCTCGTGAAGAAGGCGGTGAGCTGAGGTCTAAGCTCGCCACGCTCGCGCCGCGGTCCTCATTCGTTGCCAGCCGGCGGCTTCACCGACCGCCGTCGACCACCTGGAACCGGTCCCGCCGCTGCGCGGGTAATTGTGCACCGGCCCCGCTCGCATCGTGTTCCGCGATCACGGCCGTGATCCGGTCGACGGCCGCGAACACCGCCACCGCCCTCTTCTCGATG
>DASSDH010000077.1:0-2034 GCA_035697245.1 Jiangellaceae bacterium
GGCCCACTCTCGCCGAGGACCACCCTCTTCGTCGTTCCGCCAATGGTCACCATCAAGGTCAACGGCGACAGCGGGATGCCCCAACCCCGCGCCGAACATCCCCAGCCGCTCACGCCAACTCTGGTGGCCCGAAGCGCGCGGCCGCGGCCGGAAGGCGTCCCAGCAGTCGCACACCCAACCGGCGCACGAACGCGGGAAGCACGCCGAGCACCTACAAGCCAGCCAGTTCACCTGGACACGTCGGCACTGTCAACGGCTTCCGGGACGGACCAGGCCCGACTCGTAGGCGAGCACGACGGCTTGCACCCGATCGTGTAGGTGGAGCTTGGCGAGGATTCGGCCGACGTGGGTCTTCACGGTCGCCTCGGAGAGTACGAGTCGTTCGGCGATCTGCGCGTTGGAGTCTCCGGTCGCGATCTCGACGAGTACCTCGCGCTCCCGCGGTGTGAGCGGTGCCAGGATCTGGTCGGCGGGCTTGCTCGAGGTCGGCAACCGGTCGGCGAAGGCGTCCAGTAGCCGTCGGGTCACGCTGGGGGCGACGACCGCGTCTCCGCTGGCGACCGCCCGGATTGCGGTCAGCAGATCCGGCGGCGGCACGTTCTTGAGTAGGAATCCGCTGGCGCCGGCTCGCAGGCCAGCGAAGGCGTACTCGTCGAGGTCGAACGTGGTGAGGATCAGGACTTTGGACCTGCTGCCGGAGGTGACGATGCGTCTGGTGGCTTCGACGCCGTCGAGCCGCGGCATCCGCACGTCCATGAGCACCACGTCCGGTTGGTGCCGGGCGACGACAGCCACCGCCTCCTCACCATCGCCGGCCTCGGCGACGACCGTCATGTCCTGCTGAGCGTCGAGCACCATCCGGAAACCAAGCCGCAGCAGCGGCTGGTCGTCCACCAGGACCACCGAGATCGTCACCGCGGTGAGTCCACCGGCAGCCGTGCACAGATCCGCCAACCGGTGCCGTCGGCCGGGCCCGCTGTCAGGTTCCCGCCGTAGACGGCCGTCCGTTCGCGCATGCCGGCAAGTCCGTGGCCGCCGTCGGGTTTCGTCTGGTCGGGTTGCTGCCTGGCAGCGGAATGGCCGTTGTCGGTGACCTCGATCTCCACATCGTCATCGAGGTAGCGAAGCTGCACGGTGGCGGTGACCGCCGGGCCGGCGTGCTTGAGGGTGTTGGTCAACGCCTCCTGCACGATGCGGTAGACGGTCAGGGACAGGCCAGGGCTGAGCCGGACCGGTGATCCCTGCACCGACAGCGTGACCGGCAACCCGGCGGACTGGGTTCGGGCAATCAGCGCGTCGAGCTGGTCGACGCCGGGCTGGGGTGACCGTTCTTCCTCGACATCGGTCGAGCGCAGCACGCCAAGTAACCGGTGCATCTCGGTCAGCGCGAGTCGGCCGGTCTCGGCCACGGTGGCGATGGCGCGTCGGGCCTGCTCCGGTGCAGTGTCGATGATGTAGCCGGCGCCGTCGGCTTGCGCCACCATGACCGACAAGCTGTGTGCGACCACGTCGTGCATCTCCCGGGCGATGCGGGTTCGCTCGGCCGCAGCAGCCATCGCCGCCTGCGTGTCGCGCTCGCGTTCCATGCGGGAGGCACGCTCCTCGACGGCGGCGAGGTAGGCGCGGCGGGTACGGACATTGTCGCCGAAGACCGCCGCAGCGGCCATGAAAGCCGTGGCGGTCAGAATGCCGCCCTCGATCGAAGCGGCCGGTGACAGCAACGCGCCGAAGATGCCGACGTAGGTTCCCAGCAGGGCGACCACCGCTCGTCGACGCGAGGCGTACGCGGCGACCGAGTAGATGGCAATGAGCGTGACGTAGATCAGGGTGTTCGCCGGGACGTCCGCGACGATCTGCACAACGTCGACGGCCACAATCAGCGCAAGAACCGGAAGCGGCCGCGAACGCCGCCACCCCAGGGCGAGGCAGGCGGCCAGGTCCAACGGCAGCGCCCAGGCGGGCTGATGCGCTCTGTCCGTCGCCCAACCAACGACCGTTCCAACGGATAGGACGGCAACGATTGCCCAGTCCAGG